>PUOM01000207.1 GCA_003552795.1 Halomonas sp. | reverse complement strand
TAGGGCTCGTCCCGCCTGTCTATAGCGGGGCGGCCTGCCAGCGTGCCACCAGCTTGCCCAGCAGCCGGCTATCCGGGGGATCGCCGGCCGACTCGGTGCTCTCCTGGCCGCTGAACTGCAGCTTGCCGTCCTCGTCCTGAGTGACGCGCCGAATGCATTGGCGCCCGTTCCACTCCACCAGGTAGAGCCCGGCCTCGTGGAAGATGGCGGTCGGCGCCACGGCGACCAGGTCCCCCTGGTTCAGAAAGTCGAAGTGCTCGCCGGGGGCCGGCGTCATCAGGTAGCACTCCCCTTCCCAGTGCTGGGCGGGTACCAGCTCGAAGGGCAGCTCGATCTGCCCGGCGGCAGGATCCTGCCAGGGCGCGGGCGGCAGGCTGCGAAGATAGAGGGGCGCTGCCCGACCGCCGCTGTCGCCCTCCAGCAGGCGCGACAGGGAACAGTTCAGGGCCTGAGCCAGGGCCACCAGGCGCTCGTGGCCGATCTGGCGGATGGCGCCGGACTCCCAGTAGGAGATGGTCACATCGGAGACGCCGACCTGTCGGGCGAGGGCCGCCTTGTTGAGGTTGGCCTCCAGCCGGAGCTCCTTGATACGCGGGCCTAGTGAATCCATCTCGCCGTCCTGTCGTTGCGTGTCGTGTGTTGTCGGAAGGTGGGTAAATCCGGAGAGGGATATTCCGGGATCCTGCCGGGCCGTGCAATGTTGCACATCAACGTTGATTCACCGATGACGGTGGTCACCAGGCCACGGCGTCGCCGGCCCAGTCGTGGAAGCTGGCCGCCCCCCCGAGTTCGCGCTCCCCCAGCACCGCCAGCAGCCGTTCGGCGACGAACTCCGGCGTGAACAGCTTGTGCTTTGGCACCCGGGCCTGGAAGGGGCGTGACAGCTCGGTGTCGGTGGTGCCAGGGTGCAGGCAGACAACCGTCAGAGTCGGGTTGAGCCGTCGCAGCTCCACGGCGGCGGTCCTCATCAGCATGTTGTGGGCCGCCTTGCTGGCGCGGTAGGCGTACCAGCCTCCCAGGCGATTGTCCTCGATGGAGCCAACTCGAGCCGAGAGGCTCGCCACCAGTGCCGGATGGCGCCCCTTCAGGCTGGACTGCAGGGTCTGCAGCAGCAGCGCCGGTGTCGTGGCGTTGACATGGAACAGGTGCGCCATGGCCTCGGCGTCCAGATCGTCCAGCTTCTTCTCCGGATGGATGCCGAGCGTCTCGTCGTGGAGCGTGCCGATGGTGTTGAAGGTCAAATGCAGGGGCGTGCCGTCCAGATAGTCGACCAGTATTTCGCGACCCTCGGGGGTGGTGAGATCGGCGTCCAGCGACTCGAAGCGAGCATCATCACGGGGCCCGGGGCGTCGGCTGACGCCGATCACCCGGCCGGGTCTGGGGCTGGCCAGCAGGGCATCCACCGCAGCGCGGCCGATGCCGCCGCCGGCGCCCGTCACCAGGGTGGTAAAGCCGTCGGGGAGTTGCGCAAGCATGGGGGTCTCCAGGTCGGTCAAGGCGATCAGCCAGACATTGACCGCGATCCCCCCGGATGATTCCCGGCGACGGCTGCCGACTGGGCGGCAGGTGCGTATAATGCGGCTATCCTTTCACCTGCTCCGGGACACCGCAACGACATGACCGTACGCACGCGTATCGCGCCGTCACCCACCGGCGATCCCCACGTCGGCACCGCCTACATTGCCCTGTTCAACCTCTGCTTTGCCCGTCAGCACGGCGGTCAATTCATCCTGCGCATCGAGGATACCGACCGGGTGCGCTCGACCGCCGAATCCGAGCAGATGATCCTCGATTCCCTGCGCTGGCTCGGCCTGGAGTGGGACGAGGGGCCCGACGTGGGCGGCCCCCACGGGCCCTATCGGCAGAGCGAGCGCGGCGACATCTACGCCGAGTACGCTCGCCAGCTGATCGAGGCCGGCCACGCCTTCAGGTGCTACCGCACCAGCGAGGAGCTCGACGAGCTGCGCGAGGCGCGCAAGGCGGCCGGCATGCACCTGGCCCTCAAGCCCGCCGACCTGGCGCTGCCCGCCGAAGAGCAGGCGCGCCGCGAGAAGGAGGCGTGGCCCCATGTGGTGCGCATGCAGGTGCCCGCCAGCGGCAGCTGCACGATTCGCGACATGCTGCGCGGCACCATCGAGGTAGAGTGGGCCCAGGTGGACGCGCAGATCCTGCTCAAGTCCGACGGCATGCCCACCTACCACCTGGCCAACGTGGTGGATGATCACCTGATGGGGATCACCCATGTGCTGCGCGGCGAGGAGTGGATCAACTCGGCGCCCAAGCACCAGCTGCTCTACGAGTATTTCGGCTGGGAGATGCCCGAGCTCTGCCACATGCCGCTGCTGCGCAATCCCGACAAGTCGAAGCTCTCCAAGCGCAAGAATCCCACCTCCATCAACTACTATCGCCGCATGGGCTATCTGCCCCAGGCGGTCACCAACTACCTGGGTCGCATGGGCTGGTCGATGCCCGACGAGCGCGAGAAGTTCAGCCTCGACGAGATGATGGCGCACTTCGATATCCAGCGCGTCTCCCTGGGCGGCCCGGTCTTCGATCTGGAGAAGCTGACCTGGCTCAACGGTCTCTATATCCGTGAGGATCTCGACGATGGCGCCTTCCTCAAGGCGCTGATGGAGTGGGCCTTCAACGAGCGCTACGTCAAGGAGATCCTGCCCCAGGTTCGCCCGCGGGTGGAGACCCTCTCCGAGGTGGTGCCCCTGGCCGGCCACTTCTTCTCCGGGCTGCCGCGCATCGACGAGGAGAGCTTCGACGGGGTCAAGCTGGGCCGCGAGGATCTGCTCAAGCTGCTGCAGTTCCTGGTGTGGCGTTTCGAAGCCGTGCCCGCCTGGCACAAGGAGGCGCTGCTGGGTGAGGTGAAGGCGCTGGCCGCCCACTTCGAGCTGAAGATGAAGGAGTTCCTGGCGCCGGTCTTCATCGCAGTGACCGGCTCCTCTTCCAGCACCTCGGTAATGGATGCCATGGCCATTCTGGGGTCCGACATGACCCGGGCGCGCCTGCGCCACGCCATCGAGGTGCTGGGCGGCGTCTCCAAGAAGCAGGCCAAGCGCTTCGAGAAGGAGTACAAACAGCTGTAAGCCATAAGCTGTAAGCTTCAAGAGGACCTCGGCGAGGCCGTGGTGGCGGGGTTGCCGAGGAGTGGTATGAGAAGAAAATGTGGGCGGTGTTCTTCTACAGCTCAAGGCTTACGGCTCAAAGCTCTCGTGTGAAGCACGAGAGGCTTGACGAAGGCGGGGCGAATCAGTACTATACGTCTCGTCTTCAGGGCAACGGGGCCTTAGCTCAGCTGGGAGAGCGCAACACTGGCAGTGTTGAGGTCAGCGGTTCGATCCCGCTAGGCTCCACCAACCCCCTCGAACGACAGCAGCGTCCCATTCGTCTAGTGGCCTAGGACACCGCCCTTTCACGGCGGGAACAGGGGTTCGAACCCCCTATGGGACGCCACTCTTTCGAAAAGGGCACTCACTCGAGTGCCCTTTTTTCATCGCTCGGCGCCGGCCGTCGGCGGTGATGCCTCTCTTGCTGGAACTCCCTCTCTGTGCCCTTTTCGGGACGATTTTTGCTTGACTTGTCCACTAGGCGGGGTTCCGCCCGTCTGTCTGTGCACAGCGGGTCCGTAATCGCCCATGCCGACACGCTTTTTCATAAAGCCATTTAAAATCAATGGCTTGCGCAAGGTCAAAAAATGATCAATTTAAGCTCAGCCCCCAGTTCATGGCGATCTGGCGACCTTTTCGCCTGGTTGTGAACAGGTTTATCCACAGAATGTGTGGACAACGGCTCCGAGACCCTCTGGAGGGCCTGGCAGCGCATTTGTCAACCTGAAAGCAGGCGATGAACCAGGCGGTCGGGCAGGGGGGCAGGGCGGCGCCCGGGCGCCGCCCCGATGCGTCAGCGGCGCTCCACGGCGCGCAGGCGACGCAGCAGGGAGGAGGTGTCCCAGCGCCCGCCGCCCATCACCTGGACGTCGGCGTAGAACTGGTCGACCAGGGCGGTGACCGGGAGGCGCGCCTGGAGGTGGCGGGCCTGCTCCAGGCAGATGCCGAGATCCTTGCGCATCCAGTCCACGGCGAAGCCGTGTTCATACTCGTCGTCGATCATGGTGGCGTGGCGGTTCTCCATCTGCCAGGAGCCGGCCGCCCCCTTGGAGATGACATCCACCACCCGCTTCTGGTCCAGTCCCGCCTGCTCGGCGAAGTGCAGCCCCTCGGCCAGCCCCTGAACCAGGCCGGCGATGCAGATCTGGTTGACCATCTTGGTGAGCTGGCCGCTGCCGGCGGGGCCCATCAGAGTGACCGCCCGGCCGTAGTGGGCGAGCACCGGCTCGGCCCGGGCGAATGTCGCCTCGTCGCCGCCGCACATGATGGTCAGGGCGCCGTTCTCGGCGCCCTGCTGGCCACCGGAGACCGGCGCATCCAGAAAGCCGATGCCGCGCTCGCGGCAGGCGGCGTCGAGCTCCAGGGCGAGCTCCGCCGAGGCGGTGGTGTGGTCCACCAGCAGGCTGCTCTCGGCCATGCCGTGCAGTGCCCCTTCGGGGCCGGTGGTGACCTGGCGTACGTCGTCGTCGTTGCCCACGCAGATCAGCACCAGATCGGCGCCCTCGGCGGTCTCCCGAGGGGTCGGGTAGTGGCTGCCGCCGTGCTCATCGGCCCAGGCCGCGGCCTTGGCGGCGGTACGGTTGTAGACGCGTACGCTGAGGCCGGCGCGGGCCAGGTGGCCGGCCATGGGGTAGCCCATCACGCCCAGGCCGATAAAGGCGACGGTAGAGATGCTCTGGCTCATTCTGTTGCTCCTGGTATGGCGGGTGAGTGGTGAGTAGTAAGTGGTAAGTGGTAAGTGGTAAGTGGTAAGTGGTGAGTGGTAAGTGGTGAAGGGTGAGTGCTCCATGCAGCAGAAAGCCGCCCGAAGGCGGCTTTCTGAAGGGTGGCGCAGGCGGCAGGGCCGCTGCCCGCCTGGCTTACTTGGCAGGATAGTCGCGCTGGGTGTGGCCGGTATAGAGCTGACGCGGACGGCCGATCTTGTAGCTGTCGCTGAGCATCTCGTGCCAGTGGGAGATCCAGCCGATGGTGCGGGACACCGCGAAGATCACGGTGAACATGTTGGTCGGAATGCCCATGGCCTTGAGGATGATGCCGGAGTAGAAGTCAACGTTGGGATAGAGCTTGCGCTCGACGAAGTACTCGTCCTCCAGGGCGATCTGCTCCAGGCGCTTGGCGATCTTCAGCTGGGGGTCGTCTGCCATGCCCAGCTCGGCCAGAACC
>PUOM01000246.1 GCA_003552795.1 Halomonas sp. | reverse complement strand
CCCGCCCTGCTCGATGCGGCTCTCAAGGGGCTGGGGCTGGCGCAGCTTCCCGACTACTACGTGGAGGAGCACCTGGCCAGCGGCGCGCTGATTTCGGTGCTGGACGCCTACCGCCACGACGACGCCGCCGTCTGGGCGGTCTTCCCCCGCCACCGCCAGCGCTCGCCCAAGGTGCGGCAGTTCGTCGATCACCTGGTGGCGCATCTGCCCGGCAGCCTGCCGAGCCGCCGGGGACTCGGTGCGGGGAGGGGTGGCGTCGCGTCGAGCTTCCTGTGACGCCTGGCCACGAGCTCCCGCCCACGAGAAAGGCGCCCCGCAGGGCGCCCGAGAGAGTGCAGGTGGAACCTCATCCGCATTGCGCGACGGGTCGCTCCCTCACTTGAAGTTCTTGTTGTAGGACTTGAGGATCTCGCCGACGATGCCGCTGCGGAAGCTCAGCACGCAGATCACGAAGATCACCCCGAGGATCGGCCCCACCCAGTTGCCCAGCGGCGACTGGGCGAGCACGTGCTGCAGGCTGACCACGATGCCGGCGCCGACCACCGGGCCGAACAGGGTGCCCACCCCGCCCAGCAGGGTCATCAGGATCACCTCGCCGGACATGTGCCAGTGGGCGTCGGTCAGCGAGGCCAGCTGGAAGACCACCGTCTTGGTGGAGCCCGCCAGGCCCGCCAGGCCAGCAGAGAGAACGAAGGCCACCCATTTGTAGGCGTCGACGTTGTAGCCCAGCGACACCGCCCGGGGCTCGTTTTCGCGGATCGCCTTGAGCACCTGGCCGTAGGGCGAGTGCACGGCACGCTGGATGAGCGCGAAGCCGAACAGGAAGATGGCAAACACGAAGTAGTACATCGCCAGGTTGCTGCGCAGGCTGATGAAGCCGAACAGCTCGCCCCGCGGCACCCCGTGCAGGCCATCCTCGCCGCCGGTGAAGGGCGACTGCACGTAGATGAAGTAGACCAGCTGGGCCAGCGCCAGGGTCACCATGGCAAAGTAGATGCCCTGGCGACGGATCGACAGGGCGCCGAACACCGCCCCCAGGGCCACGGCGACCAGGGTCCCGGCGATGATGCCCAGCTCCGGGGTCAACCCGGGATAGCTGGCCAGCAGGTAGCCGGTAATGTAGCCGCCGGTGGCCAGGAAGGCCGCGTGGCCGAAGGAGAGCAGCCCCGCGTAGCCGAGCAGCAGGTTGAAGGCGCAGGCGAAGAGCGCGAAGCACAGCACCTTCATCAAAAACACCGGATAGGCCACGAAGGGCGCCACCAGGCCGATGGCGATCAGCGCCAGGTAGAAGGCATTGCGGCGCATATCGGCGCGCCGCTGGCGCTTCATGGAGGGGGTCAGCGTCTGTGTCTGGGTCACGGACATGGTCAAGCCTCCTTGCCGAACAGGCCGGCGGGTCGGATCAGCAGCACCAGGATCATCACCAGGAAGATCACGGTATTGGCCGCCTCGGGGTAGTACACCTTGGTGAGGCCCTCGATCAGGCCCATGGTCAGGCCGGTGATGACAGCGCCGAGGATCGAGCCCATGCCGCCGATGACCACCACGGCGAAGACCACGATCAGCAGATTGGAGCCCATGGTGGGCGACACCGGATAGAGCGGTGCGGCCAGCACCCCGGCAAAGGCGGCCAGGGCAACGCCGAAGCCGTAGGTGAGCGTGATCAGCAGCGGCACGTTGACGCCGAAGGCCTGCATCAGCGCCGGATTCTCGGTGCCGGCCCGCAGGTAGGCGCCGAGGCGGGTGCGTTCGATCATGTACCAGGTGAACAGGCACACCACGATGGCCGCGACGAGCACGAAGGCGCGGTACTTGGGCAGGAACATGAAGCCCGTCTGATAGCCGCCCTGCAGCGCCTCGGGCGTCGGGTAGCGAGCCCCGGAGACGCCGAAGAAGTTGACCAGGGTGCCTTCAAGAATCAGTGCGATACCGAAGGTCAGCAGCAGGCCGTAGAGGTGGTCCAGATGGGCGATGCGGCGCAGCAGGAAGCGCTCGATCAGCATGCCGAACAGGCCCACGAAGAGCGGCGCCAGCAGCAGCGCCGCCCAGTAGTTGATGCCCAGGTAGCGCATGCCCAGCAGGGTGGCGAAGGCCCCCAGCATGTACATGGCGCCGTGGGCGAAGTTGACGATCTTCAGCAGGCCGAAGATCACCGCCAGGCCCAGGCTGAGCAGGGCATAGAAGGCACCGTTGATCAGGCCCAGCAGCAGCTGCCCCATGAACACTGCCAGGGGCACCCCGAATATCATCGTCATGTCAGGAATCTCCCGTCAGAGGAGCGGCGGCCGTAGCCGCCGCCAGGTCGTTCGCGGCTCAGTTCTGGACCAGCTTGCACTGGCTCTCGGAGAGCGGACGGTAAGCCTCTTCGGCGGGGATGGTGGCGAGGATCTCGTAGAGGTCCCAGTCGTGCTCGGACGCCTCGGGAGACTTCACCTGCGCCAGGTACATGTCGTGGATCATGCGACCGTCCTCGCGCAGGCGACCGTTGCGGGCGAAGAAGTCGTTGATCTCCTGGTCCATCATGTACTCGCGCACGGTGGCCGGGTCGTCGCTGCCGGTGGCCTCGACCGCCTGCAGGTAGTGCATGGTGCTGGAGTAGATACCCGCCTGGACCATGGTCGGCATGCGGTTCGTGCGCTCGTAGTAGCGCTCGGCCCACTCGCGCGACTCGTCATCCATGTTCCAGTACCAGCCGGTGGTCAGCAGCAGGCCCTGAGTATCCTCGAGGCCCATGGCGTAGACGTCGTTGAGGAAGACCAGCAGGCCGGCGAGCTGCTGACCGGCCTCGGTCACGCCGAACTGAGCGGCGGTCATGATGGAGTTGACGGTGTCGGCGCCGGCGTTGGCCAGGCCGATGATCTGGGCGCCGGAGCCCTGAGCCTGGAGGATGTAGGAGGAGAAGTCATCGGTGGGGAAGGGGTGCCGCACGCGGCCCACCACCTCGCCGCCGGCCTCCTCTACCACCCGGGTCACATCGCCTTCCAGGGCGTGGCCGAAGGCGTAGTCGGCGGTCAGCATGAACCAGGTATCGCCGCCCTCCTCCTCGACGATGGCCCGGGCGGTGCCGTTGGCCAGCGGGTAGGTGTCATAGACCCAGTGGATGTGGTTCGGCGTGCAGTGCTCGTTGGTGATGCTCGAGGCGGCAGAGGCCGACACGATACCGAAGCTGTCGTGCTCTTCCAGCACGCGGGTGACGGCGATGGTCACCGAGGAGGCGACCAGGCCCGCCACCATGTCGACGTTGCGGGTATCGATCCATTCGCGCACGGTGCTGGCGCCCACGTCGGCGCTGTTGCGATCGTCGGCGCTGAACACCTGAATAGGCGCGCCGTTCACGTCGCCGCCGAAATCCTCGACGGCCATGCGCAGCGCCTCGAGGCCACCGGGGCCGGCCAGGTCACGGTAGGTACCGGACATGTCGGCCAGGTAGCCGATGCGCACCTCGCCGTCGCTGATCTCGGCCTGGGCGGTGGTGGCCATGGCGGCGGTGGCGGCCAGGGCGACGGCGGTGGTGAGGCTCTTCTTGATGAAGGTCATTTGGCTCTCCTCTGCCCCGAAGCGGGGCTCTTGTTGTTGTTGCAATGGATGCTGCACTGGATGTTGCGCTCGAGTGTTGCAGCTTGACGCTCGGACGTTGGCGATGCCCCCGACTCACACCCCCAGCAGGCTGTGCAGGTGGTCGCGCTTGCTCGGCAGCTCCGCCGCCGAGATCTCCTCGACGATCAGGCCGTGATCCATGACGAAGTGGCGGTCAGCCAGGGGTGCGGCGAAGCGGAAGTTCTGCTCCACCAGCACGATGGTCATGCCGCGCTCCTTGAGCTTGATCAGCACCTGGCCCAGCTTCTGGACGATGACCGGTGCCAGCCCCTCGGTGATTTCGTCGAGCAGCAGCATCCGTGCCCCGGTGCGCAGGATGCGCGCCATGGCCAGCATCTGCTGCTCGCCCCCGGAGAGCCGGGTGCCCTGGCTGCGCCGCCGCTCGTAGAGGTTGGGGAACATCTCGTAAATCTCGTCGATGGACATCCCGCCGGAGCGCACCGTGGGCGGCAGCAGCAGGTTCTCCTCGACGTCGAGACTGGCGAAGATGCCGCGCTCCTCGGGGCAGTAGCCGATGCCCAGCCGCGGGATGCGGTGGGCCGGCATGCCCAGGGTCTCGTTGCCGTTGATCATGATGGAACCGGTACGCCGGCCCACCATATTCATGATCGCCTTGAGGGTGGTGCTGCGACCGGCGCCGTTGCGCCCCAGCAGCGTCACCAGCTCGCCGCGCTTCACGTTGAAGTCGACGCCATGAAGGATGTGCGACTCACCGTAGAAGGCGTGCAGATCGCTGACCCTGAGCATCTCGGCACCGTCGCGGTCCTGATACTCCACCGGGCTCTCGGCTGGCTGGTTCATGCGCTGGCCTCCTCTTCCGCGTCGCTGCCCATATAGGCCTCCTTGACCCGCGGGTCGGCGGAGACCGTGGCGTAGTCGCCCTCGGAGAGCACCGCGCCGCGGGCCAGCACCGTGATGCGGTCGCAGAGCCGACTGACCACGCTGAGGTTGTGCTCCACCATCAGCACGGTGCGTCCCTTCGCCACGCGACGAATCAGCTCGACGATGCGGTCGACATCCTCGGCGCCCATACCCTGGGTCGGCTCGTCGAGCAGCATCATGGTGGGATCCATGGCCAGGGTGGTGGCCACTTCCAGGGCGCGCTTGCGGCCGTAGGGCATCTCGATGGTGAGCACGTCGGCGTACTCGCGCAGGCCCACCTCCTCGAGCAGCTCGATGGCGCGGTCGTTGAGGTGGTCGAGGGTGCGCGCGGACTTCCAGAAGTGGAAGGAGGTGCCCATGGGACGCTGCAGGGCCACGCGCACGTTCTCCATGGCAGTCATGTGGCCGAAAACCGCGGAGATCTGGAAGGAGCGCACGAGGCCCAGACGGGCGATCTCGTTGGCCTTCATGCCGGTGATCGGCTTGCCGCGGTAGAGAATCTCGCCGCGGGTGGGCGGCAGAAACTTGGTGAGCAGGTTGAAGACCGTAGTCTTGCCTGCCCCGTTGGGGCCGATCAGGGCGTGGATATGCCCTTCCTGGACCTGCAGGTTGACATCGTCCACGGCGGTGAAGCCGCGGAATTCCTTGGTCACCCCCCGAGTCTCCAGAATGAAGTTCTGGGTCATGTGACGTCCTCTCAGGATCGCGCAAACGATCCGCCGTTGGTGCTGTTGTCGTTGTTGTATGCCGTTGTCGTTGTTGTAGCCATCTCGGCATCGCCGGCCGGGGACTCATGCTGCGAGGCGCTCCGGCACTTTACGTT
>PUOM01000169.1 GCA_003552795.1 Halomonas sp. | reverse complement strand
CCAGCAGGCCGTCGGCGCGGTCGAGGAGCGCCTCGGGTTTGTCCGGCGCGGCCAGCTTCAGGAAGAGGGTCATGGCCGGCTGCTGGTCGGCCGCGAGCTTGGCCGGGCGCTCGGCCATTTCGACGCGAACCGCCTGGCGCCCGCCGTGGGGCAGCGGCAGGTCCGGCAGGTCGAGGGGGCTGGCATTGGCCAGCAGCAGCGCCGGGCATGCCAGCTCGCCCAGGCGATGCTGCCAGGTGGCGGCATCGGCCGCTGACAGCGGCAGGGGGGGCAGACTGGCGACCAGCAGCGCCGGCGGGCCACTCTGCGAGGGAGCCGGAAAGGCCTCCACGGGCCGGGCGCCCCAGCGCATGAAGAGGTGGCGCAGGGCGCGGCGGGTGGCCGGGTGGGCCTCCTCGATCACCACCGTCTGTCCGGAGAGCTGCAGCTCGGGGGGGCGCTCGGCGATCTCGTCGCCCTCCAGGGGGAGGGTGAAGGAGAAGGTGGCGCCCCGGTCGGGTTCACTCGTTACCTCGATCTTCCCGCCCATCTGTTCCACCAGCTGGCCGCAGATGGTCAAGCCCAGCCCGGTGCCGCCGAACTCCCGGGCGTGGCTGGGCTCGGCCTGCTCGAAGGCCTTGAAGAGGTGTCGCTGCCGTTCCGGGGAGAGACCGATGCCGGTATCGGTCACGCTGAGCCGAAGGGTCACACGCCCCGGTTCGGCCTGCTCCACCATCACCCGCACCACCACCTCACCCTCTCGGGTGAACTTCACTGCATTGTGCACCAGGTTGGTGAGCACCTGCTGGATGCGCATCGGGTCACCGGTGAGCACGCCGGGCACATCGTCGTACACCAGGCCCAGCAGCTGCAGCCCCTTCTGGTGCGCCAGCGGCGCCTGCAGGCCCAGAACCTCGTCCACCAGTGTCACCATGTCCAGCGGCAGGCGTTCCAGCTCCAGGCGCCCGGCCTCGAGCTTGGAAAAGTCGAGAACATCGTTGACCAGCATCAGCAGGTTGCTGGAGGCACGCTGGACATGCTCCAGCCACTCCCGCTGGCGGGGCTCGAGTTGCGAGCGCTCGAGCAGGCGGCAGAAGCCGATGATGCCGTTGAGCGGGGTGCGGATCTCGTGGCTCATGTTGGCCAGAAACTCCGACTTGATGCGACTGGCCTCCAGGGCGCGGCGGTGGGCGATGTCCAGTTCGATGTTCTGGACCTCGATGGTCTCCATGGACTCCTCGAGCTCGGCGGTGGCCTGCTCGATCTGACGCCGGGTCTCCAGGCGGGCCTCGGCCAGGTAGTGCGCCAGGGCGTTGACCCGCTCGCTCAGTCCGGCCAGTTCGCCCGGGGAGGCGGGCAGCTCGGGGGGGCGCTCGCCTCGGGCCAGGCGGGAGAGGCTGTGATCGACCGCCGCCAGCGGGCCCGATAGACGGCGGTAGGTGGTGAAGGTCAGCGCTCCCAGCAGCAGCGCGGCAATGCCCAGCAGCAGCGCCGTGAGGCCGATCTGGCGATAGTGGTCGAGGACCAGAGGGCTGGCATCCACGTCGAGCACCAGCCAGGTCGGCTCGGCGCCTGGCATGGGCGCCTGCAGTCGCCACTCGGTGGCCCGCTGCTCGAGCTGCCGATGCGGGTCGCTTGGCACCTCGGGGGGCGAGCGCAGCCGGCCCAGCTGCAGCAGCATCTCGCCCCGGGCGTCGGTGATGCCCAGGGCGCGCACCTCGTCGAGCTCCAGCAGGCCGGTCGCCAGGGCCTCCCGCCGGGTGGGGTCATCGGTGCGGCTCAGCGCCGGCGTGAGAAGATCAACGGCCTGCTCCAGGCGGGCCTGCAGCTGTTCGGCATGCTGCGAGCGGTGCAGCGTCAGGGTCACGGCGGCGAGCAGCAGCATCAGCAGCCAGGGCACGACCAGCATGGTCAGCAGCAGGCGGAACTTCAGGGACATCGGCAGGCTCTCTGCGGGAGATGAAACCCAGTATGACACAGGGAGGGGGGATGCCTGTCCACCCCGGGGCGGCACGGATATAATGGAGAAAACACGTTCCCACAAGGAAAGTTGCATGCATTTTCCCACCCTCGAGGAGGTGGTCGGCCAGACGCCGCTGGTTCGCCTCAAGCGCATCACCGCCGGCCGCAACAACCTCCTGCTGGCCAAGCTGGAGGGCCATAATCCCGCCGGCTCCGTGAAGGACCGGCCTGCTCTCTCCATGCTCGAGCAGGCCGAGGCGCGGGGTGAGATCACGCCCGGCGATACCCTGGTGGAGGCGACTTCCGGCAACACCGGCATCGCCCTGGCCATGGCGGCGGCCATCAAGGGCTACCGGATGGTGCTGATCATGCCCGAGAACGCCTCCGAGGAGCGCAGGCAGGCCATGGCGGCCTTCGGCGCCGAGCTGATCAGCGTCAGCAAGGCGGGGGGCATGGAGGAGGCTCGCGATGTGGCCGAAGCCATGCTGGCCCGCGGTGAGGGCAAGCGCCTGGATCAGTTCGCCAACCCCGACAACCCCCTGGCCCACTACCGCGGCACCGGCCCCGAGGTCTGGGAACAGACCGGCGGCCAGGTGACCCATTTCATCAGCTCCATGGGCACCACCGGGACCATCATGGGGGTCTCCCGGGCGCTGAAGGAGCGCAACCCCGGGGTGCAGATCATTGGCCTGCAGCCGGAGGACGGCGCCAGTATCCCGGGCATCCGCCGCTGGCCGCAGGAGTATCTGCCGAGCATCTTCAACGCCACTCGGGTCGACCGCGTCCTCGACATCGGCCAGCGCGAGGCGGAGGTTCACATGCGGCGCCTGGCCCGTGAGGAGGGCATTCTGGCCGGCGTCAGTTCCGGTGGCTCTCTGGCCGGCGCCCTGCGTATCGCCGAGGAGGTCGAGAACGCGGTGATCGTGTTCATCGTCTGCGACCGCGGCGACCGCTACCTCTCCACCGGCCTGTTTGCCCCGGAGTCCTGAGATGGCGATGCTGGGCAAGCGGCGGCCGCGCCGAGAACGGTCGGGTGTTTCCGGGCTGCAGGGGCGCCAGGCGCCCCGGGGGGCGACCGCGGGTCGCACCGCCGAGGAAGAGGGGGCTCGGGGCGTCACCATCGAGCGGCTGGCTCACGATGGTCGAGGCCTGGCCCACGACGCTGCCGGCAAGGCGCTGTTCGTGGAGGGGGCGCTGCCCGGCGAGCGCGTCGAGGTGGCGGTTCATCGTACGCGCAAGCGTTTCGATGAGGCCCATGTTCGCGAGCGGCTCGAGGCATCATCGGAGCGGGTATCCCCCCCCTGCGCCTACTTCGGCCGCTGCGGCGGCTGTGACCTCCAGCACCTGGCCGTGCCCGCCCAGCGCCGTCACAAGCAGGCGGTGCTCCTCGACCTGCTGGCCCGCCAGGGCCTCGAGGTGACGAGCATGCCCGAGCTGCTGGCCGACGCCTCCAGCGGCTATCGGCGGCGTGCCCGGCTGGGGGTCAAGGTGGGTGCCGATGGCCAGGTCCACCTCGGCTTCCGTGCCCGTCACAGCCATCGCCTGGTGGATATCATGCGCTGCACCATACTGGTGCCCGCCCTCGACGCGCTTCTGGCGCCGCTGCACCGTCAGGTGACCTCCCTCGAGGTGCCGCGTCGGGTGGGACACCTGGAGCTGCTGGACAGCGACCAGGGAGCGATGCTGCTGGTCCGTCAGCTCAAGGAGCACGCCGCCGACCGCGCGCGCTGGCTGGCCTTTGCCGACGAGCATGACCTGCACCTGGCCTGGCTGGCGGGGCGCGAGGCGCCGCGACTCGAGTGGCTGACACCGGCGCCGGCGCTCAGCTGTCGGGTGCCAGGCGCCGTGGGCGAGATGACCCTGGGCTTTGCCCCGGGGGACTTCCTGCAGGCCAATGCCGAGGTCAACCGGCTGATGGTGACCACCGCCCTGAGCTGGCTCGACGGCCTGGACGGCACGTCGCTGCTGGACCTCTTTGCCGGGGTGGGCAACTTCAGCCTGCCGCTGGCGTCCGCCGGGGCCAGGGTGACGGCGGTGGAGGGCAGCCCGGCCATGGTCGAGCGTCTGGCCGATAACGTCCGCGACAATTCACGGGAGTCGCCGCTGAGGGTGGCGGCCCGCCAGGCGGATCTGACGGATATCGCGGCGGTCCAGGACCTGCTGCGGGAGACCGCGCCGGATACCCTGCTGCTGGACCCGCCCCGCGATGGCGCCGATGCCGTCTGCGCCGCTCTGGTGGCGTCGCCGGTGCCCAGGGTGCTGTATGTCTCCTGCGATCCGGCGACCCTGGCACGGGATGCGGCACGCCTTGTGCATGGCGGTTACCGGCTGGCGCGACTCGCCATGGCCGACATGTTTGTGCACACCTCACACCTGGAATCGATGCTGCTGTTCGAGTACCCGCGGGAAGAACAGCCGCTGCAAGGAGCAACGCCCGATGGTTAAAGTCCGTGAGGAGCAGCCGCTGACCGAGACGGGGGGCGTCGATATCGAGCGCTGGCTCGAGCGGCTGCAGGAGGACGTCAAGCTGCGTGATCCGGCACCGCTGCGCGCGGCCTGCCTGCTGGCAGAGCGCCTGGAGCGCGAGTCCGACAAGCCCCACCGCCGCTGGCTGGCCGACGGCTCCAGCTTTCGCATGGGGCTGGAAATGGCCGATATCCTCGGCGAGCTGAGGCTGGACCAGGAGACTCTGGTGGCCGCGGTACTCTATCGTGCCGTGCGCGAGGGGCTGATCGGCCTGGAGGCGGTGGCCAAGCAGTTCGGCCGTGAGGTCGCCGCGCTGATCGACGGTGTGCTGCAGATGGCGGCGATCAGCACCTCCCAGACCCCCAGCCACGAGATGGGTCAGCATGACCAGCAGGACAACCTGCGCAAGATGCTGGTGACCATGATCGACGATGTGCGGGTGGCGCTGATCAAGATCACCGAACGCACCTGCGCCCTGCGCCAGGTCAAGGATGCCCCCCGCGAGCGGCAGCTGCGCGTGGCTCGGGAGGTGTTCGACATCTATGCGCCTCTGGCTCATCGGCTGGGCATCGGCCACCTGAAGTGGGAGCTGGAGGATCTCTCCTTTCGCTACCTCCACGAGGACGACTACAAGGCGATCGCCCGCCAGCTGGCCGAGAAACGCGTCCATCGTGATCGCTACATCGTCGAGGTGGTCGATGCCCTCAAGGGCATGCTGGAAGCCCATGGCATCACTCGCTACGACGTCGAGGGTCGCGCCAAGCATATCTACTCCATCTGGCGGAAGATGCAGCGCAAGCGCATCGACTTCTCCCAGGTGCATGACATTCGCGCGGTGCGCATCCTGGTGCCCGAGGTGACCGACTGCTATACCGTGCTGGGACTGGTGCACTCCTGCTGGCACCATGTGCCCAACGAGTTCGACGACTACATCGCCAATCCCAAGAAGAACGGCTACCAGTCGCTGCATACCGCAGTGCTGGGTCCCGAGAACAAGGTGCTGGAGATTCAGATCCGCACCTTTGCCATGCATGAGGAGGCGGAGCTCGGGGTCTGCGCCCACTGGCGCTACAAGGGCCACGATACCAAGGCCAAGAGCACCGGCTACGAGGACAAGATCGCCTGGCTGCGCCAGGTGCTCGAGTGGCAGGAGGAGGTCGGCGACATCGGCGATCTCAGCGAGGGGCTCAACAGCGACGTGGCGCCGGATCGCATCTATGTCTTCACCCCCGATGGCCACGTCATCGACCTGCCGCGGGTGGCCACGCCCATCGACTTCGCCTACCGGGTGCACACCGAGGTGGGGCATCGCTGTCGGGGGGCCAAGGTCAACGGGCGCATCGTGCCGCTCACCTACACGCTCAAGACCGGCCAGCAGGTAGAGATCCTCACCGCCAGCAAGGGCGGGCCGAGCCGCGACTGGCTCAACCCGAGCCTCGGCTATGTGCGCACCAGCCGGGCCCGGGCCAAGATTCAGGCCTGGTTCAAGCACCAGGCCCGGGACCAGAACCTGGAGGAGGGGCGCGCACTGTTCGAGCGCGAGATGAAGCGCCTCGACCTGGAGGACATGGACCTCGAGACCCTGGCGCGCAAGGTCAACTACCAGGGCCCCGAGGACATGTATGCCGCCCTGGGGGCCGGCGACCTGCGTATCGGCCAGGTGCTGCACCAGGCGCAGCAGCTGTTCGGCGAGAGCGATGACCAGGAGCAGCTCGACCGCCTGCTGGCCAAGCCCAGACGGTCGCCGAGCAAGGCCGGCCAGAGCGATATCACCGTGCTCGGGGTGGGCAACCTCAAGACCAGCATGGCCAACTGCTGCCACCCGGTGCCCGGGGAGCCCATCGTCGGCTTCATCACCCAGGGGCGCGGCGTCACCGTGCATCGCCAGGAGTGCGCCAATATCCTGCAGCTGCGCCTGGAGGAGCCGCAGCGCATCATCGAGGTGGAGTGGGGCGAGCGCGCCCGCACCCAGTACCCGGTCAATATCGAGGTCCAGGCCTGGGACCGCTCCGGCCTGCTGCGGGACGTCACCGGTGTGCTCGGCAACGAGAAGGTCAACGTGCTGGCGGTCAACACCCTGACCGATACCGACGACGGCATCGCGCGCCTGCACATCACCGTTGAGGTGGACGGCCTGGAGACCCTGGGGCGCCTCTTCTCGCGTATCCAGCAGCTCTCCAACGTCATCGAGGTGCGTCGGCTGCGCACCGGGGCCGGCGGCGTCAAGGGCCAGGAAAAAGGCAAGGGCAAGGAGAAAGGCAAGGGCAAGGAGAAAGGCAAGGGCAAGGAGAGGGGAGCATGAGCCGGCGTCACGATCTCGACGACCTGCTGACCCTGATGGCGGTGCTGCGCGATGCCGAGCAGGGCTGCCCCTGGGACCTCAGGCAGGACTGGGACTCCATCGTGCCCCACACCCTGGAGGAGGCCTACGAGGTTGCCGACGCCATCGAGCGCCGCGCCTGGGAGGAGCTGCCCGGCGAGCTGGGCGATCTGCTCTTTCAGGTGGTCTACTATGCCCAGTTCGGCGCCGAGGAGGGGCGCTTCGACTTCCACGATGTGATCCACGCCCTCACCGCCAAGATGCTGCGTCGACACCCCCATGTCTTCCCCGAGGGCACCCTGGCGTCTCGCCGTCCGCCGGGGGTCACGGCCGAGGAGGTCGAGACCCGCCAGGTCAGCAGCCGCTGGGAGGCCCTCAAGGCCCAGGAGCGCGCCGAGCGCGCCACCAGCGCTGCGGCGTCGTGTCCGGGTGACGCTGCGGCTTCCGTGCTGGATGATGTTCCGCGCACCCTGCCGGCGCTGTCGCGAGCCGCCAAGCTCTCCAAGCGCGCTGCCCGGGTCGGCTTCGACTGGCCCGATGCCCGCGGCGTGCTGAGCAAGATCCGCGAGGAACTCGACGAGGTCGAGGAGGCGCTGGCCGCGGGCGATCGCGAACACGCTGCCCAGGAGGTGGGTGACCTGCTGTTCGCGGTGACCAATCTGGCGCGTACCCTCAAGGCCGATCCCGAGCGCTGCCTGCGCGCGACCAATGCCAAGTTCGAGCGTCGCTTCCGCCATCTCGAGGCGGCCCTGACCGCGGAGGGCGTGGCGCTCGAGGAGGCCGACCTCGACGCCATGGAGCGCCACTGGCAGGTTGCCAAGGCCGACGAGCGCGCGGTGCTCGAATCCCCATCCACTTCCTCCTCCGCTCGCGGCGGAGGGACAACCGAGAGACATGGCCATGAGTGACGACCTGCACGAATCGCTGCGTGACAACGTTCGTATCCTGGGCGACAGCCTTGGGCGCACCATCGCCGACGACCTGGGGGAGGGTTTCGTCGACAAGATCGAGACCATTCGCGGCTTCGCCAAGCGAGGACGGCAGAGCGACGGCCAGGCTCGGCGGGAGCTGATCGACTACCTGCGCCGCCTCCCCGATCGCGATCTGCTGCCGGTGACTCGCGCCTTCAACCAGTTCCTCAATCTTGCCAACATCGCCGAGCAGCACTATCGGGCGCGCTTTCGCCGCGTGGAGGACTACCGCCCCGGCAGCCAGCCGGTGCTCAGCGAACTGCTGGCTCGCGCCCGGGAGGCCGGCAACGCCCCGCGCAAGCTGGTCGAGACCCTGGCCGCCATGCGCGTGGAGCTGGTACTGACGGCTCACCCTACCGAGGTCATCCGCCGTACCCTGATCCAGAAGTACGACGCCATCGACGACTGCCTTACCGCCATCGAGTCCTCCGGCGACTATCCCGAACGCGGGGTCCGGGCCAAGGGGCGGCTGGAGGAGCTGATCAGCCAGGCCTGGCACACCGACGAGATTCGCCACGAGCGCCCGACCCCAGTGGATGAGGCCAAGTGGGGCTTCGCGGTGATCGAGAACTCGCTGTGGCAGGCCGTTCCCGATTTCCACCGGGACCTGGACAATCTGCTGCTGGAGACCGCCGGCGAGCGCCTGCCGCTGGACGCCGCGCCGATCCGCTACGCCTCCTGGATGGGCGGCGACCGCGACGGCAACCCCAACGTCACCTCGCGGGTCACCCGGGAGGTGCTGCTGCTGGGGCGTTGGATGGCCGCCGACCTCTATCTGCGCGACCTTGAGAAGCTCAAGGCCGAACTCTCCATGTGGAAAGCCAACAGCGCCCTGAAGGCCGAGGTGGGGGATGCGGCCGAGCCCTATCGTGAGCTGCTGCGCCGGCTGCTGGCCCGAATGGAGGCGACCCGCGACTGGGCCAAGGCGTGCCTGGACGGCAGGCCCTTCGACGAGGGCCCGGTCATCGAGAGCCGCGACCAGCTCTTCGCGCCGCTGCTGACCTGCTATCGCTCGCTGTGCGACGTGGGGCTGGATACCATCGCCAACGGTGCGCTGCTCGATACCCTGCGCCGGGTGGCGGTGTTCGGCGTGACCCTGACCAAGCTCGACCTCCGCCAGGAGGCGGGCCGGCATGCCCAGGTGATGGAGGAGCTTACCGACGGTCTGGGACTCGGCCACTATCGCGACTGGAGCGAGGAGCAGCGCCAGACCTTCCTGCTCGAGGAGCTCGCCTCGCGGCGGCCGCTGATTCCGCGGCGCTGGGAGTGTTCATCGGAGTCCCGGGAGGTGATCGATACCTTCCGGGTCATCGCCAGCGAACAGGCCGAGGCGCTGGGGACCTACATCATCTCCATGGCCGGCCAGCCCTCCGATGTGCTGGCCGTGGCGCTGCTGATGAAGGAGGTGGGGGGCGAGGTCAAGCTGCCCATCGCCCCCCTGTTCGAGACCCTGGATGACCTCAACCACGCCGCTGACGTCATCGATCGGCTGCTCTCCCTGCCCGGCTACCGCGCGCTCGCCGCCGACCGTCAGGAGGTGATGATCGGCTACTCCGACTCGGCCAAGGACGCCGGCCAGCTGGCCGCCGCCTGGGCCCAGTATCGCGCCCAGGAGACGCTGGTGCAGGTCTGTCGCCGGCATGGCGTCGACCTGACCCTCTTCCATGGCCGCGGGGGCACCGTGGGGCGCGGCGGCGGCCCGGCCCATGCGGCCATTCTCTCCCAGCCCCCGGGGTCGGTGAACGGCAGCCTCCGGGTCACCGAGCAGGGCGAGATGATCCGCTTCAAGTTCGGCCAGCCGGAGATCGCCCTGCGCTCCATGGAGATCTATGCCTGCGCGGTACTGGAGGCGACCCTGCTGCCGCCACCCGACCCCCAGCCCCGCTGGCGCGAGGAGATGGACCGCCTGGCCGAGGTGGCGCACCGCGGCTATGTCGGCGTGGTGCGCGAGGATCCCGACTTCGTGCCCTACTTCCGGGCGGTGACGCCGGAAGGGTCGCTGGGCCGCCTGCCGCTGGGCTCAAGGCCCACCAAGCGCCGTCAGGACGGTGGCGTCGAGACCCTGCGGGCGATTCCCTGGATCTTTGCCTGGACCCAGATACGTCTGATGCTGCCCGCCTGGCTGGGCAGCGGCGAGGCCTTCGCCCGGCGGCTGGAGGAGGAGGGCGGCCTGGAGGTGCTGCAGGAGATGCGCGACAGCTGGCCCTTCTTCGGCACCTACCTGGACATGCTGGAGATGCTGCTGGCCAAGGCCGACGTGGGCATCGCCGCCTACTACGAGCATCGCCTGGTGGATGAGCCGGCACTCAAGGCGCTGGGTGAGCGCCTGCGCGGTCGCTTCTTGCGCCTCAACGAGGTGCTGCTGCAGGTCCTCGATCAGCAGGAACTGCTGGAGAACACCCCCCTGATCCGCCAGGCCATCGAGGTGAGAAACCCCTATATCGACCCGCTGCACGGCCTCCAGGCCGAGCTGCTGCAGCGTAATCGGGATGCGGATGGCGCCATCAGCGCCGACCTCTCCCGGGCGCTGATGGTGACCATGGCGGGTATCGCCGCGGGGCTGCGCAATACCGGGTAGGCTCTAGTGCTTGAAGCCATAAGCTTGAAGCTGGAAGAAAAACTTGACGCCTGGCTGGGTGGCGACATGCTGCCTTCCAGCTTCCAGCTTTAGAAGGGAAAGTGCAGCGAGGCGGTGAACAGGTTGAGGTGGGCCATGTCCGGGGCATCGAACTCCTCGAACTCCAGCCGGCTGACCAGTCGGTTGAATTCCATTCGGGCGCCGAGGCCGGTGACCCGGGTGGTGCCGGCGGTATTGAAGGCGTCCCGGGGGATCACGGCGTCGCCTTCCCAGCCCGCCATGCCGGACTTGGCGTAGAGGCCGAGACGGCCGAGACGCACGCCGGCCATCAGGCTGCCACCCATGCTGACCGAGTTGATCAGCAGCTGCTCCTCACCCATCCTTGTGGGCACCTCGTCGCTTTGCCGATAGCTGAATTCGGCGGCCAGGTCGAGCCGGGTCAGACGCAGCGGGGAGTAGCCGGCGATCAGCCGGAATCCCGAGGTGTAGCCGTCCGGCGTTTCGATGTCGCGGCCCTCGACTACCATGCCGTTATCCAGCTGCATCAGATCGCTATTCTTGCCGGCAAAGGCGGGAGAGCCGTCGGCCAGCGCCGGTAAGGCGGCACCGGCGGCCAGGCAGGCCGTCAGACAGGCAGAGAGAAAACCCGCTTTCATGAGATCCCTGTCCTTGCGCTGCGGCCCGGGGAGCCGGGTACGACAAGCGGGAGAGCCGCAGGGCGAGTGATTGGTATCCCCATAGCCTAGCAAGGGTTCCTCGAGCGCGCCAGCTCGCGCTCCCGCAGCCGGTCCGCCAGCTCGGTCAGGTGCGGGGCGGCAAGGCGGTGAGCGGCGGCGGCGGCCAGCAGCGGGCCGAGGATCGCGTCGTGCTCCGTGGGGCGCCCGGCCAGGACGTCCTGGAGCATGGAGGCGCGATTGCCGGCGGTGCCTTCCACCACCCGCCACACCAGGGCTCGCCAGCCCTCGATGGCCTCGGCGCTCGCGTTGGCCTCGACACCCGTGACACCGGGCGGAGTGATGCCCTCCGCGGCCAGGATCGCGGCGACCTCGGCGATGATGGTTTCCACCATGGGTCGGAAGGGGCGGTCGCGCAGCTGGCCATTGCGGATGCGGAAGCGGGCCACCAGGGGGTTGATGGCAGCGTTGACGGCGAGCTTCTGCCAGAGTCGCTGGCGGATGTCGGCGACGCTGCGGGCGGGCAGCCCGGCGGCACTGAGGGTGGCGGCAAGCTCGTCGGCCAGCTCGGCGTGACGGCCATCCAGGGCGCCGACCAGCGTCTCGCCATGGCCGGCGTGGACCACGCCGCTGTCACCTGCCGCCTTGTCATCGAGATAGGCGCCCTCGGTGGTGGTGGCGCAGAGCACCGGGCCGTCATGGCGCCGGCTGAGCCGCGGCTGGCAGCCGAAGCCGTTCTGCCACAGCACCAGGGGCGTGCCGACGGGCAGGTGCGGTGCCAGGGCAAGGTGTGCCTCCTCGGCAGCGTACGCCTTGGTGGTCAGATGCACCACGCGGGGAGGGATGGCCGGCAGCGCCTTTAGGGTAGCGGTGTTTACCGCTGCTTCCAGGGTCTCCCCCCGGGGGGTGACCAGGCTCTGCTCGACGGGGAGGCGCCGGCGCCCGATCAGGATCACCGCCGGAGAGGGAGCCGCTCGGGTGGCCAGGCGCAGGCCGATCAGCCTGCCCAGGGCGCCGGGGCCGACGATCCAGTGGGTGTCCCGCCGGGTCACGAGCGGCCCCGCTTGCGGCTCGTCCCGACCTTGCCGGCGCCGGCTCCGCCGCGGCGCCGGGAGGCACTGCCCCGGCGTCTGGCTGAGGGGCGAGCGGCGGCGGGCGTCTCGCCCTGGGCCGTGGCTAGCGCCTGGCGCAGCCGGCCGGCGTCGGCGCTGGTCAGCAGCCGCTGCAGGTCGCCGATCAGGTCATCGAGGAAAGGCGCGGGATCGGCGCCCTCCTCGGCGATGGCCGCGAGGCGCTGCTCCCAGAGGGCGGTGCGCTCCGGCCGGCTGACCGCCTCGGGCAGCGAAGCGATCAGGGCGCTGCCCAGCCGGGTGGCACGCAGCGACTTGCCCTGGCGCACCAGGTAGCCGCGCGACTCCAGGGTCTCAAGGATGCCGGCGCGGGTGGCCTCGGTCCCCAGACCGTCATGTTCGCGCAGGGTGCGCCTGACCGCCGGATCCTCCACATAGCGGGCGATATTCATCATCGCCTTGATCAGGCTGGCATCGTTGAAGGGCTCTGGCGGGCGGGTCTCGCGATCCTCCACGCCGGCCTCGCCGACTCGGCACGTCTCCCCCTCGGTGAGTGGCGGCAGGGGCGGCGCCTCGTCGCGGGTGGTGAAGAGCGGCTTCCAGCCCGCCTCGCGAATCTCCTGGCCTCGGGCGCGGAAGGCCTCATCGAGAATCGTGAACTCCGCCTTCACCTCGCGGGTGGCGAGGGGGGGGTAGAACTGGGCCAGCACGTTGCGTGCGATCAGCCGGAAGACATTGGCCTCGCTGGCCGAGAGCCGCGCGGGATCCATGGGCCTGCCGGTGGGGGCCAGGGCGTGGTGGGCGCCCACCTGCTTGTCGTTCCAGGCCCGGGAGCGCCGCGAGAAGTCCGCGCCGTTCAGCCACTGGCGCAGGGTGCCGTCTGCCCGGCAGGCGCCTTCCAGGGTGGCCCGGGCCGCGGCGAAGTGCTCCTCCGGCAGGTAGCGGCAGTCGGAGCGCGGGTAGGTGATCAGCTGATGGCGCTCGTAGAGGGTCTGACAGGTATCCAGCACCGCCTTGGCAGAGAGCCCGTGGCGGCGAGCGGCGTCCACCTGCAGCGCCGAGAGCGAGTAGGGCAGCGGCGCGGCCTGACGCCTGTTCTGGGTCTCGAGGCGGGTCAGCCGCCCCTCGGCGCCGGGCAGCCGCTCGGCGAGGAGGGCGGCGGGCTCCCGGGCCAGCAGCCGGCCCTGGTCGTCGAGGGGCTGACCCTCGCCGGGGGCCCACCAGGCGCGCAGGGTACCGCCCGCCACGGCGAGATCCGCCCACAGCACGAAGAAGGGGTGGGGAGTGAAGTCGCGGATCTCGGCATCCCGGCGAACCACCAGGCCCAGCACCGGCGTCTGCACCCGGCCCACCGAGAGCACGCCGTCGTGACCCGCCTGGCGGCCGGTGAGGGTCCAGGCTCGCGTCAGGTTGATGCCGTAGAGCCAGTCGGCGCGGGCGCGCGACTCGGCGGCGCGAAAGAGCGGCTGATAGCGTGCGTTGTTTTCCAGGCGGGCCAGGGCGCGCTGCACCGCGGGACGGTTGAGATCGCTGACCAGCAGTCGCGCGACCGGCCCCTTCCAGCCCAGGTGCTCGATCACTTCCTGCACCAGCAGCTGCCCCTCGCGATCCGGGTCGCCGGCGTGGACCACCTCCCGGGCGGCCTTGAGCAGGCCGCGGATCACCGCCAGCTGGCCGCGGGCCCTGGGGCGGGGCGTGAGCTTCCAGCGGGCGGGCAGGATCGGCAGGCTATCCAGGCGCCACTGCTTGAGAGCCGGGTCATAGGCGTCCGGGGGCGCCTGTTCCAGCAGGTGGCCCAGACACCAGGTCACCACGCTGTCGCCCACCGCAATGGCCCCCTCCTGCTTGCGGGGAGCGCCGGGCAGGGCCTCGGCGATGGCGCGGGCGAGGCTGGGCTTCTCGGCGATGATCAGTCGCATGGCAGGCTCTTCGTCGGTGTTCTGAATATTCTTCCAGCAAGCGGCGCGCCATGCCAGGTGTCACTGGATGATTTTGATGTACAATCCTTGTACTAGCGTGTTGTATCAGACGAACGGGGCGATAGCATGCGCGAAAGAGGCAGGACGAGACGACTGCTGGGGCTTGGCGCTCGCACCGGCGGTGCGCTGATCCGCACCCGCCTGGGCGGCCAGGCGGACTGGCGGGCACTGGGCGAGGCGCTCTTCGAGGGGCTCTCCGAGCTCAAGGGGCCGGCGATGAAGCTCGCCCAGATCATGTCCCAGTGGGACGACCTGCTGCCCCCCGATCTGGCCGAGGAGCTCGCGCGCCTGCAGCGTCAGGCCGAGCCCATGCCCTGGCCGCGCATCCGCGAGAGCCTGGTGGCCGAATATGGCAACCTCGAGGCGGTGTTTCGTGAGGTCGAGGAGCGACCCTTCGCCAGCGCCTCCATGGGCCAGGTGCATCGTGCCGTGACGCTCGACGGCGACACCGTGGTGCTCAAGGTGCAGTACCCGGGACTTGCCGACGTGCTGGAGAACGACCTGGCTCAGGTTCGCCGGCTGATGCGGCTGGGTCGCTGGTTCAAGGTGCCTCAGGCGCGTCTGGATGCGCTCTTCGAGGAGCTGGCCGCCAGCCTGCGCGGCGAGCTGGACTACCGCGCCGAGGCCGAGGCGCTGGACCGCTATCGGGCACGCTATGCCCACCTTGACAGTCTGATCATACCCGAGCCGCTGCTCGCGCTTTGTGGCGAGCGGGTTCTGGCCATGCGCTATGTGCCGGGGACCCCGCTGCGTGATCTGGAGTCGGGAGACGACGCGCTGCGCCAGGGTGTGGCGGTGACCCTGGCCGACTGGCTCACCGAGGAGCTCTTTACCCATGGCGAGCTGCACGCCGATCCCCATGCCGGCAACTTCGCCGTCGATGAACAGGGGCGGCTGGTGATCTACGATCTGGGCGCGGTGATTCCGGTCCCAGAGGCGCGTCTCAAGGCCATGATGGAACTGCTCGAGGCGACCCTGGCGGGGGATCCCATGGCCATGGACGAGGCGCTGCTCAGGCTCGGCGGCCGCCAGGGGCAGGGGGCGCCGCTGGCGCTCTACCGAGAGTCCGCCGAGGCGGTGGGGCCGCTGTTCGCGCCCGGGGAGCAGGACTTCGGCGACGTGCGGGTGCACCGCCGCCTGCGCGATCTGTCGCCCAGGGTCTGGGCCGCCATGGACCGCCTGCAGCCGCCGGCGGATACCCTGCTGCTGTCGCGCACCCTCAACGGCCACTACTGGAACCTGGTGCGCCTTGGCGCCCGACTCGACATGCATGCCCGCAGCCGCCCCCTGCTGGCCCGGGTAAAGTAAAGCAGGACTGCCTGCCGCGGTGGTATCCGTCCCGGCTGCCCAGCGCCCGGGTGGGCTGTTAGACTGTGCCGTTTTGCGAACGTTGGAGAGTGCGATGCTGGCAGTATGGGTCGAACAGCTGCTGGGGTTTGCCTCGGGGGCACTCAAGGCGATTCGCCAGGACGAGCGCTATCCGACACTGATGACCTGGGCGCGTGAAGAGGGCCCGGCGCTGCTCGGGGGCAATCTGCCCATGGCCCAGGCGCTGGCGCCGGAGCTGTGGTCCCAGGCGCCGCTGGAGCGCCTCGACTTCGCCTGTGAACCCCTGGCGCGTCCGGGCCGTAACGAGCCCTGCTGGTGCGACTCCGGACGCAAGACCAAGCAGTGCTGCGGGGCCGTGCGCCTGCCGGGCTCGGTGCCGGGCCATCTGATGTGGATGCTCTCGCTGCGCGAGTGGAAGGGCGACACCTTGAAGGCGGCGCTGGCCAGCGGCAGGGCCCCGGCCCAGGCGCTGCTGGAAGCGGGGCTGATTGCCGCCGAGACCGGCCAGCGTGGCCGTGCCCAGCAGATCCTCGAATCCCTCTTCGAGCGCGGCGACTGGTCGCGGCTGCCGGAGCAGGCCGAGCCCGCCTTCGAGATCCTCATCGATCTCTATCAGGAGCGCGGCTTCCGTCGCAAGCGGGAGGCGCTGCTGGATGCGGTGCTCGAGCACGGCCCGCTGTTTCTGCGCGGGGTGGCGCTGGAACGCCTCTGCCTGATGCATCTCGATGCCGACGACCTGGATAGTGCCCGCAGCGCCTTCGTGCGTGCCCAGCAGGCGCTGCCGGACTCGCCGACTCTGGCCTATATCGAGGCGATGCTGCTGCTCCACGAGGGACACGAGGCGGAGGCCGCCGAGCGGGCTCGCTTCTGGTTCCGCCGCCTCGCGCGCCAGGGCGAGCTGGACCCCGACCAGCTGGAGTTCCTGGCCGACCTGGCCGAGAACCCCGGGGCCACCCTGGCCGAGCAGCTGCTCAACGCCGAGGAGGACCTGGCCGGTCCGCTCGCCTCCCTGCAGGCCCTGCTGGAGGTGCTGCCCACCGCGCCCCGGCTGCAGGTGGAGCGCACCGGCGACGGCCGGCTGGAGTACCGTCAGGGCGAGCGCGAGCAGGCCTTGAACGCCGCCTGGCTCGCCTGTTTCCCGGCGGAGGCGGTCAGCGAGTCGCCGCTGGGGCTGGAGGATGATCCCTGGCCGGCAGCCGCAGAGTGGCTGGCCGAGCTCTGTGCCCACCCCGAATGGCTCGATGCCCCGGCGGTGCTTCAGGGGTTGACCCTGGCGCTCACTACCCGTTTCGGCAGCCTGCCGTGGATGGCGCCGACCCTGTTCGTGCCGCTGGCCGAACGGCTGGAGCGCTGGCTCGAGCAGGCAGCCGCCGACGGGCCCGGCACCCTGGTCTGGGACGATGGCGACAACGCCCTGCTGCTGCGCACCGGCCTCGCCCTGGTGGTAGGCATGGAGCGCGGCGCCCGGCAGCGCTCCCGGCAGCTGGCCGAACGCCTGCTGGCGCTGGATGACCATGACAGCCTGGGGCTGCGGGAGCTTGTGCTCGACCAGCTGCTGCGTGACGGTCGCGACGGCGAGGCCTTGGCCATCAGCTATCCGCCGGAGGGGGAAGCGCTGGGCGAGGCGGCGCTGGGGCTGCTGCTGGGTCGGTCGCTGGCGCTGTTTCGTCTCGAGCGGCTGGCCGAGGCCGCGGAGGCCCTGGCAGAGGCGCGTCGACACAATGCCCACGCCCTGGCGCTGCTGTGTGCCGAGAATCCCCGTCCGGGGTCGGCCGCCGGCGGCGACGGGGCGGCCGAGCCCGGCTCCCGGGCCGAGGCGTGGCAGTATCGCACCCTGATGCGCGACCAGTGGCGGGCCACCCCGGGGGCGCTGGCCTGGCTGCAGACCTGGCGCGACGGTTGACGGGGCGGCGATCAGGCACCGCGCGGCAACGGGGCCGGCACCAGCTCCCGGTCGCGGCTGATCCAGATCGCCAGGGCGATGGCCGGCAGACCCAGGACCGTGGCGAGCACGAAGAAGGTGGCGTAGCCCTCCGCGGTCACCACCAGCCCTCCGAAGCCGCTGATAAACTTGCCTGGCAGGGTCATCAGCGACGAGAAGAGCGCGTATTGGGTCGCGGTGTAGGCCCGCGAGGTCAGGCTGGAGAGGAAGGCGATGAACACCGCGCTGGCCAGACCGTTGGCCAGGTTGTCGCCGACGATTGCCATCACCAGCATCGGCAGGCTCTGGCCGGCCAAAGCCAGGGCGGCGAACAGCAGGTTGGTCAGGGTAGCGGCGGCGGCCCCCAGCACCAGGATCGGCCCGATGCCGTAGCGGGCCACCAGCAGCCCGCCAAGGATCCCCCCGCTGATGCTCATGGCGATGCCGAAGACGTTGGTGACGTTGGCGATGGTGGATAGCGAGAAGCCCAGGTCGATATAGAGTGGATTGGCCATGGAGGCCATGGCCAGGTCGCTGACCCGGAACACCGCAATGAAGACCAGCAGCCACAGCGCCTTGAGCCTGTGACGGGTGAAGAAGTCGGTGAAGGGACAGACCACCGCGCCGATCACCCAGGCGCCCAGGCGGCGCAGCTGGCGCGGCTTGCCGCGGCTGGCGCGCAGGAAGGCGCGTACCCGAGGCTCGTGGATCAGCTGGGTGTTGAGCGATAGCCGCTCGGGTTCCGGGCGCACCAGCACGGTGATCACCCCGATGCCCACCAGGGCCGCCATGGTCAGATAGGCCGCTTCCCAGGAAATCCACGACGCCACGTACATGGCCCCGGCGCCGGCGGCCAGCAGGCCGCCCCGATAGCCGATGATATAGGTGGAGGCCATGGCCGCCTGGATATCGTCGGGCGCCGACTCGATGCGAAAGGCGTCGATGGCGATATCCTGAGTGGCGCTGCCGAAGGCCACCAGCAGGGCGAAGCCCGCTACCATGGCCAGGTTCTGCTGCGGGTCGAGGCTTGCCAGCCCCACCAGGCCGGCGACGATCATTCCCTGGGCCAGCAGCATCCAGCCGCGGCGCTGGCCCAGGGCGCGAGTCAGCAGCGGCAGGGCCAGGCGATCCACCACCGGCGCCCAGAAGAACTTGATCGAGTAGAGGATGCCGATCCAGGAGAAGAAGCCGATGGCGGCCACCTCGACCCCGTCGCTGCGCAGCCAGGCCGAGAGCGTCGAGAACACCAGCAGGAAGGGCAGGCCGGCAGAGAAACCGAGGAACAGCATCGTGATCACCGGCGCGCGCCGATAGATCGCCAGGGCGGCACGCCAGCTGCGATGAGGCGTCGGGCCGGGCATGGGGCTTGACATCGGGCAGGGCACTCCTTGCGAGCCACCCGGACGGCGGGCCGTCACAGGCGGTCACCATCGATGGTAGAATCCGGACATCGGCTGCCGAGCCGACGGCCCGGGCATCGCGCCGATTGTTGCAGAGCCCGGGCGGTGATACCAGCGTCCAGCCCTACCTGTCGGGAGCCTTATGAACGAGAACGATGAGCCCCTTGAGTCCGGCGACGATGCCATCCCCCGCTGGTACGTGATCCAGTGCAAGGGCGGCGAGTCGTTTCGTGCCGCCGACCATCTGGCCAACCAGGGGTATGAGGTGTTCCACCCGGTGCTCGAGGTTCAGAAGAAGCGCCGCGGCAAGCTGGTGTGGGTCAGCGAGCCGCTGTTCCCCTACTATCTCTTTATCCGCCTCGATCGGCTGGTGAGCAACTGGCGACCGATCCGCTCGACCCGCGGCGTGCTCAAGCTGGTAGGCTTCGGCGACGTGCCCGTGGCGGTGAGTGACGATCTCGTGGCGACCCTGCGCGAGCACGGTATGGGTCGCGACGATGACACCGCCAACCTCTATTTTCGGTCGGGCGAGACCGTGCAGATCACCGAGGGGCCCTTCAAGGATCTGCAGGCGGTGTTTGCCAGCCACAAGGGCGAAGAGCGCGCCATCGTGCTGCTCAACATGCTGCACCGTCAGCAGCGCCTCGAGGTGCCGGTGGCGCAGCTGCGGCGCAGCTGAACCTCTTTACCCCCCATCCCTCCCCTTTCCATTCCGAGGAGATTGCCATGACGATCGCTCCACAGCGAGTCGCGACCCTGCACTATGTGCTCACCGACACTGCCGCCGGCGAGGTGTTGGACGACTCCCGGGCCCGACAGCAGCCGCTCGAGTACCTTCACGGCCATCACAATATCGTCGAGGGGCTCGAGCGGGCTCTCGAGGGCCAGGAGGCGGGCGCCGAGCTCTCGGTGACCCTGATGCCTGCGGACGCCTACGGTCTGCGCAACGAGGCGCTGGTGCGCGAGGTGGGTCGCGGCGCCTTTCCGGTGAATGATCTGGCACCGGGCATGCGCTTCCAGACCCCCGGGGAAGCCGGTCCCCAGGTAGTCACGGTGCTGGAGGTCCGCGACGACGGCGTGCTGATCGATACCAACCACCCGCTGGCCGGCCGCACCCTGCGCTACCGCCTGGAGGTGCTCGAGGTTCGCGATGCCACTCGCGCCGAGCTCGCCAAGGGACATCCGCTGCCTCCGGAGACCGATCACACCGCCGTGGAAGACAAGAAGGTGCTGTGAAAACTGACCTGTATCAATAATCGCCGCGCCCCGCAGAAGGTCCGGCTCGGAAATTGATGCAGGTCAGATTCCTGCCGGCGCTTCCGAGCTAAAGTTCTCCCAACACATCGAGACGGGAGGACACCACCATGTACTGGGACGACGCCGTAATTTTCGGGCTGGTCACCGTCGCGCTGGTAATCGCCTTCATGGGTGGGTGGATCGGCTTCATCATTCGCGATCATCGCAAGAAGAAGCACTGATCCAGACATCGCAAAGAGTCGTCAGGGGAGGGGGGAGTCATCCCCCCAGTAGCCGGCCCGCTTGGGTCGGCTTTTTTTATTGCTATCCGGGCCGCGCCAGTGGCGCTGCCAGGCGCGCATCACCCGCTCCGGGTACCAGGTCTGGCCCAGGCTGCCGTTGTAGCGGGCCAGCGCGCGGGTAACGTCGCCGCGCTCCACCGCCAGATAGTGGGCCAGTATCGTGGTGCCGTAGCGCAAGTTGCGCCGGGGATCCGTGAGGTCGTCGGCAGGCAGGCCCAGCTCGCGGATCCAGAACGGCATGATCTGCATCAGGCCCACCGCCCCGGCCGAGGAGACCGCATCGGTCTGGAAAGCGCTCTCCACCTCGATCACCGCGAGCACCAGCTCCGGCGGCAGCTGAGCCAGGCGGGCCTCGAGGTAGACCCGCTGCAGCAGTTCATCGCGCAGGGCCTCATCGTCGACAAAGCGTGCCAGGGACGGCCGCATGGCACTCTGCCATCGGCGCGCCGCCCAGATCTCGGTCGGCTGGCGGGGAAGGGCAAGGCTGTCATCGAGGGTAGTGCGCAGCGAGGCCGAAGCGCCCGGAAGCGCCTGGACCACCGGCGGGTGCCGATCGGTCTCCAGAGAGGCCTGAAAGGCGTTAT
>PUOM01000261.1 GCA_003552795.1 Halomonas sp. | reverse complement strand
GAGCCGCTGGTCAAGCGCGGCATCGAGACCCTGGTGGAGGAGGTGGGTGCCCTGCCGGGCCTGCGCGACTTCGCCATGACCACCAACGGCGCCGGCCTGGGCAAGCACGCCCGGGCCCTGCGTCAGGGGGGGCTCAAGCGCCTCAACGTCAGCCTCGATACCCTGGACCCGGCGCGCTTTCGCGCCCTGACCCGCACCGGTGACCTGGCCAGGGTGATCGACGGCATCCGCGCCGCCCGGGAGGCCGGCTTCGAGCGCATCAAGCTCAACGCCGTGATCCTCAAGGGGCGCAACGACGACGAGGTGCTCGACCTGGTCGAGTTCGCCCGGGCCGAGGGCGTGGACATCAGCTTTATCGAGGAGATGCCGCTGGGCCAGGCGATCGACCACGACCGCGCCGCGACCTTCTGCTCCAGTGACGAGGTTCGCGGGCTCATCGAGTCCCGCCACGCCCTGGTGCCCACCACCGAGACGACGCTGGGCCCCTCGCGCTACTACCGCATGGCCGACAGCGACTCGCGGATCGGCTTTATCTCGCCCCATAGCCACAACTTCTGCGACGCCTGCAACCGCGTGCGCGTCACCGCCGAGGGGCGCCTGCTGCTCTGCCTGGGCAACGAGCACTCGGTGGACCTGCGCGCCGTGCTGCGCCGCCACCCGGGCGACACCGCGCGGCTGAAAGCGGCCATCGTCGCCGCCATGGCGAAGAAGCCCGAGCGTCACCACTTCACCACCGACGGCGATGTCCAGGTGGTGCGCTTCATGAACATGACGGGAGGGTAGCGGGGCGCCCGGCAGCCGCAGTCGCAAGGCTCACCAGGCTCGATACGGCCGCCGCACGGCCTGCCTTGCCTGTCAGCGACATCTCGCCCCGCGAAAGCGACGGGATGGTCGTTATTGAATAGCTCCGCGCCGTAGGCTGTGCAATTCTAGGCCGCCGGATCACGACGCCTTGCGGTGGCTATCGGAGCGGAGTCCCCCGATCGCGATAGCCTGAGTCGTCGGGCGTCCAGCGACGCACAGAACAACAAGTTGAGTATGCTCCCTACAGGAGTCTCGTCATGACGACCTCGATCCAGGCGCGCCGGCAGACGGCCGCCCCCCAGGCCATCGGCTTTCTGCTGCTGCAGAACTTCACGCTCTTTTCCCTGGCCTCGGCTATCGAACCGCTGCGCATGGCCAACCAGCTTGCCGGCCGAGAGCTTTATCGCTGGTATACACTGACCCCGGACGGGTCGCCCGTGCGCGCCAGCGACGGCCTGCAGGTCACCCCGGATGCCGACACCGGCATCCCGCTGACGCTGGATACGGTGATTGTCTGCGGGGGCGTCGGGCCCAGCCGCAGCGTCCAGCGCGAGCACGTCCATTGGCTTCAGGCCCAGGCGCGCCAGTCGCGGCGCCTCGGCGCGGTGTGCACCGGCAGCTGGGCCCTGGCCAGTGCCGGGCTGCTTGACGGCTACGAGTGCAGCATCCACTGGGAGTGCCTGGCGGCCATGCAGGAGGCCTTCCCGAGGGTGGCCCTGACCAGTCGACTGTTTTCCATCGACCGCGACCGTGCCACCGCTTCGGGCGGGACCGCCCCCCTGGACATGATGCTGACGCTGATCGGGCGGGACCATGGGCGAGAGCTTGCGGCGGGGATTTCCGAGATGTTCATCTGCGACCGCGTGAGGGGGGAGCAGGACCAGCAGCGCGTGCCGCTCAAGCACATTCTGGGGACGACCCAGCCCAAGCTTCTGGAGGTCGTGGCGCTCATGGAGGCCAACCTCGAGGAGCCCATCGAGCTCGCGGAGATGGCCGCCTATGTCGGGGTCTCGCGTCGCCAGCTGGAGCGCCTTTTCCAGAAGTATCTGCGCTGCTCGCCGTCGCGCTACTATCTGCAGCTGCGGCTGACCCGGGCCCGGCAGCTGCTCAAGCAGACCTCGCTCTCGATCATCGAGGTGGCCTCGGCCTGCGGCTTCGTCTCGACGCCGCACTTCTCCAAGTGCTACCGGGAGTACTTCGGCCAGCCACCACGCGACGAACGGCTGGGCGCCGGCTCCGGCAAGCTGCCTGTCCCGCCGCCATTCCAGCAGGCGCAAGCCAACCTCGAGCTGCTGTCGTTCGAGGCCTGTCCGGTCGAGCCCGTCTCCTCGGCCGTCATGGCGCTCGACCAGGCGCGCGGTGAGCCGACCTACGCCAGCGTCCGGCTGCGCTCCTGACCGCCGTTTCCCCGACGTCCTCTTGATGCAGCGATCGCCCTGCCGGCCCTTTGTGGGCCGGCAGGGTGCCTTTGCGCGTCGCCGTCTCGACAGCCGTGGCGCTTTTGGAATTCTCGTCGTCGCTTCCAGGCGCCGGGCCGGCATGGGCCGGCGCTATGCTGCCGGCAGTCAACGACACAGCCGGAGTATCTCCCATGACCCCCCGCGAACTGCACGACGATGCCATCGTGATCGATGGCCTGATCATCGCCAAATGGAACCGTGAGCTCTTCGAGGACATGCGCCGCGGCGGCCTGACCGCCGCCAACTGCACCGTCTCGGTGTGGGAGGGCTTCCAGGCCACCGTCGACAACATCGTCAGGTCCAACCGGCTGATGGCCGAGTGCAGCGACCTGGTGCGGCCGGTGCGCACCGCTGCGGACATCACCCGGGCCAAGGAGGAGGGCAAGACCGGCATCATCTACGGTTTCCAGAACGCCCACGCCTTCGAGGATCAGATCGGCTACGTGGAGATCTTCAAGCAGCTGGGCGTGGGCATCGTGCAGATGTGCTACAACACCCAGAACCTGGTGGGCACCGGCTGCTACGAGCGCGACGGAGGCCTCTCCGGCTTCGGCCGCGAGATCGTCGCCGAGATGAACCGCGTCGGCATCATGTGCGACCTCTCCCACGTGGGCGCCAAGACCTCCGAGGAGGTGATCCTCGCCTCCGAGAAGCCGGTCTGCTACTCCCACTGCCTGCCCTCCGGGCTCAAGGAGCACCCCCGCAACAAGTCCGACGAGGAGCTGAAGTTCATCGCCGACCACGGCGGCTTCGTCGGCGTCACCATGTTCACCCCCTTCCTGCGCGCCGGCGTCGACGCCACCGTCGACGACTACGTCGAGGCCATCGAGTACGTGATGAACATCGTCGGCGAGGACGCCATCGGCATCGGCACCGACTTCACCCAGGGTCACGGCCAGGACTTCTTCGAGTGGCTCACCCATGACAAGGGCTACGCCCGCCGCCTGACCCGCTTCGGCAAGATCATCAACCCCGAGGGGATCCGCACCATCGGCGAATTCGGCAACCTCACCGAAGCGCTGCTGCGCCGCGGCTTCAGCGAGCGCCAGACCCGCAAGATCATGGGCGAAAACTGGGTCCGTGTACTCAAGGATGTCTGGGGCGCCTGACGACAACGGCAGAAGCCACCTCATCAGCGAGGGGCGCCGGGGGCAGGCCGAAGAGGAGGTCCGATTCCAGGGAAGGAATCGGTAGCGTACAGGGAGGTATTCACAGCGCCTCCTCGCAGTCCTGCCGCCGGATCAGCCCCGAGCGGTGTCGCCAAAGGCAATGGCCTTGCCCGCAACGCCATAACAAATATCAAGACTCGAGGAACACCACCGTGACCAAGATGGCCCCCGAACTGCCCATCGACGTGGATAGCGACACCGGCGTCTGGACCACCGACGCCCTGCCCATGCTCTATGTGCCGCGCCACTTCTTTATCAACAACCACACCGCCGTCGCCGACGCGCTGGGTGTGGACAAGTATGCCGAGATTCTCTACCACGCGGGCTACAAGAGCGCCTGGCACTGGTGCGAGCAGGAGGCCGCAGCGCATGGCCTGGAAGGCGTCGAGGTGTTCGAGCACTACATGAAGCGCCTCTCCCAGCGCGGCTGGGGTCATTTCATCATTGATGCCATCGATCTCGATGCCGGCACCTGCCGGGTGCGCCTGGAGCACAGCGCTTTCGTCTACCAGCTGGGCAAGACAGGGCACAAGGAGGAGTACATGTTCACCGGCTGGTTTGCCGGCGCCATGGACCAGATCCTCGCCGCCCGGGGCAGCGACCTGCGCACCGTCGCCGAGCAGACCCGGAGCGCCGCCGAGGAGGGCTGCGAGGTGGGGATTTTCGAGACCCGGCCGCTGACCGGCGCCGTCCGCTAAGCCCCGGCAACGAGGAGAGAGAGCCATGGCATTCGACGCGATCTTCCAGCCGATCGAGATCGGCAAGCTGACTATCCGCAACCGCGTGGTCAGCACCGCCCACGCCGAGGTGCACGCCACCGACGGTGGCATGACCACCGACCGCTACGTCAGGTACTATGAGGAGAAGGCCAAGGGCGGCTGTGGCCTCGCCATCTGCGGCGGCTCCTCGGTGGTCTCCATCGACAGCCCCCAGGCCTGGTGGAGCTCGGTGAATCTCGCCACCGACCGCATCATCCCGCACTTCCAGAATCTCGCCGACGCCGTCCATAAGCACGGCGGCAAGATCATGATCCAGATCACCCATATGGGGCGCCGCTCCCGCTGGGACGGCTACAACTGGACCACCCTGCTGTCGCCCTCCGGGATCCGCGAGCCGGTGCACCGCTCCACCTGCAAGACCATCGAGGAGGAGGATATCTGGCGCATCGTCGGCGACTTCGCCCAGGCCGCGCGCCGGGCCAAGGAGGGCGGCCTCGACGGCGTCGAACTCTCCGCCGTGCACCAGCACCTGATCGACCAGTTCTGGAGCCCGCGGGTCAACAAGCGCGAGGACCAGTGGGGCGGCAGCTTCGAGAACCGCATGCGCTTCGGCATGGAGGTGCTCAAGGCGGTGCGCGCCGAAGTGGGCGACGACTTCGCGGTGGGCATGCGCATCTGCGGCGACGAGTTCCATCCGGACGGCCTCTCCCATGAGGACATGAAGCAGATCGCCGCCTACTACGACGCCACCGGCATGCTCGACTTCTTCGGCGTGATCGGCTCCGGCTGCGACACCCACAACACCCTGGCCAACGTCATCCCCAACATGTCCTTCCCGCCGGAGCCCTTCCTGCACCTGGCGGCGGGCATCAAGGAGGTGGTCAGCGTCCCGGTGATCCACGCCCAGAACATCAAGGACCCCAACCAGGCGCAGCGTATCCTCGAGGGCGGCTACGTGGACCTGGTGGGCATGACCCGGGCGCATATCGCCGACCCCCATATCATTGCCAAGATCAAGATGGGCCAAGTCGACCAGATCAAGCAGTGCGTGGGCGCCAACTACTGCATCGACCGCCAGTACCAGGGTCTGGACGTGCTGTGTATCCAGAACGCTGCGACGTCCCGTGAGTACATGGGGCTGCCGCATATCATCGAGAAGAGTGAAGGCCCCAAGCGCAAGGTGGTGGTGGTGGGCGGCGGCCCCGGCGGCATGGAGGCGGCCAAGGTGGCGGCCGAGCGCGGCCATGACGTCACCCTGTTCGAGGCGGCGGATCAGCTCGGCGGCCAGATCACCATCGCCGCCCAGGCCCCCCAGCGCGACCAGATCGCCGGCATCACCCGCTGGTATCAGCTGGAGCTGGCGCGCCTCAAGGTCGACCTGCGCCTGGGCACCCGCGCCGACGAGGCCACCCTCCTCGACCTTCGCCCGGACATCGTGGTGCTGGCCACCGGCGGCCAGCCCTTCCTCAGCCAGCACCCGGAGTGGGGCTACTCGGAGAACCCCGAGGAGAGCCTGGTGGTCAGCACCTGGGACGTGCTCTCGGGCAGGGTCGCCCCGGGCAAGAACGTGCTGATCTATGACGCCATCTGCGAGTTCTCCGGCGTCTCGGCGGCGGACTACCTGGCCGACAAGGGCGCCAGGGTGGAGATCGTCACCGACGACATCAAGCCCGGCGCGGCGGTGGGTGGCACCACCTTCCCCACCTACTACCGCAGCCTCTACGAGAAGGAGGTGATCATGACCTCCGACCTGATGCTGCACAAGGTCTACCGCGAGGGCGATTCCCTGGTGGCGGTGCTCGAGAACGAGTACACCGGCGCCCTGGAGGAGCGAGTAGTGGATCAGGTGGTGGTGGAGAACGGCGTGCGCCCCGACGAGGCCCTCTACTACGCCCTCAAGGCGCAGTCTCGCAACAAGGGCCAGGTGGACCTGGAGGCGCTCTACGCCATTCAGCCCCAGCCCTGTCTGAGCGAAGAGGGCGACGGCTTCCTGCTGTTCCGCCTGGGCGACTGCACCGCGCCGCGCAATACCCATGCGGCGATCTACGACGCCCTGCGGATCTGCAAGGACTTTTAACCCCAGCCATAAGCTGTAAGCCGAAAGCTGTAAGTGGGGAGGTAACTTACCGCTTACAGCTTAAGGCTTACGGCTTCTCATCGAGGAAGCCGAGATGCTCGAGACTCTGCTGCCGATATTGATCTTCGCCGCCCTGGGCCTGGCGGCGATTGGCGCCGTACGCCGTATCCGCCTGTGGCGCCAGGGGCGCCCCGCCGCCGTGCCGCTGCTCAAGGGGCTGGCGGCCCTGCCGCGCCGCTACCTGGTGGACCTGCACCATGTGGTGGCGCGCGACAAGGCGATATCCCATACCCACGTGGCCACCGCCGGCGGCTTCGTGGCCGCCGCCGTGCTGATGATCCTGGTGCATGGCCTGGGGCTCTCCCATCCCATATTGGGCGGGCCGCTGCTGGCGGCCAGCGCCGCCATGTTCGTGGGCAGCCTGTTCGTGGCCCGGCGCCGCCGCAACCCGCCGGCACGCCTCTCCAGGGGGCCCTGGATGCGCCTGCCGAAGAGCCTGCTGGCCTTCTCGGCCGGCGTCTTTCTGATCACCCTGCCCACGGTCGGTATGTTACCCGCCGGCGCCTTCCAGGGCCTGCTGGGTGGGCTGGTGGCGCTGCTGCTGGCCGGCCTGGTGGTCTGGGGCCTGGGCGAGCTCTTCTTCGGGATGACCTGGGGCGGGCCCATGAAGCACGCCTTCGCCGGCGCCCTGCACCTGGCCTTCCATCGCCGCCCCGAGCGCTTTTCCACGCAAGGGGGCGAGGGCAAACGCTCCACCGGCCTCAAGGCGCTGGACCTGGAGGACGAGTCGGCGCCGCTGGGCGTCGAGACGCCCGCCGACTTCACCTGGAACCAGCTGCTGGGCTTCGACGCCTGCGTGCAGTGCGGGCGCTGCGAGGCGGTCTGCCCGGCCTTGGCCGCCGGCCAGCCCCTCAACCCCAAGAAGCTGATCCAGGACATGGTGGTGGGCCTGGCAGGGGGCAGCGATGCCGGCTATGCCGGTAGTCCCTACCCCGGCAAGCCCGTCGGCGAGCACCAAGGCTCTCCCCATGGGCCCATCGTGGCGCGGGAAGGCACCGCCCTGGTGGATGCCGAGACCCTCTGGTCCTGCACCACCTGCCGCGCCTGCGTGGAGGAGTGCCCGATGATGATCGAGCACGTGGATGCCGTCGTCGACATGCGCCGCCACCTGACCCTGGAGCGGGGCAAGACCCCGGGCAAGGCCGCAGAGGTGCTCGACAACCTGATCGCCACCGACAACCCCGGCGGCTTCGAACCCGGCTCCCGGCTCCACTGGGCGGCGGACCTCGAGCTGCCGCTGATGGCCGATCTGCAGCAGGTCGATGTCCTGCTGTGGCTCGGCGATGGCGCCTTCGACATGCGCAATCAGCGCACGCTCAGGGCGCTGGTAAAGGTGCTGCGGGCCGCCGGTGTCGACTTCGCGGTGCTCGGCAACGAGGAGCGCGACAGCGGCGACGTGGCGCGGCGCCTGGGCGACGAGGCGACCTTCCAGTCGCTGGCCAAACGCAATATCGCCACCCTCTCCAGGTACCGCTTCCAGCATATCGTCACCTGCGACCCCCACAGCTTCCATGTGCTCGGCAACGAGTACGGCGAGCTGGGCGGCGTTTACGACGTCCGCCACCACAGCACCTATATCGCCGAGCTCCTGGAGGCCGGACGCCTCGAGCTGGCGAACTGGAAGGGGGGCAGCGTCACCTACCACGACCCCTGCTACCTGGGCCGCTACAACGGCGAGTACGAGTCGCCGCGCAGCGTGCTCAAGGCGCTGGGGATCGAGGTCAAGGAGATGGAACGTTCCGGCTTCCGCTCGCGCTGCTGCGGCGGCGGCGGCGGGGCCCCCATCACCGATATACCCGGCGAGCGGCGGATCCCCGACATGCGCATGAACGACGTGCGCGAGACCGGCGCCGAGCTGGTGGCGGTGGGCTGTCCCCAGTGCACCGCCATGCTGGAGGGGGTGGTGGACGGCCCCGCCGAGGTGCGCGATATCGCCGAGCTGGTGGCCGACGCCCTGGTGGCGAATGCCCCAGTGGCACGCCCGGCCGCCGAGGCGGTCGAGGTGACCCGCCGGCCCGCCGGCAAGACCGCCGAGGAGATGATCTGATGAGCGAGATTCGTCGCCGCGACCCACGCCGCGAGTGGATCGCCCGCAACCGCCTGCACCCCGCGCACGCCAGCGCGCTGGCTGTACTGGGAGAGGGGGCTGCCGCGGTAGAGTGGATGGGCCCCAATGGGCTGATTCGCAAGAACCCCCGTGCCATCGGCTTTATCGGCCCCAATGGCGTGAAGCGCATCGACCGCAGCGGCGTCCAGCAGGGCGGCCAGGCGGGGAGCACGAGCCGCCTGGCGGCTCAGGATCGCCGTCGCCGGGTGGAAATTCCCGATCCGACCTTTATGGTGGCGGTGGTGCCGGAGCTCTCCGGCGGGCGCCTCTCCGGTCACGACAAGGACCTGCTGGGGCTGGCCCGGCGCCTGGCGGATGCCGACCCGGAACGCCCCGGCGCCGTCCTGGCGGTGGTGTTCGGCGAGCACAAGGAAGAAGCGCTTGGCGAGGCGGGCATCGATCGGCTGTTGCACCTCGAGGACGACGCCTACGCCGGTTTCGCCCCCGAGGCGCGCCTGGCGGCGCTCTGCGCCGTGGAGCGGGAGCTGGCACCGCGCCACTGGCTGCTGCCCGATTCGCCCCTGGGCGGGGCCGACCTGGGACGGCGCCTGGCGCTGCGCTTGAATGAGGGGAGGGGCGAGCGCCCCGCCACCGGGGTCTGGCACGTAGAGGCCGATAGCGGGGCGCCGCTGGGCTGGCGCTGCACCGCTCGCGGCGCGGCGGAGCGCCTGGATATCCAGCGCCCGCTACCGCGCCTGGCACTGGCGCTGGCCGAGTGCGCCGAGCCGGTGGACGAGACCCTGCATGCCGCCGAGCCGCTGCGTCTGGAGGGCACGCTTCCCAGTCCCTTCTCGCGGATCGAGGACCTGGGGCAGGTGGCGGTGGATCCCGCCGGGGTGGCACTGGCCGAGGCGGAGTTCATCCTCTCCGCCGGCAACGGCGTCACTGACTGGGAAGGCTTCCACCACGCCGCCGGGGTGCTGGGCGCCACCGAAGGGGCCTCGCGGGTGGCGGTGGACGACGGTTTCATGGCGCGTGACCGCCAGGTGGGTGCTACCGGCACCTGGGTCACCGCCCGGGTCTATCTGGCGGTAGGTATCAGCGGCGCCATCCAGCACCTGCAGGGTATCCAGAGCTGCGACAAGGTGGTGGCCATCAACCTCGACCCGGGATGCGACATGATCAAGCGCGCCGACCTGGCGGTGATCGGTGACAGTGCCGAGATCCTCGCCGCCCTGGTCGCCAAGGTGGAACAGCAGCGAGGAGGGCAGCGCGATGCGGCCTGAGCAGCAGGGAATCGAGGTGGCGGTGCTGGTCTCGGTGGGGCGCCACCCCATCACCGGGCGCGCGCGGCGCGCCGATCAGGATGCCCGGGGCCTGGAGCTGGCCCTGGGCCTGGAGCGCCGGCTCCCCGGCAGCCGGGTCAGCCTGCTGCACGCCGGCCCCCACGCGGAGGAGAACGAAGCGGCGCTGCGCGGCTACCTGGGCATGTCCGCAGGCACGGGGCTGGATACCCTGACCCTGCTGGAGCAGGCCGAGGGCAGCGATGCCATTCCGGTTCTGGCCGAGCACCTGGCCGCGGCGCCGCCGCAGCTGGTGATCACCGGCGCCCGGGCGGAGCGGGGCGAGGGCTCGGGGCTGCTGCCCTATGCCCTGGCCGAGCGCCTGGGCTGGCCGCTTGTCAATGGCCTGGCCGCGGTGGAGAAGGTAGAAAACGGCGTGGCGACCCTGCTGCAGGCGCTGCCCCGGGGCCAGCGACGGCGCTTGAAGGTGCGCCTGCCGGCGATTGTCAGCGTGGATGGGGCGGCGCCCGCGGCCCGCCAGAGCGCCTTCGGCCCGGCCCGCCGGGGCGAGCTCGCGGCGATTCCGGTGTCCGCCGAGCCGGACCGGGAACTGGCCGAGTGGCAGCTGGACCCGGCCCGCAAGCGTCCCAAGCGGCTCAAGATCGTCAAGGCCGCCTCGGCTCGTGACCGCTTCAAGGCCGCCGCCGCCAAGGCGGAGGGTGGCAGCGGCCAGGTGCTGGAGGGGGTCTCCGCCGAACAGGGCGCCGAGGCGATCCTCAAGCTGCTCAACGAGGAGGGGGTGCTGCGCTGAGCCCCCCCCCGGCCGCGCCGCTTATCCCCTCTGGCAAGCCCGCTCCGGCGGGCTTTCCTGTTGCCGGCGATCCCAGCCCGCCACGCCCTGGAGCCGGAGGCGACGCTTTTCCAGATGCAGGCCTGTCAAGGCATGCAGCATCAGCACCGCAATCACGACCGTCCCTCCGGCCAGCGTCGAGACCGTTGGCGTCTCGCCCAGCATCCACCATACCCAGAGGGTGCCGAGTGCGGTTTCGACCAGGTAGAAGAGCGCGACCTCGGTTGAGGGCAGGTATCGGGTTGCGCTGTTGATCAGGACGGTGGCCAGCGGCATCTGCACCAGCCCCATCAGCGCCAGCACCCCATAGCTTTGGCCGCCCAGCGTCAGCGGAGATGCCATGGGCAGGGCGATCGCCGCCGAGAGAAGGCCGCCGCCGGCAATCACCGCGACACGGTCGATCGAGGGATGGCGGCGCAGGAGGGTCAGGTTGCCCCCGATGGCCGCGGCGGCGGCCAGGGCATAGAGATTGCCCGCCAGCCTGCCCTGAGCACCTTCGCCCATGAAGACCAGTCCCATGCCCAGCATGCATACGGCAATCGCCACCAGGGTGCGTAGCGCCACCGTCTCACCCAGCAAGAGGCGGGAGAGCAGCGCCGCGAAAAGCGGTGCCGAGCTAAGGATGATGACCACGTTGGCCACGCTGGTGTTCATGACGGCCAGTACGAAGAGCGTGGAGATCAGCCCCAGAAGCAGCGCTGACGCAAGCGACGCGCCCGGACAGCGGCGAACGGTTTCCAGCCGGTTTCCACCCAGACTGCACAGCGCGCCAAGCACGCAGAACATCAAGAAGCCGCGCCAGAAAACAACGGTCCAGCCATCGGCATGGGCGAGGCGGATCAGCAGGCCGTCGAAACTGAGAAACACCACGCCCAGGATCACCATGAGCAGTCCTTTCCGGTAAACGCTTTGCTGCATTGCCGTTTCTCCCGGCGTCAAGACAAGACAGCCGCCCGCGAGACAGGCGGGCGGTCGCGAACGGTGTTGTCCTGCCCCGACGACAGGATAGGGTCATCGTCTTGCCTCATGTGGGCGCCTCGGCTGTTGTGATCGGGTTCTTGCTTGAACGCTGGGGCGCGGGGAATCATGCCCCGGACCGGGCATTGTTGGGCACGCCGCCCGTGGGCAGTGTCGTGAAAGCGACCTGCGGCTATTCGTTTACCTCGCCGTGCGTGACGGTGTCGTGATCAGGCATAGGGATGACTCATGGAGGGATCATCCCGGTGAACATTCCCGCTATGGTCGCGGTGAGTGCTTGCGTCACACCGATAACAACAGAGAGGAAGCCAGCCATGAATGCAGCCAACCGCGGCGTCGTCTACAAGGGTCCGGGGCAAGTCGCCGTCGAATCCATTCCCTATCCGGAGCTCGCCCTCGGCAATCGCAAATGCGACCACGGCGTGATCCTCAAGGTGGTCACCACCAATATCTGCGGCAGCGACCAGCACATGGTGCGCGGCCGCACCACCGCCCCCTCCGGGCTGGTGCTGGGCCACGAGATCACCGGCCTGGTGGTCGAGTGCGGTCGCGACGTCGAATTCATCAAGCCGGGCGATCTGGTCTCGGTGCCCTTCAATATCGCCTGCGGGCGCTGCCGCAACTGCAAGGAGGGCCGCACCGGCATCTGTCTCAACGTCAATCCGGCGCGCCCCGGTGCCGCCTACGGCTATGTGGACATGGGCGGCTGGGTCGGCGGCCAGACCGAGTACGTCATGGTGCCCTACGCCGACTTCAACCTGCTGAAGTTCCCGGACGCCGACCAGGCCATGGAGAAGATCAAGGACCTCACCCTGCTCTCCGATATCTTCCCCACCGGCTTCCACGGCTGCGTCACCGCCGGCGTCGGGCCGGGCAGCACCGTCTATATCGCCGGTGCCGGCCCGGTGGGTCTGGCCGCGGCGGTCTCCGCCCAGCTGCTGGGGGCGGCCTGCGTGATCGTCGGCGACATGATCGAGGAGCGCCTGGCCCAGGCGAGGAGCTTCGGCTGCGAGACCCTCGACCTGACCCAGGATGGCGACATGGCCGACAGGATCGAGGTGATCCTCGGCGAGCGTGAAGTCGATGCCTTCGTCGACTGCGTCGGCTTCGAGGCCCACGCCTGCGGCTGCCACCACGGCAAGGAGGCGCCCGCCGCCGTCCTCAACTCGGCGATGGAGATGACTCGCGCCGGCGGCCAGATCGGCATTCCGGGCCTCTACGTGACCGAAGACCCGGGGGCGGCCGACGCCGCCGCCAAGCAGGGCGCCCTGAGCATGCGGTTTGGTCTCGGCTGGGCCAAGTCCCACTCATTTCACACCGGCCAGTGCCCGGTGATGCAGTATCACCGCCCGCTGATGCAGGCGATCCTCTTCGGCAAGGTCAAGATCGCCGATGCGGTGAATGTCCAGATGATCACCCTGGATCAGGCGCCCCGTGGCTATGCCGACTTCGATGGAGGCGCCGCCAAGAAGTTTGTCATCGACCCCCACGGCAGCGTCGCTGCCTGAAGGCCGTGATTCGCCCCGGCTCCGGGCCGGGGCCCTTCCCGATGCCACCAACATCCGATCCGGGAGTGACAGCATGGCCTGTCCCGCATTGCCCCATCCTGAAGCCGGTGCCAACATGACATCAGGTGCCAGCCACAGGGCTGGCCGGCCGATACCCGGGCGCCGGTGTTCATGGGGGATGGCCCCGCCGGACAGAGCGCTCCCGGGCCAGCGCCCACCAAAAACAAGAGCAACGCCATGACCGTCGAGACCGTCACTCCCCAGCGCCGTTTCCGCGGCAGGCCCCGCGGCCGCGATCTGCCCCCCGTGGCCCTGGCCGCGCTGCGCCAGCTGCTCGGCGACGAGCGGCGAGACCCCGAGCTGCGCCGTCGCGATCGGCTGATCGAGCACCTGCACGCCATCCAGGATGCCCACGGCTACCTGTCGCTGGTGATGTTGCGGGCCCTGGCCGCCTACATGAACCTGCCCATGGCCGCGGTCTACGAGACGGCAACGTTCTACGCCCACTTCGACGTGGTCCACGACGACCAGTCTCCGCCGCCGGCGGTGACGGTGCGGGTCTGCGATTCGCTCTCCTGCCAGCTGGCCGGCGCCGCGACGCTCAGGGCTCAGCTGGAGTCCGGCCTCGACTCTGAAGCGGTAAGGGTGGTGCGGGCGCCCTGCATGGGGCGCTGCGATACCGCGCCGGTGGTGGAGGTGGGACACCACCATGTGCTGTTTGCCACCGCCGAGGGCGTCGAGGCGGTGGTAGATACCGGCCACTATCATCCCGAGGCGATCCTCTGGCAGCGCTTGGCGGACTATCGCGAGGAGGGCGGCTATCGGCTGCTCGCCGACTGCCGCGAGGGGCGCGTGACGGTAGAGACGCTGATGGAGACGCTCGAGCGCTCCAACCTGCGCGGCCTGGGCGGTGCGGGCTTCCCCACCTTCAAGAAGTGGTACTTCGTGCGTCAGGAGCCGGGGCCGCGCTACTGCGCCATCAACGCCGACGAGGGCGAGCCCGGCACCTTCAAGGATCGCCACTACCTGGAGCGTTCGCCGCACCGCTTCCTCGAGGGGGCCCTGGTCAGCGCCTGGGCGGTGGAGGCCGAGGCGCTGTATATCTACCTGCGCGACGAGTACCCCGGCCTGCATCGGGTGCTCGGCGAGGCGATCGCCGAGCTCGAGACGGCAGGGCTCTGCGACCCCGGCTTCGTGGTGATGCGCCGCGGCGCCGGCGCCTATATCTGCGGCGAGGAGTCGGCGATGATCGAGTCCCTGGAGGGCAAGCCGGGCAAGCCGCGCCATCGTCCGCCCTTCGTCGCTCAGAAGGGGCTCTTCGACCGGCCCACCCTGGTCAACAACGTCGAGACCGTCTACTGGATTCCACGGATCTGGGAAAAGGGTGCCGACTGGTTTGCCGGTCAGGGCCGCCATGGCCGGTCGGGCCTGCGCAGCTTCTCGCTCTCCGGCCGGGTTCGCCTTCCCGGGGTGCACCTGGCCCCCGCCGGCATCACCCTGAACGAGCTCATCGAAGAGTACGGCGGCGGCATGGCCGAGGGGCACCGCCTGGCGGGCTACCTGCCCGGCGGCGCCTCCGGCGGCATCCTGCCGGCCAGCAAGGCGGATATTCCGCTGGATTTCGACACCCTGCAGGCCGAGGGCTGCTTTATCGGCTCGGCGGCGATCATCGTGCTCTCCGACCAGGACGACCTGCAGGCGGTGGCCACCAATCTGCTGGCCTTCTTCGCCGACGAATCCTGCGGCCAGTGCACGCCCTGCCGGGTGGGCACCGAGAAGATGCTGACGCTGCTCGAGCGCGACGAGTGGCGGGTCGAGGAACTCGAGCGCCTGGCGCAGGTGATGACGGATGCCTCCATCTGCGGCCTGGGCCAGGCGGCGCCCAATCCCGTGCTGGGGCTGCTCAAGGATTTTCGCGGTGAACTCGCCGCCCAGCACATCATCGTCAAGGGGTGAGGGAGATGAGCATGCCGACCGAGAACACCAGGAACGCCGAGTCCTTTACCCTGACGCTGGATGGCGCCGAGGTCTCCGCCTTCCCCGGCGAGACCCTCTGGCAGGTGGCCAGGCGCGCCGGCGAGACCATTCCGCATCTCTGCTTCAAGGATGCCCCCGGCTATCGCAGCGATGGCAACTGTCGTGCCTGCATGGTGGAGGTCGGGGAAGAGCGCGTACTGGCGGCGAGCTGTCTGCGCGAAGCGGCGCCGGGCATGGTGGTGAAGAGCGCCACTTCCGAGCGTGCGCGGGTGGCGCGCGAGGGGGTCATGGAGCTGCTGGTCGCCGACCAGCCCGAGCGCGAGGGCGGCCCCGATCGCTCCAGCCACTTCTGGGCCATGGCCGATGCGTTGGCCATCGACGCCACCGCCGTGCGCGAGCGGCTGCCGGCAAGGACCGAACGCGATGCCCCCACGGTGCACCATGTCGCCGAGCGCTCGGCCTCGCTCCCCCATGCGCGGGGCCATGACGCCACGCATTCGGCCATGAACGTCGACCTTGATGCCTGCATCGAGTGCAACCTCTGCGTGCGCGCCTGTCGCGAGGTGCAGGGCAACGACGTCATCGGTCTGGCCCATCGAGGGGCCGCGTCCAAGATCGTCTTCGACTTCGACGATCCCATGGGCGACAGCACCTGCGTGGCCTGCGGCGAGTGCGTCCAGGCCTGTCCCACCGGGGCGCTGATGCCGGCGACCCTGATCGATGAGCAGGGCCGCGGCGATTCACTGGCCGCCGATCGCACCGTGGACTCCGTCTGCCCCTTCTGCGGGGTGGGCTGCCAGCTCACCTACCACGTCAAGGACGAGCAGATCCTGTTCGTCGAGGGCAGGGACGGCCCGTCGAACCAGGGTCGACTGTGCGTCAAGGGGCGCTTCGGCTTCGACTACCCCAACCATCCGTCCCGGCTGACCCGGCCGCTGATCCGCAAGCCCGGCGTGCCCAAGGGACTCGATCCGGCCTTCGACCCCGCCCGGCCGCTGACTCACTTTCGCGAGGCGAGCTGGGAGGAGGCGCTGGACCTCGCCGCCGACGGCCTGGCGGCGATCAAGGTGGCCCGGGGCCCCGATGGCCTGGCCGGCTTCGGCAGCGCCAAGTGCTCCAACGAGGAGGCCTGGCTGTTTCAGAAGCTGGTGCGCGTGGGCTTCGGCTCCAACCACGTCGACCACTGCACCCGGCTGTGCCACGCCAGCTCGGTGGCGGCGCTGATGGAGTGCATCGGCTCCGGAGCGGTGACCGCCTCCTTCATGCAGGCGCTGCAGGCCGACGTGGTGATCCTCACCGGCTGCAATCCGGCGATCAACCACCCGGTGGCGGCCACCTACTTCAAGCAGGCGGCACGCAACGGCACCAAGCTGATCATCCTCGACCCCCGCGGCCAGGCCCTGGATACCTACGCCCACCGCAGCGTGCGCTTCACCCCCGGCGGCGACGTCTCGCTCTACAACGCCATGCTCCACGTCATCGTCGACGAGGCGCTGTATGACCCGGCCTATATCGATGCCCACACCGAGGGCTTCGAGGCGCTGAAGGCTCACGTGCGCGACCTGACCCCCGAGGCGATGTCGCCGGCCTGTGGCGTCGCCCCCGAGCAGATCCGCGAGCTGGCGCGGCTGTATGCCACCGCCGACAAGGCGATGATCTTCTGGGGCATGGGCATCTCCCAGCACGTCCACGGCACCGACAACGCCCGCTGCCTGATCTCGCTGGCGCTGGCCTGCGGCCAGACCGGGCGCCCCGGCACCGGGCTGCATCCGCTGCGCGGCCAGAACAACGTTCAGGGCGCCTCGGATGCCGGGATGATTCCCATGGTGCTCCCCGACTACCAGCCGGTGACCGATGCCCAGGTGCGCAGCGCCTTCGAGGAGCTCTGGAACAGCGAACTCGACGCGACCCCGGGGCTCACCGTGGTGGAGATCATGGATGCCATCGCGGCTGGCACCATCAGAGGGATGTATATCCTCGGCGAGAATCCGGCGATGTCGGACCCGGACCTCGATCACGCCCGGGCGGCCCTGGCCAAGCTCGAGCATCTGGTGGTGCAGGATCTCTTCGTCACCGAGACCGCCCAGTTCGCCGACGTCATCCTGCCGGCCTCGGCCTGGCCGGAGAAAGATGGCAGCGTCACCAACACCAATCGCCAGGTACAGCTGGGCCGTGTCGCCGTCCCGCTTCCCGGAGAGGCGCAGCCCGACTGGTGGATCATTCAGCAGCTCGCCAACCGCCTGGGCCTGGACTGGGATTACACCCATCCCCGCGAGGTCTTCGCCGAGATGAAGCAGGGCATGGCCTCGCTGGACCACATCACCTGGGAACGCCTGGATCGGGAGAGCTCGGTGACCTATCCCTGCCCGGCCGACGACGCCCCCGGGGCGGACGTGGTGTTCTCCGACGCCTTCCCCACCGCGAGCGGTCGGGCGAGGTTCACCCCGACCCGGCCGCTGCCACCGGACGAGCCCATCGACGGCGACTACCCCACGGTGTTGATCACCGGGCGCCAGCTGGAGCACTGGCACACCGGCTCCATGACCCGCCGCAGCCGAGTGCTCGACGACCTGGAGCCCGAGGCGGTGGCGAGCCTGGCGCCGGCCGAGATGGTGCGGTTGCGCCTGACGCAGGGCGAGCCGATCACCATCACCACGCGGCGTGGCGCCATCACCCTGAAGACGCGGGTCGACCCGCTGATGCAGGAAGGGATGGTGTTCGTGCCCTTCTGCTACGTCGAGGCGGCGGCCAATATCCTGACCAACCCGGCGCTCGACCCCGACGGCAAGATTCCCGAGTTCAAGTATGCCGCCTGCCGGCTGGGTCGAGCGGAAACGGCGCTGGCTGACGGCGACTGACGCCGGGCATCGAACGACAAGGCCCCTGGTGCACGCTACCAGGGGCCTTGTCGTGTCCGGGGAGGGGAGGTGTCAGCCCTCCACTACCCTCAGATGCGGCGCGGTATGGCCGAGGTTCTCCAGCATCCGCTCGGCGTACCAGTTGATGAAGTCGATCACGCCGAATTCGAACGTCTCCGAATAGGGGCCGGGCTCGTAGCCTCGGGAGTTGATGCCGCGCTGGTTCTCCTCCGCCAGGCGCCGGTCCTGCTGGTTGGTGGCATCCCAGACGCGGCGCAGATGGGCCGGGTCGTAATCGACGCCTTCCACGGCGTCCTTGTGGACCAGCCACTTGGTGGTGACCACCGTCTGCTGGGGACCGAGCGGCATCACCCGGAACACCACGGCATGGTCGCCCATGAAGTGGTTCCAGGAGTTGGGGAGATGCAGAATGCGCAGGGCGCCAAGGTCAGCGCTGGGCAGGGAGCCCATCAGCTTGCGGCAGCCCGGCTGGCCATCCATGGTCATCGAGACCGTACCGTCCAGCAGCGGGGTTCGGGTCAGACGATTGCGCCTGCCCAGGCGGCTGAGCTTCCAGGGGATGCCCATTTCCTCCCACTGCTGCTGCTTGCGTGCCACCAGCGCCTGGTAGGCCGGCGTGGCGCGCGGGTCGTCGCTGTCGTCGAACTCCTGCAGTGAATTGAGCAGCTCAGGGTGGGCGCCGCTGCAGTGGTAGCACTCGCGATTGTTCTCGAGCACCAGCTTCCAGTTGGCCTGCTCGACGATACTGGACTCCACCGCCACCTTGACGTTATCCATGTCGTAGGGAGCGAGGTAGTGCTCGAGGCTGTCGAGGAAGTCATCGATGGGAGGAGGGCTGTCTGCCAGGCTGATGAAGAGATAGCCGCCGCCGCTGCGCACGTTCACGGGCTTGAGCCCGTAGGCGGAGAGGTCGAAGCTCGCCCCCATGTCGCTGCCGGCGAACAGCAGCCGGCCGTCCAGCTCGTAGGTCCACTGATGATAGGGGCAGACCAGCTTGGCAACCTTGCCCTTGTCGCCGACGCAGAGACGGGATCCACGGTGCCGACAGACGTTATGGAAGGCGTGTATCCTGCCGTTATCGCCGCGTACGATGATGACCGGGTTGTCGCCCACGTCCAGGGTGAGATAGTTGCCCTTGTGGGGAATCTCGCAGGTCATCCCGGCGAATAACCATTCCTTTTCGAATATCTCCTGCATGTCCAGGGCGAACAGTCGAGCATCGTTGTAGAAGGGCTGGGGCAGCGAGAAAAGCCGCTGACGATCGGTCAGCATCTCGATGGTGGCCTCGCGTGCCGATGCCAGAGGGTCATCCAGGCGAGCGGGAGATATGGGGTTCATAGCGACAGGTCCTCTTGCTGGGCCGCTCGGGCGGCCTCGGGGTTGTTCGGGGAGAAGCAGGATCCTTCGGGTGAGCCGCTCGCCGAGGATAACGGTAGCGGATTGCGGCGAGTGTGGATCAGCGGCCCGTCGGACAGTTGTCTGGCCGCGACGCGCGGTGATACGGCAGCGACCTGTCGTGCAAACCTGGGGGAATGAGGTGGAGGTCATGGGCATGCCCGTGTCGCTGGCAGGCAAGTCGTGGAAGATCAGCCTGCGCAGAATGCGTACAACGGCAACCGGTACTACCGCGGCCGGAGACCCTTATGCTGCAGCCCGGGCGATACCACAATGACAACGAGCTTTCTCAACCCCGTCACGACCCAGACCTGGACCAATGGCCGCCACCTGGTGCGCTGCGTCAAGGTGATCCAGGAAACCTGGGATACCCGCACTTTCTGCTTCATGGCCGAGCAGCCCGTCATGTTCTTCTTCAAGCCGGGGCAGTTTGTCACCCTGGAACTGGAGATCGATGGCCAGCAGTTGATGCGCTCCTACACCATTTCCAGCTCACCGTCGGTTCCCTACAGCTTCTCGATCACCGTCAAGCGAATTCCGGGGGGACTGGTCTCCAACTGGCTGCATGATAACCTGAGGGTCAACGACGAGCTGGCGGTGCACGGACCGGTCGGAAACTTCAACGTTATCGATCACCCCGCCGAAAAGGTGCTCATGCTCTCCGGAGGGGTTGGCGTCACGCCCCTGATGTCCATGACCCGCTGGTTCTTCGATACCAATGCGGCGGTGGATCTGCAGTTTATCCACTGCGCACGCACGCCGCGCGATATCATCTTCCACCGTGAGCTCGCCCATATCTTCTCGCGGATTCCCGAGTTCACCCTGCACATCGTCTGCGAGCGCAGCGACGAGCTGGGTGAGGCGTGGTCCGGCTTTCGCGGCTACCTCGGCCTGCCGATGCTCGAGCTGATGGTGCCGGACTTCATGGAGCGCGAGATCTTCTGCTGTGGCCCGACGCCCTATATGGAAGCCATCAAGAAGCTGCTGCGGGAGAAGGGCTTCGATATGGCGCACTACCACGAGGAGTCCTTCGGCGCCACGCCGCTGGCGATCCAGGAAGAGGTGATCGAGCACGTCGAGCAGGCCGAGACCGAAGCCGAGGAGTTCGATATTGCCGACATGATCAGCGTCGAGTTCAGCGTGACGGGCAAGAGCGTGCGCATTCAGCCGGGCGAGACGGTGCATTCCGCGGCGGCCAAGCTGGGCCTGCATATTCCCAAGGCCTGCGGCATGGGGATCTGCGGGACCTGTCGCGTGCCTTTGGCCGGCGGCGAGGTCGACATGGAGCACAATGGCGGCATCACCGATGATGACGTGGCGGAAGGCTATATCCTGTCGTGCTGCAGCAAGCCGCTGGGCGACGTGGTGGTGAGCTACTGAGGCTCGCTCCTGGGGCGGTGTTGGATGAGCATGGTCGGCAGGTCGTGCATGAGGATGTCGTCTGACAGGCAGTATTGACGCTTCGGGTATACTTCCCTCTTCGCTGATGGCCGGTCATCCGTCCTGCTACCACCAGAGAGGAGAAGGGAAGCAGCATGATCGCGCGTGCGGATCCTGAAGCTGGGCGGACTGCAGCGCCCAGGGGAGTGAGGAGGCAACGATGCGCCTGAGCTATCAGGGCCCACTGCCCGAGCCGGTGGGCTTTCTGCTGCTGCCGCGCTTCTCGATGATGGCCTTCTTCTCGGCCGTGGAGCCGCTGCGCATCGCCAACCGCATCAGCGGCCGGCCGCTGTTCGACTGGACCCTGTTCGGGATTGACGGGGCGCCGGTCACCGCCAGCAACGGCATGACCCTGATGGTCGACCAGCCGGCCGGTGGGGTTCACGCCCTGCCGTCCCTGG
>PUOM01000298.1 GCA_003552795.1 Halomonas sp. | reverse complement strand
CGGCGTCCAGGCCCTCGGGGGTGAGGGCGCCGCGCAGCCAGAGGCCGTCGATCATGGCGGCCAGGGCCTGGGCGGCCTGGCGGGCCTGGGGGCGCGGCATCAGGCGCCGGAACTGAGCGCACAGGTTGGAATGCAGGCGACGATCGTTGATCTGCTGCAGCCGCTCCAGGGCGGGTTGATGCATGCTGCTGGCCCAGAAGGCCAGCCAGGTCTTGGCCACCGGGCCGGTGACCTGGCTGCGATCGAAGTTGCCCTCGATGACGGCCTGCAGGTGGGCGCGGGGGCTATCATCCTTCAGGGCACGGCGCCGCGCGGCCACGGCGCTGCTCAGGTCGCCGAGGATCTGGCGCATGGTGGCTTCCAGCAGGCCATCCTTGCCGCCGAAGTAGTGGCTGATGATGCCGGCGGAGACGCCGGCATGGCGGGCGATTCGCGCTACCGTGGCGTCGGCCAGGCCGACCTCGTCGATGGCCGCCTGGGTCGCCTTGATCAGCTGCTGGCGGCGGATGGGCTCCATTCCAACCTTGGGCATTCCCTGGTTCCTTCTCTCTCGCGGATTACCGGCACAGGGTGGCATTTTTTTATTGAACGATCAATCAATAAAAATTCGTTGTCGTCCTCCTTGCCAAGTGGAGCCTGTATGGGCATAATGCGTCCCCGTTGAAAGGCGCCCGGTCGCCCGACAGCCTGGCTACGTAGCTCAGCTGGTTAGAGCACATCACTCATAATGATGGGGTCCCCTGTTCGAATCAGGGCGTAGCCACCAGACATCTCAGAGCGCCCGCCCGGTTCCATGCCGAGCGGGCGTTCTGCTTTTTGCCTTTCCCTCGGGTGTCGCGGCGGGGAAGGGCTCGATTCAGTCTTGACCTGTCGAAGCAAATCCGTATAATACGCCCCGTGTTCGACGCCGTTCCCGGATAGCTCAGTTGGTAGAGCAAGTGACTGTTAATCACTGGGTCGCAGGTTCGAGTCCTGCTCCGGGAGCCAATTACGCATCGAATACGCCGCTAAAGACCGAAATTCCTCGATAGCTCAGTTGGTAGAGCAAGTGACTGTTAATCACTGGGTCGCAGGTTCGAGTCCTGCTCGAGGAGCCACGGGTCGCCCCCCTTCTGTTCCCGGATAGCTCAGTTGGTAGAGCAAGTGACTGTTAATCACTGGGTCGCAGGTTCGAGTCCTGCTCCGGGAGCCATCTAAGCTCCGCTTTTCTGAATTTTCTCACCCTAGATTTGTCCTGCCTCTGGTCGAGTTCGCTCGCCGGATTCCGTGTGCGTGCCTGTCTGCTGCGCGGTCGGCGCAGAGCCAAAAAAACGCCGCCCCGAGGGGCGGCGTGGTGGTGCGTCGAAGGGTGGCGGCTTAGCGCCGATTGGCCAGCCGGTAGTCCTCGCTGGTGAGCAGCGCGAAGTCCAGCAGGATATGGGCAGCCTCCTGTACCTGCACCTGCTCCACCGGCTCCTCGTCGCGCTCTTCGCTGCGAGCGTCGATCCACTCCTCAAGGGGCGCGATGCCGAGGGCCTGGCGGCGCTGGTTCTCGAGGCCAAGCTGTTCGGCCTCCTGTTCTTCCACCTCGCGCTGGCGCTGTTCGCGGTTGAGGCTGACGCTGGTGCTCTCTTCGCGCAGCCGGCGGTTGAGCTCCGCCTGCTGGGTCAGGTAGCGGAAGTTCGGATGTTCCGCGGCGCGGCTGTGGTGGCGGTCCTTGATGGCTTCCAGATGACGCCATGGCTCGCCATAGTGGCGGTACTGCACCGAGCGTACGGTGTCCCAGTCCAGGGCGTTGTCCAGGCTGCTCTCGCCGATCAGGTCCGGATCGACCAGGCTCGGGAAGATAATGTCCGGCTCAACGCCGCGATGCTGGGTGCTGTCCCCTGAGATGCGGTAGAACTTGGCCCGGGTCAGCTTGATCTGGCCGTGGCTCAGGTCGTTGAGGGTCTGCACCGTGCCCTTGCCGAAGGTCGGGGTGCCCATGACCAGGCCCCGGCCGTAGTCCTGGATCGCGCCGGCGAAGATCTCCGAGGCGGAGGCGGAGAGGCGGTTGACCAGCACGCCCAGCGGGCCGTCATAGTGAGTGCCCGCTTCGGTATCGCCGTAGAGGCTGATGCGGCCGCGGGCGTCGCGTACCTGGACGGTGGGGCCGCGGTCGATGAACAGCCCGAGCAGCGAATTGGCTTCCTGCAGGGCGCCGCCGCCGTTGTTGCGCAGGTCAAGCACGATTCCCTCGATGCCCTCGCTCTCGAGCCGCTCGATCTCTCGTGCCACGTCGCGAGTGGTGCTGCGGAAGTCCTCCTCGCCGGCCTGCCAGGCGTCGAAGTCCACATAGAAGGTGGGGATCTTGATCACGCCAATGCGGTGCGGGCCGTCGTCTCGTTCGATCTCGATCACCTCGCCCTGGGCCGCCTGGTCCTCCAGGTTCACGGTGTCCCGGGTGATCTCGACGATGCGGGAGCGGGTCATGTCCACCGCCTGGGCGGGCACTACATCCAGGCGCACCACCGAGCCCTTGGCGCCGCGAATCAGGTCCACCACGTTGTCCAGGCGCATGCCGACCACGTTGACCATCTCCCCGTCTTCCTGGCCCACGGCGATGATGCGATCGGCAGGCTCCAGCACGCCGGCACGCTCTGCCGGGCCGCCGGGTACCAGGCTCGATACCTTGACGTACTCGCCGTCGGACTGCAGCAGGGCGCCGATGCCCTCCAGGGAGAGGCGCATCTGGATATCGAAGGATTCGCCCTGGCGGGGGGAGAGGTATTCACTGTGGGGGTCGATGCTGCTGGTCACCGCCGCCATGAAGAGGCCGAAGATATCCTCGTCCTCGGTCTGGCGCACCCGATTGAGCTGGCCCTCGTAGCGCTGGCGCAGGTTCTCCTCTATCTGCTCGTCGTCCTGGCCGCTGATGGACAGGGTCAGGGCGGCGTTCTTGAGGCGCTTGAGCCAGAGGTCGTCGAGCGCCTCCAGGCTCTCGGCCCAGGGAGCCTCGTCGCGGTTGGTGTCGAGGCGCAGATCGCTGTCGAAGTTGAAGTCGAGCCCCTCGTCGAGTTTCGCCAGCAGCGATTCGAAGCGCGCCTCGGCGCGTTCGTGGTAGCGGTGGTAGAGGGCGTAGACGTCGTTCAGCTCGCCGTCGAAGAGGGCATCGTCGATGCGCTCCTCCAGGTGGCGGAAGGCGTCGACATCCTCGGCGAGCAGGAAGGCGCGCTGGCCGTCGAGGACATCCAGATAGCGCTCGAAGGCCTGGCGTGACCAGGCGTCATCCAGCTGGATGTCGGCATAGTGGCCGTAGCGTAGCGATTCGGCGACTTCCATGGCCGCCTGACGCTGGGCGTCAGTGGGTTGCGGCTGCGCCAGGGCGGCGCTGGCGACCATCAGCAGGCCGACCAGGGCAGCAACTGGACGTCCCAGTTGGGCAAGCAGGCTCATCAGTGAAGCACTCCCGGTTTCATGTACACTCTATATCCCTTGACCCTTTCGAGGCCCGCGAGTTGCGTAGGCTAAGGGGGTATTGTATCAGCTTACCTCGCCATCCCATGCCACCTGTTACTAGAGGAATTCATGTCTCGGGACGATCTCATTGAGCGTCTGCTCGACTTCCTGCGTCGTTCGCCCACGCCCTGGCACGCCGTTGCCAACATGGCATCCAGGCTCGAGGCGGCGGGCTTTCGCCGTCTCGATGAGCGCGAGCCCTGGCAGCTGGTGCCCGGAGAGCGGGTCTACGTCACCCGCAACGACTCCTCTATCGTCGCCCTGCAGCTTCCCGAGGGAGAGCTCTCGGCGCTGCGCATGATCGGCGCCCACACCGACAGTCCCGGTCTGCGCCTCAAGCCCAATGCGGCTCAGAGCAGTGCCGGCTGGCTGCAGCTGGGGGTGGAGACCTATGGCGGCGTGCTGCTGGCACCCTGGTACGACCGTGACCTGGGCCTGGCTGGTCGCGTTCACGTGCGCCACCCCGACGGCCGCCTGGAGGGGCTGCTGCTCAACGTCGAGCGTGCTGTGGCGATCATTCCGAGTCTGGCGATTCACCTGGATCGCGACGTCAACCAGGGGAGGGCGATCAATGCCCAGACTCAGATGGCGCCGGTCTTCCTGCAGGGTGGCGACAGCGCCGATCTCGATCGCCTGCTCAAGGAGTGGATCGCCGAGCAGCACGGTCTCGAGCATGTCGAGCTTCTGGACTTCGAGCTGGGCTTCCATGACATGCAGCCGCCGGCCCGGATCGGTGTGGCCGGCGAGCTGATCGCCAGCGCTCGCCTCGACAACCTGCTCTCCTGCTTTGCCGGGCTGGAGGCGCTGCTCGCCGCGGACGGCAGACAGGGTGCCCTGCTGGTGGCCAACGATCACGAGGAGGTGGGCAGTGCCAGCGCCTGCGGCGCTCAGGGGCCCTTCCTGGGTGACGTGCTGCGTCGTGTCGCCGAGCAGCGCATTGGGGGAGGGGAGGAGGCCTTCGTCCGTCTGATCCAGGCCTCCCGGATGATCTCCTGCGACAACGCCCATGCGCTGCACCCCAACTTCACCGACAGGCACGACGACGCCCACGGTCCGGCGCTCAACGGCGGGCCGGTGATCAAGGTCAACGCCAACCAGCGCTACGCCACCAACAGCGCCACCGCGGCGATGTTCCGCGACCTGTGTCGCGAGGCCGGGGTGCCGGTGCAGACCTTCGTGACCCGTGCCGACATGGGCTGCGGCAGCACCATCGGTCCGATCACCGCCACGGAGCTCGGCGTGCCGACCCTGGATGTGGGGGCTCCCCAGTGGGCCATGCACTCCATACGCGAGACCGCGGGGGCTCGTGACGTGGAGTCTCTGGCGCGAGTGCTCACGGCGTTCTGCGATCGCGCCGAACTGGCCTGAGCGGCGGCGGAGCCCGGCACAACGAAAAACCCGGCGCCAGTGAAGTGGCGCCGGGTTTTTCGGTATCTGGTGGCTACGCCCTGATTCGAACAGGGGACCCCATCATTATGAGTGATGTGCTCTAACCAGCTGAGCTACGTAGCCCGCGGCGCGTACTCTAGCCGTCGCGGTATGGGCTGTCAACTGCCTGATGTGGAAGGCTTAGGTGGTCACCATGAGGCAGTCAGATGGTGCTTGACAGGCATCGAGTGGCTCAGTAACATACGCGCCACCTCGACGAGACGAGATATCGCGTCCCATTCGTCTAGTGGTCCAGGACACCGCCCTTTCACGGCGGGAACAGGGGTTCGAACCCCCTATGGGACGCCACTCGACTCATCAAGGTACCGGAGTGCGGGAATAGCTCAGTGGTAGAGCATCGCCTTGCCAAGGCGAGGGTCGGGAGTTCGAATCTCCTTTCCCGCTCCATCTTTCGAATACTCGAAAGACGATGTGTCCCATTCGTCTAGTGGTCCAGGACACCGCCCTTTCACGGCGGGAACAGGGGTTCGAACCCCCTATGGG
>PUOM01000098.1 GCA_003552795.1 Halomonas sp. | reverse complement strand
CTCTTCATGGCCTTCATCATCTGGGACCTGGCCAAGATATCCAATGCCGGCCGCTTCGGCACCATCATGCTCTTCGTGGTGCTGGGTGCGGGCATGCTGGGCTATATCATCAAGGTAGTGATCACCTGGCTGCTGGAGAACGGTGGCGGCGTTTGACGCCACCGGCCACGGCAGCGCCCCACGCAGCAGCGCCACCCACAAGGGTGGCGCTGCTTTTCATCGGGCTGACGCAGGTTTCGACGACCGGGGCGGGCGACCGCTCAGCGCGGCTCCCCGCGATACCCCTCGACCTGACTCTTGAGCTTCTGTCCGGGTCGAAAGGTCACCACTCGCCGGGCGGAGATCGGAATCTCCTCGCCGGTCTTGGGGTTACGGCCCGGTCGCTCGCGCTTGTCGCGCAGATCGAAATTGCCGAACCCGGACAGCTTGACCTGCTCGTTCTCGCGCAGACAGGCGCGGATCTCCTCGAAGAAGGTCTCCACCATCGACTTGGCCTCGCGCTTGGAGAGGCCCAGTTCAGCATGCAGATGCTCGGCCAGCTCGGCCTTGGTCAGTGCACCCATGTTCACTCCTTCGTATGGGGTCCGCCCCGCCGAACCGGTTGTCCGCAGCGCTTATCCGCGAAGCTCCGCGCCCAGATGCTGACGTGACTCGGTGACGATGGCATCGACCAACTGATTGATTTCCTCGTCATTCAGCGTGCGCGAAGGATGCTGCCAGGTCAAGCCCAACGCTACGCTCTTGCGCCCTTCCGGCACGCCCTTGCCCTGGTAGACATCGAACAGGCGGCTCTCGGTGAGCCATTCGCCGGCCTGGCCGTGCAGGGTATCCAGCAGCGCCTGGACAGGCAGGTCCTCATCGACCAGGAAGGCCAGGTCGCGACGCACCTCCGGGAAGCGCGACAGCGGCGTGAAGGCCGGCACCTTGCCGTGGGTCAGGGCATCGAGACGCACCTCGAACAGCACGGCATCCACCTTCAGCCCCAGCTGGGCGCGCACCGCGGGGTGCAGGGTGCCGATCCAGCCGGCCTCCTCGCCGCGATGCAGAATCCGCGCGCACTGGCCCGGATGCAGCGCCGGGTGTTCCGCCGGCTCGAAGCGCCAGGCCTCGAGGTCACCGCCCATGGCCAGCAGGCTCTCCAGGTCGCCCTTGAGGTCGAAGAAATCGACTCGCTCGCGGTCGGCCGACCAGCCCTCGGGCTCGCGCGAGCCGCACACCAGTGCCCCCAGCATCGGCAGCTGCTGCAGGTCATCGAGTTCGCCGCGGAAGATCAGGCCGGTCTCGAACAGCCGCACCCGGCTCTGCTGACGGTTGAGGTTGTGGGTGAGCGCCCGCACCAGCCCCGGGAAGAGGCTCGCCCGCATCACCGACAGATCGCTTGAGATGGGGTTGGCCAGCACCGGCGAGACCGCCTCGGGCAGCAGCGTCTTCTGCAGCTCCGGGGCGACGAAGCTGTAGGTCACCGCCTCCTGATAGCCGCGGGCCACCATCTGGCGGCGCAGACGGCCCAGCGGGGTGCGCGCCTCGTGGTCGGGGCGCAGCGCCAGGCGTGCCGCCGGACGGCGCACCGGAAGCCGGTTGTAGCCGTGGATCCGCGCCACCTCCTCGATCAGGTCCTCCTCGATGGCGATATCGAAACGCCAGGTCGGCGCCATGGCGTCCCAGCCGAGCGCATCGGCGGTCACCGCCATGCCCAGGCGCTGGAGTATGTCGGTGACCTCCTCGGCGGGCAGCGCCTTGCTCAGCGCCTGCTCGAGACGGGCCGCGCGCAGGCGTACCGGACGTTCGCCGGGCAGGTGCTCGGCACTGGCCACCTCCACCAGGGGGCCGGGCTCACCGCCGGTGATCTCGAGCAGCAGCGCGGTGGCCCGCTCCGCCGCCTCCCGGGCCAGCGCCGGGTCCACGCCGCGCTCGAAACGATGGGAGGCATCGGTATGCAGGCCGTAGCGGCGGGCCTGACCGGCCACCGCCAGCGGGGCGAAGAAGGCCGACTCGAGGAAGATGTCGCGGGTCTCGCCATTCACCCCGGAGTGCTCGCCGCCCATCACCCCGGCGATGGCCAGGGGGCCGCGCTCGTCGGCGATCACCAGGGTGTCATCGGCCAGGGTGATCTCCTGACCGTCGAGCAGCACCAGGCGCTCGCCCTCGCGGGCCAGGCGCACGATCACCGCGCCGTGCAGATTGGCGCGATCGAAGGCGTGCAGCGGCTGGCCCAGCTCGAGCATCACGTAGTTGGTGACATCCACCACCGGATCGATGGCGCGGATACCGCTGCGGCGCAGGCGCTCCACCATCCACAGCGGCGTCTCGGCGGTGACATCCACCCCCTTGATCAGCCGACCGAGATAGCGCGGACAGTGCTCGGCATCCTCGACCCGCACCGGGAAGGTCTCGTCATGGGTCGCGGCCACCGGTGCGGTGGCGGGGCCCGCCACCGCCAGGCGGTTGAGCACGCCCACCTCCCGGGCCATGCCCTTGACGCTCAGGCAGTCGCCGCGATTGGGGGTCAGGTCAACCTCGATGGTGTGATCGTCCAGGCCCAGCCAGACGCGGAAATCCTCGCCCACCGGCGCCGAGGCCGGCAGCTCGAGAATACCCGGGGAGGTCTCCTCCTCGAGGCCGAGCTCCGAGGCGGAACAGATCATGCCGTGAGAGGCCTGGCCGCGCAGCTTGGCCCGCTTGATCTTGAAGTCGCCGGGGAGCACGGCGCCGACCCGGGCGAAGGGCACCTTCTGACCCGCCGCCACGTTGGGTGCCCCGCACACGACCTGGACCGGCTCGGCGGAGCCGTCGCTGACTCGGCAGACGCTCAGCTTGTCGGCATCGGGGTGCTGAACCCGCTCCAGCACCTCGGCCACCACCACGCCCTCGAAGACCGCCGCCACGGGCTCCACCGCATCCACCTCGAGACCTGCCATGGTGATCTGGTCGGCCAGGGCCTGGGTGGCAAGCTGCGGCGAGACCCATTCGCGCAGCCACTGTTCGGAAAATTTCATGACATATCCTGTGTTCTGCTGGTGCGAGGGGGTGTCAGGCGAACTGGCGCAGGAAGCGCAGATCGTTGTCGAAGAACAAGCGCAGGTCGTTGACGCCGTAACGCAGCATGGCCAGGCGCTCGGCGCCCATGCCGAAGGCGAAGCCGGTGTAGCGCTCGGCGTCGATGCCGGAATGACGGAACACCTCGGGATGCACCATGCCGCAGCCCATCACCTCGAGCCAGCCGCTGTGGGAGCAGACCCGACAGCCCTCGCCCGAGCACATCACACACTGGATATCGACCTCGGCGGAGGGCTCGGTGAAGGGGAAGTAGGAGGGACGAAAACGCACCGAGAGATCATCCCGCTCGAAGAAGGCGTGCAGGAAATCCTCGATGGTGCCCTTGAGGTCGGCGAAGCTGACGTCCTCGTCCACCAGCAGCCCCTCCACCTGATGAAACATGGGCGTGTGGGTCAGGTCGGAGTCGCTGCGATAGACGCGCCCCGGGCAGACGACGCGGATCGGCAGCCTGCCCTCCTTCATGGTGCGCACCTGGACCGGCGAGGTATGGGTACGCAGCAGGCGGGTCGCGTCGAAGTAGAAGGTATCGGCCATGCCCCGGGCCGGGTGGTGGGCCGGGATGTTGAGCGCCTCGAAGTTGTGGTAGTCGTCCTCGATCTCCGGCCCCACCGCCACGTCATAGCCGATGCGGGTGAAGAGCCCCTCGATGCGCTCCAGGGTGCGGGTCACCGGATGCAGGCCGCCGCTGGGCTGGCCGCGACCCGGCAGGGTCACGTCGATGCGCTCGGCGGAGAGCCGCGCCTCCAGGGCCGCCTTCTCCAGAGCCGCTCGGCGCCCCTCCAGCTCCTCGGCCAGCGCCTGCTTGGCCTGGTTGATGCGTTCGCCGGCCGCCGGCCGCTCGGCGCTCGGCAGCTTGCCGAGCCCCTTGAGCAGCGCGGTGATCTCGCCCTTCTTGCCGAGGTAGCGCACGCGCAGCTCGTCCAGGGCCGAGATGGTCTCGGCGGCCTGGATCGCCTGGCGGGCCTCGGTGACCAGAGTGGGAAGGTGGTCCATCCGTTGCGCTCCGAATTCGAGTATCTGTCTTCAAGAAAAAGGGGAAGAGCGGCTGCTCTTCCCCCTGAACGTCAGCATGTGCCCCGCCGCGGCAGGACACACACGGATGACGCGATCAACTTACTGGGCAGCCTTGGCCTTCTCGACGATGGCAGCGAAGGCTGCCTTCTCGTTCACGGCCAGGTCCGCCAGGACCTTGCGGTCGATCTCGATACCGGCCTTCTTCAGGCCGCCGACGAAGCGGCTGTAGGAGAGGCCGTGCTGACGCGCTGCGGCATTGATCCGCTGGATCCACAGGGCGCGGAACTGGCGCTTGCGGTTGCGACGGTCGCGGTAGGCGTACTGGCCAGCCTTGATGACGGCCTGCTTGGCGACGCGGAACACGCGGCTGCGGGCACCGTAGTAGCCCTTGGCCTGCTTGAGAATCTTCTTGTGACGACGACGGGCGACAACGCCACGCTTGACACGGGTCATAGCTTACTCCTGACGAAAAAAGGGTCTACCAAGGGTTACAGGTTGGGCAGCATCCGCTGGATGAGCGCCTTGTCGGCGTCATGGATCTGCTTCATGCCGCGCAGCTGACGCTTACGCTTGGTGGACTTCTTGGTCAGGATGTGGCTGCGGAACGACTGCTTGTGCTTGAAGCCGTTGGCCGTCTTCTTGAAGCGCTTGGCAGCGCCGCTGTTGCTCTTGATCTTCGGCATGGAAGAACACTCCATTACGAGGTTTTTTCAGAAAACCCGGGGCCGACGGCGGGTAGAGCCACCCACCATCCGTTGAACCGGCCGCCGGATCACTTTTTGGTACTGCTTACTGCTTCTTCTTGGGGGCAATGATCATGATCATCTGCCGACCTTCCATTTTCGGGAAGGACTCCACGGTCCCGATCTCCTCGAGATCGGCGGCGATCCGTTCCATCAGCTTGCGGCCGAGGTCCTGATGCGCCATCTCACGACCGCGGAAACGCAGCGTGACCTTGCCCTTGTCGCCACCTTCGAGGAAACGAATCAGGTTCTTCAGCTTGACCTGATAATCACCCTCGTCGGTGCCAGGCCGGAACTTGACTTCCTTGACCTGAATCTGCTTCGTCTTCTTCTTCTGAGCGGACTTCTGCTTCTTCTGCTCGAAGACGAACTTACCGTAATCCATGATCTTGCAGACGATGGGATCGGCATTGGATATCTGCACGAGGTCCAGTCCCGAGGCTTCGGCGCGCTCCAGTGCTTCACTGGTGGGCACGACGCCCAGCTGCTCGCCGTCGCTGTCGATCAGGCGAACCTGATCCTCGGTAATGCGCTCGTTCATCGGGGGGCGCTTATCCTGGACGCGCCCTCTTGGGTTGCTTCGCTTGATCGCTCAGT
>PUOM01000104.1 GCA_003552795.1 Halomonas sp. | reverse complement strand
GTCGCCCATGCCGAGCTGGGCACGCCCCTGCGCATCGAGGCCAATACCGGCATGCAGGACGCCGTGGTGGTGGAGAAGCCCTTCCACGACCCGGCCAAGGCGATTCCCAAGGGGTGATCACGCCAGCAGTCGAGTCTAACGGTAACGAGGGACACCGGGGGCAGGCCAAAGAGCGGTGGGGTCAGACCCTGAGGCCTACCCACGAATAACCGAATAAAATCAAATGCCTGTCGGTATCTCGGTGCGACTTTGCCAGCGTTGGCGGGCCCTGAGGGGTCAGACCCCGGCCAAGTCACGAAGCCCGTCATGGTGAGCCTTGCGAGCGGGTTCGACGCCGCCGGGGCCTGACCCCTCAGGGCCCGCCAACGCTGGCAAAGTCGCACCGAGATACCGACAGGCAGTTGATTTTATTCGGTTATTCGTGGGGAGGCCTCGGTCTGACCCCTCAGGGCCCAGCTTCCAGCTATTAGCTGATGGCTATCAGCTGATGGCGCTTCTCCCGCTGGCGAGCCAGCGCCCAGCGCACGTGCTCGCGAACCAGGTCGGAGGGGTAGGGCAGCCGCGACCTGAGGGCGGCCTCCACCGCCTCGCTCCAGGGGGCGTTGCCGAGCCCCACGGCGAGGTTGCGCAGCCAGCGTTCGTAGCCGATGCGGCGGATCGGGCTGCCGGCGGTCTTCGCCAGGAACTCCTCTTCGCCCCAGGCGAACAGCGACACCAGGCTGGCGCGGTCCAGATCGTGGCGGGGGGCGAAGTCGCCTTCCCGGCTCACCCGCGTGAAGCGGGTGAAGGGGCAGACCAGCTGACAGTCGTCGCAGCCGAAGACCCGGTTGCCCATGGCCTCGCGAAAGTGCTCGGGAATGGCGCCGTGGAGTTCGATGGTGAGATAGGAGATGCAGGCCCGGGCATCCACCACCCGATCCTCGACGATGGCGCCGGTGGGGCAGGCGCTGCGGCAGGCGCTGCAGCTGCCGCAGTGGTCGCCCTCGAAGGGAGCGTCCACCGGCAGCGGCAGGTCGGTGTAGAGCTCGCCCAGGAAGAACAGCGAGCCCGCCTTCGGGTTGAGCAGCATGGCGTTCTTGCCGAACCAGCCCAGCCCCGCCTTGCGCGCCAGGGCCCGCTCCATCACCGGCGCCGAGTCGACGAAGGCGCGATAGCCGATGGGGCCCACCTCGGCCTCGATCCACTTGGCCAGCGTCGCCAGGCGCTTGCGCATCAGCTTGTGATAGTCGCGCCCGGTGGCATAGCGCGACACATAGGCGCGCTCCGGCTGGCCCAGCACCTTGGTCGTCTCCACTTCGGCGGGCAGGTAGTCCAGGCGCACGCTGATCACGCGCAGGGTGCCCGGTACCAGCTCGGCGGGCCGGGTGCGCTTGGTGCCGTGCTTGGCCATGAAGCCCATCTCGCCGTGGTAGCCGGCCTCCAGCCAGCGCTGCAGGTGCGTCTCGTCCTCGGCCAGGTCGACGTCGGTGATGCCGAGCTGCTGGAAACCGAGCTCGCGCCCCCAGGTCTTGATGCGCCGGGCCAGTGAGTGGAGGTCGACGTCGGCGATGGCAGACGGGTCGGGCATGATCGCGAAAACACCGTGCAGGGGCGCGCGCCTCTTGGCGCGGGCCGGGAAGGCTTTACACTATTGTCATTCAGCTCGCCATGGTAAAGCATTGCCCTTCGGGAGACACCGCATGACCGCTCACAGCGCCCCCCCTGCGCCGCCGCTGCGCCCCCTCTATCGCGCCGAGCAGGTGCGCGAGCTCGATCGGCGCACCATCGCCAGTGGCATGGCAGGCTTCGCCCTGATGCAGCGCGCCTCGGCCGCCGCCTGGCAGGTGCTGCGCCAGCGCTGGCCCGGGGCGCGCTCGCTGACCGTGCTGTGCGGCGCGGGCAACAACGGCGGCGACGGCCATGTGCTGGCGGCCCTGGCCGCCGCCGAGGGGCTGGCGGTGCAGCGTATCCTGCTCAAGGACGTCGAGTCGCTGTCGGGCGACGCCCGTCTGGCCGCCGACATGGCCACGGCCGCCGGCGTCGACGCCGAGCCCTGGGAACCCGGCATGGCATTCCGCGGCGAACTGCTGGTGGACGCCCTGCTCGGCACCGGGCTTGCCGGGGAGGTGCGCGGCGACTTCCGCGAGGCGATCGCGGCGGTGAACGCCAGCGGTCGTCCGGTGTACGCCCTCGACATTCCCTCGGGGCTCCATGCCGACACCGGCGCGGTGCTCGGCGAGGCCGTGCGCGCCACGGCAACGGCCACCTTCATCGGCGACAAGCTGGGGCTGCATACCGGGGCGGCGGCGGACCACGTCGGCGAGCTCGCCTTTTGCCCCCTGAGCGTGGACGCCCTGGCCGAGACGGATCTGCTCCCCGCCGCGCGCCTGCTCGATGAGTCCCTGATCGGCGCCGAACTGCCGCCGCGAGCGCGTACCACCCACAAGGGCGACTGCGGCCATGCGCTGATCCTGGGCGGGGCGCCCGGCTTCGGCGGGGCGGCGCTGCTCGCCGCCGAGGCCTGTGCGCGGCTTGGGGCGGGCAAGGTGAGCCTGGCCACCGCTCCCGAGCACGTCACGGCGAGCCTGGTGCGCCGCCCTGAGGTGATGGCACACGGCGTGCGCGGGGCCGCCGACCTCGGTGACCTGCCCTCCCGCACTGATGTGCTGGTGGTGGGGCCGGGCCTGGGGCAGGGCAGCTGGGGGCAGGGGGTGCTGCAGGCGGCGCTCGAGGCGGAGCGGCCGCTGGTGGTGGACGCCGACGGCCTCAACCTGCTGGCGGCGCGGTTTGCCGGGCTTGGCCGGGATAGCTGGATCCTGACGCCCCATCCCGGCGAGGCGGCGCGCCTGCTGGGGATTACCGCGGCCGAGGTGGAAGCGGATCGTCCCGCCGCGGCGCTGGCGCTGCGCGAGGCCTGGGGCGGCGTGGTGGTGCTGAAGGGCGCCGGCACCCTGGTGGCCGGCCCCGCAGGTCTCGCCGTCTGTCCCTTCGGCAACCCCGGCATGGCCAGCGGTGGGATGGGCGACGCGCTCTCCGGCGTGCTCGGCGCGCTGCTGGCCCAGGGAGTGCCGCTGGAGGCCGCTGCGCGGCTCGGCGTGCTGGTACACGCCCGGGCCGCCGACATGGCCGCTCGGGACGCCGGGGAGCGTGGTCTGCTGGCCGGCGATCTGGCATCCTATGCGCGTATTCTGGTCAACTCGACGGTGGGCAAGGACGATGCTGTTGCGACTCGATGATGAAGCCCGCCAGGTGAGCCTGGGCGAATGCCTGGGGCGGGTCCTGGAGGGGCGCGGGCTGGTCTATCTCGAGGGCGAGCTGGGCGCCGGCAAGACCACCCTGGCCCGCGGCGTGCTGCGCGCCTATGGCCATTCGGGTGCGGTGAAGAGTCCTACCTATACGCTGGTGGAGCCCTATGCGCTCGACGGCGTGCAGATTCACCACTTCGATCTCTACCGGCTGGGTGACCCCGAGGAGCTGGAGTTCATCGGCGGCCGTGATCTGCTGGCCGCCGACGCTCTCTGCCTGGTCGAGTGGCCCTGCCGCGGTGAGGGCTGGCTGCCGCAGCCCGATCTGCGGATCGCCCTGTCGCTGGCCGGGGTGGGTCGCGAGGCTCGCCTCGACGCCTGCACCGAGCGGGGTGAGCAGCTGCTGGCGCGGCTGGCGGACATGCCGGAGCTCTCCGCCTGTCGCGTGTCCGATGACGCCGGGGGGAGCGAGGTCGCACCATGATCAGGACCTTGATTCGCGGCCTGCTGGTCGCCACCCTGCTGTGGCTCCCCCTGGGCGGCCTGCAGGCGGCCGAGGTGGAAAACGTCCGCCTCTGGGCGGCGCCGGACCACGCTCGCCTGGTCTTCGACCTCACGTCCCCGGCCGAGGCCAACGTCTTCGGCCTCGACGACCCGCCGCGGCTGGTGATCGACCTGGACGACAGCCGCATGGCGGCCAAGGTGGACGAGATCGACCTCGCCGGCAGCGCCATCAGCCGGGTACGCACCGGGGCCCGCGACGGCGGGGGGCTGCGCGTGGTGCTCGAGCTCGAGCGCGACGTGGAACCCCGCCACTTCACCCTGGCGCCCAATGATCAGTATGGCCACCGTCTGGTGGTGGATCTCGAGTATCCCGGGGAGAGCGCGGTGGAGGATCCCATCGACCCCATCGAGGCGATGATTCGCGAGCAGGAGATCGCCGCCAGTCGCCCCAGCGTCGATTCGAGCGGCTCTCAGGAACGGGTCAGCACGGAACCGTCGGAGGCCCTGCAGCAGGCCCAGCCTCATCCCAAACGCGACATCATCATCGCCATCGACCCCGGCCACGGCGGTGAGGACCCTGGCGCCATCGGTCCCGGCGGGACCCGCGAGAAGGACGTGGCCATGGAGATATCCCGACGCCTGCAGCGGCTGGTGGAGGAGGCCGAGGGCTTCCGCCCGGTGATGATTCGCGACGGCGACTACTATGTGGGGCTGCGCCAGCGCACCCAGATCGCCCGAGATCAGAAGGCCGACTTCTTTGTCTCCATCCATGCCGATGCCTTCACCAGCCCGCAGCCTCACGGCAGCGCCGTCTATGCGCTCTCCCAGCGCGGCGCCTCCTCGGAGACCGCCCAGTGGCTTGCCGAGAGCGAGAACCGCGCCGACCTGATCGGTGGCGTGGACGGCAACCTCTCCCTCAAGGACAAGGACGAGGTGCTGCGCGGCGTGCTGCTCGATCTGACCATGACCGCCACGCTCAACGACTCGCTGGCCATCGGCGGCCAGGTGCTGGACCAGCTGGGGCAGGTCAACCGGCTGCACCGCAACCGGGTGGAGCAAGCCGGCTTCAGGGTGCTCAAGTCGCCGGATATCCCGTCGCTGCTGGTCGAGGCGGGATTCCTCTCCAACCCGGAGGAGGAGCGTCGGCTGCGTGACCCCGAGCATCAGCAGAAGCTGGCCCGGGCGGTCTTCAGCGGGGTTCAGGACCACTTCCGCCGCAATCCGCCGCCGGCGAGCCTGCTGGCCTGGCAGCGCGACAACGACCGCAGCACCGGCGGCAACGAGTACCGCATCCAACCCGGTGATACGCTCTCTCAGGTCGCCGCCCGACATAACGTTTCCACCTCGCAGCTGCGTCAGGCCAATGAGCTCAATGGCGATGTGATCCGGGTGGGGCAGGTGCTGCGGATACCCCGCTCTTGAGCTGGAAGAGCGCCCGCTTCGCGGGGCCGGGAGCTGGAAGAGCGTCGCTTCGCTCCTGGAAGCTTGAAGCTGGAAGAAAGCTCTCCCCGGCTTCGCCGGGAGCTTGAAGAAAAAATCTTGACATCAGCTTGGGTGGCAACAGACTGCGTTCCAGCTTCCAGCTTCCAGCTTCCAGCTTCCAGCTTCCAGCTTCCAGCTTCCAGCTTCCAGCTTCCAGCTTCCAGCTTCCAGCTTCCAGCTTCCAGCTTCCAGCTTCCAGCTTC
>PUOM01000105.1 GCA_003552795.1 Halomonas sp. | reverse complement strand
CGAGCCGCTGCCCGCCAGCGGCCCGGGCGTCGAGACGGTCGACCTGGCGGGACGCCGGGTGATTCCCGGCCTGGTGGACCCCCTGGTGCACTTCATCGGCGGCGGCGGCGAGGGCGGCTTCGGCACCCGCACCCTGGAGCTGGCCCTGGAGGATGCCCTGGCCTCCGGGGTCACCACCCTGGTCGGCGCCCTGGGCACCGACGCCCTGACCCGCACCCCGGCCAACCTGCTGGGCAAGGCCCGCGAACTCGCCGCCGGCGGGCTCACCACCTACTGCTACACCGGCTCCTATCAGCTGCCGCCGGTCACGCTGACCGGCTCGGTGGGCAGCGATATCCTGTTCATCCCCGACTTCATCGGCGTGGGCGAGGTCGCGATCAGCGACCACCGCGGCTCACAGCCGGCGGCGAGCGAGCTGGCCCGGCTCGCCGCCGAGGCGCGCACCGCCGGCATGCTCGCGGGCAAGTCGGGCATTGTCTTCATCCATACCGGCGATGCGCCAACGCACCTGGAGCCGCTGCGCGAGGTGGCGCGCCAAAGCGCCATCCCGCTGGCCCAGTTCCTGCCCACCCATATCAACCGCACCCCGGAGCTGTTCGAGGACGGCGTGCGCTTCGCCCGCGAAGGCGGGCGCATCGACTTCACCACCAGCACCACCCCGGCGCTGCTGGCCGACGGCGAGGTCCCCGCCGCCGAGGCGGTGGCCCGCGCCCTGCACGCCCGAGTCGACCCCTCACGGATCACCCTCTCCTCGGACGCCAACGCCTCGCTGCCCCGCTTCGACGCCGAGGGACGCTTCGCGGGCCTCGAACCCGGGCGCCTGGGGAGCCTGTTCGAGGTGCTGGGAGAGTGCGTGGAGGCACACGGCCTGCCCCTGGAGCGCGCACTGGGCATGGTCAGCACCCACGCCGCCGACGCCCTCAAGCTCACTGCCAAGGGGCGTCTGGCCCCGGGCTGCGACGCCGACCTGCTGGTGCTGGCCGACGGCGCCTGGACCATCGACGAGGTGTGGGCCCTGGGGCGACGCGTGCATCGCCGCGGCTGAGGCTCACGGCCAGCTGTAGACCCCGCGATTGAGAGCGTCGCGGATCGACGAGATGATCTTGGCACCGCGCAGAGTGGCGCCGCTGTAGCCATCGATATCATCGGCCAGGCGCTCGGGCTCGTAGAGGGCGAAGATGGCGGTCACCGGCTGCCCCTCCAGACGCTCGAGGATCTGACGATGCTGACGCATCACCGGATAGAGCTCATCGTCCTCTTCCATGGCCAGGTAGTCATCGTCGCGATAGGCCAGGTGACGATAGTCCAGCCGGGTGAAGCGCCCATCCTCGAGATCGAAGGTGATATTCACCTGGATCACGCCACGGTCGATGAAGACGCCACGATAATGGCCGTCCAGCGGTAGCCCCAGCAGCGCCCGATGCAGACGCTCGTCCTCCGCGGGCGAAAGCCGAGCCGGTTCACCGTCGGCGTCGCCTGCCTCGTCGCCCTCCTCGGCCCGTGCCGCGGCCTCCGGCTCGAGGGGCTCGCCGTCGTCATCGACCAGTCGCCCGATCAGGTACTCCTCCAGCATGGCCTCGGCCCGCGCGCTGTGGGGTACTCCGGGGCGCTTGTTGTCCCAGCCCTCGGTGGACTCACGACCGCACCACTCGAGGATCACCTCCTCGTCGGTGGGGTGGTCGGGCACATAGTCGGTGATGTCATAGACCCGGCCGTGAATCGCCTTCCAGCAGCTCTCGGCGCCGTCATGCTCGGCGAGCTCGTCGAGGGTGACGGAGTCCAGGGCGTCGTCGTCGGCCGCGTCGCGGTCGCTGCTGGAAAGCGCCTGGATCGAGACCAGGGTGGCCAGGCTCGCCACGAAGGCGATGAAGGTGGAGTAGGCGATCTTGTTGATGTTCATAGGAAGTCGAAGACCTCGCTGTGGATGCGTGAGGCGGGCACGCCCTGCTCGGCCAGCAGCCGCTGCAGGTGGGCGTTCATGGCCGACGGGCCGCAGAGATAGATCTCCCGCTCGGTGAAGTCCGGGCAGTGCTCGCGCAGGAAAGCCTCGTCCAGTCGGCCCCGCTCTCGCGAATAGTGCCGGGTGAAGGTGAACCCCTCGACCCGCCCGGCGATCGCTTCCAGCTCCTGCCGGTAGTAGGCCCGGGAGCTGTCATGAGCCAGGTAGATCAGCTGCACATGCCCTTCGCGGGCAGCGCCGGAGGCCAGATCCCGGGCGCCGCCCACGAAGGGCGTGATGCCGATGCCGCCGCCCAGCCAGAGCATGTCGCGCTCGGGGAAGCGCCGTCCGAAGAACTTTCCGTAGGGCCCCTCGACCAGCACCCGGGTCTCGGGCGTCACCGTCTGCAGGGCGTGGCTGGCGTCGCCCAGGTCCTTGATGCCGATACGCAGGTGCGCGTCCGCGGGCGACGAGGCGATGGTGTAGGGGTGCTCCTCGCCGCGCCCGGCGGCAAGGCGCTCGTCCAGCGGCGAGAGGTAGACGAACTGCCCCGCCTCGTGGCGAATGCCGCTACCCTCGGGGCGCAGCACCAGCTCCACCACGCCTCGGGCCAGGGGCACCACCTCCTCGACCCGATAGGGATGGCGACGAGACGGCGCCACGCCCTTGCGCCAGGCGATGGCGCCGAGCCCGGCGATGCCGAGCAGCCACCAGGGCCAGGCCTCGCCGGCCAGCAGCAGGGCGTGCCCGAGCCCCAGCAGCAGCGCCGCCGCGGAGACCAGGTGCAGCCGCTTCCAGCGCTGGTAGTGGGGCTTGCCGAAGAAGTCGAAGGTGGGCGCCAGAAAGATCACCATGGCCGCCCAGGCCAGCCAGCCGAGCCAGAGCGCCCCGTGGGAGAGCGGCGGGAAGAGGGTCGCCACCGCGGCGTCCAGGGAGGCCGGCACCGCGGCGAGCCCCAGCGCCAGGGCGTGGAGCATCACCAGGATAAAGGCGGCAAAGCCCAGCCAGTGGTGCAGGTGCCAGAGCCGCGCCAGCCCTCCGAAGGGGCGGTCGAAGCCGGGCACCCGGCAGCTCACTGCCCCGGCCAGCAGCATCATGGCAAGCCCCAGGATGCCGCTCACCTTGCCCACCCAGGTGAGCCACATCTCGGGCGGGCCACCCGGCCCGCCGAGCCGCGGCAGCGCCACCGCAAGCGGCAGCAGCAGCGCTGCGATCAGGGCGATATCGCCCGGCCTCGGCCATCGTCGCATCGCACCTCCCCGCGTCGAACACTGCTGACAGTGTCGCCCATCGGCGCCAGACTTCCAGCAGCGGCAGCCACTGGCCCGAGAGGCAATCGGCCCCGCCAGTTGGCGGGGCCGATTGCCTGGGCGAAGGGCGCGTCGCCGCGCCGCTTGCGTCTAGCCGCGCGGCGACGCGAAGCTGAAGCGCGGCGCCGGGGCGTCGGGCAGCAGGGCCGCGCAGGCGCGCACCCGCTCCATCAGCGCTTCGTGGGTCGGCGCCACCAGGTTGATATGGGCCAGCTTGCGCCCGGGCCGCTCGCCCTTGTCATAGCGATGCAGATGGGCATCGGGAATGGCCAGGATCTCGGCAGCATCGCCCTCGCGGCCGATCACGTTGACCATGCAGGTGGGCATTCGCGCCGCGGTATCGCCCAGGGGCAGGCCCTGGATGGCGCGCAGGTGGTTCTCGAACTGGCTGGTCACCGCGCCATCCTGGGTCCAGTGGCCGGAGTTGTGGACCCGGGGCGCCATCTCGTTGGCCAGCAGGCTGCCGTCGGCGCACTGGAAGAGTTCCAGGGTCAGCACGCCCACGTAGTCGAGCTCGTCGAGCAGCGCGCGGATATAGCCGTCGGCGGTCTGCTGAACGCCGTCGTCCAGATCCGGCATGGGCGCCACGGAGTAGCGCAGGATGCCGTCCACGTGCTGATTCTCGGCCATGGGGTAGAAGGCCACTTCGCCGTCGCGGCCGCGCACGGCGATGATCGACACCTCGCGCACGAAGTCGACGAAGGCCTCGACGATCAGCTGCGGGTGGTTGATCGAGCGCCAGGCCTCGGCCGCCTCGGCAGGGTCGCGCAGCACCGCCTGGCCCTTGCCGTCATAGCCCTCGGTGACCGACTTGGCCACCACCGGGCAGCCCAGCGCCCGGGCCGCGGCCGCAAGCTCGTCGGCGCTCTCCACCAGGCGGTAGGCCGGGGTGGGAATGCCCAGACGGTCGAACAGCGCCTTCTCCTCGGCGCGGTTCTGACAGACGCGGATCGCCTCGCTGCCGGGATAGACCGGCTTGACCTCCTCGATGGCCTGCACCAGCGCCACGGGAAGGTGCTCGAACTCGTAGGTGACCAGATCGACCCTGGACAGGAAGTCCTCCAGCAGATGGTGCTGGTCGGTATGGATCAGCACATCACCGATCCCGGCGCTGGGATGGCCGGTGGTATCCAGGAAGGTGAAGCGGTTGGCCAGGGGGTAGCCGGCCAGGGCCAGCATGCGGCCGAGCTGGCCGGCACCCAGGACGCCGATATTCATGGTTCGCTCCTTGCTCGTCTCTCGCTGAAGGCCCCGCGGGGCCTTCAGGGCCGGGGGTCGGGGTTGTCCAGCACCGTACGGGTCTGCTCGGCGCGAAACGCCTCCACCGCGGTGCGCACCGCGTCATCCTGCAGGCCGACGATCTGGGCGGCCATCAGCCCGGCGTTGGTGGCGCCGGCCTTGCCGATGGCCAGGGTCCCCACGGCGATGCCCCCGGGCATCTGCACGATGGAGAGCAGCGAATCGAGCCCCTTGAGCGCCTTGGACTCCACCGGCACGCCGAGCACCGGCAGCGCGGTCTGGGAGGCCACCATGCCCGGCAGATGGGCGGCGCCGCCGGCGCCGGCCACGATCACCTGAAGGCCCCGCTCGGCGGCGGACTTGGCATAGTCGAAGAGCAGGTCCGGCGTGCGGTGAGCGGAGACCACTCGGGTCTCGACGGGCACGCCCAGGCGCTCGAGCATCGCCACGGCGTGTTCCATCACCGGCCAGTCGGACTTCGACCCCATGATCACGCCAACCTTCGGCGACTGTTCAGACTGCATCAATGCTCCTCGGCAACTGCCTGTTCAGGATGGAGAGTGCGGAAAGGAAAGCCGCACATTCTAGCCGCGCGGCCATTCCCCGTCACCTTGACTATCCGGTCAGCGCCGCCTCGCGCCGGCTGGCCAGCCAATTGCCGCCGATGGCCAGCGCCATGATGCCTACGCCGACCATCTCGAAACGCAGGTCCGGATAGAAGACCGCGATGATCGCCGGCACGATGGCCAGCCTCGGCAGCCACGACATCCGCGTGAACAGATACCCCTCCAGGGCCGCGGCGAAGGCGCCCAGCGCCAGGATCGCAATCACCCCGTTCCAGGCCACCACCGCCCAGGGGCCGCCCATGATGATCTCCGGGTTGAAGACCATGAACATCGGGATCAGGTAGAGCCCCTTGGCGAACTTCCACGCCTGCACCCCGGTTT
>PUOM01000092.1 GCA_003552795.1 Halomonas sp. | reverse complement strand
AGGCGGAGCTGCAGCGGCTGCTGGTCCGCTGGCAGCGTGGCGAGCCGCTGACGCCGGAGCGCCGCCGCGCCCGGGCGCCCGAGCTGGCCCCCGACTCCCTGCTGGCGCCTTTTCGCCTGGCCCCGGTGACCGCCGTGACCCTGGGGCTATGTCTGGTGGTATTCGCGGCCATGGCGGTGTTCGGCGATCGGGTGATCGCCGCCCTGGCCATCGTGCCGCTGGGGGTCGTCAACGGCAGCCTGGCGGTGGGCAGCCTGGTCGAGGCGGTGCTGGCTGGCCAGGTGTGGCGCCCGCTGTCGCCGGCCTTCCTGCACTTCGGCTGGATGCACCTGATCTTCAACATGCTGTGGCTGTGGTACTTCGGCCGCCAGGTGGAGGCGCTGCAGGGCAGCGGGCGCATGCTGCTGATCCTGCTCGCCGCCGGCATCGGCGCCAATCTGGCCCAGTACGCCGCCGGCACCGTGCTGTTCGGCGGCATGTCCGGCGTCGATTTCGCCCTGCTCGGCTACGTCTGGCTGATGTCGCGCCGGGCTCCCCACAGCGGCTTCTTCGTGCCTCAGATGCTGGTGGTCTTTATGCTCGGCTGGATGGTCTTCACCATGACCGACATGGCCGGCGCCGTGGGTTTCGGCAACGTGGCCAACGAGGCGCACCTGGGGGGGCTGGTCGTGGGCCTGGCCCTGGGCTGGTACTATTCCGGGCGAGCGCGGCGCCAGCGCTGAGCTCGCCATCATCATCGAGAGATTCCCCATGAGCGATATGACCTTCGAGCGCATGATCCAGCAGATGACCCCGGCCATCTACCAGAGCCTCAAGCAGGCCGTGGAGCTGCGCAAGTGGCCGGATGGCCGCCTGCTGACCCGGGAGCAGACCGAGCTCTGCATGGAGGCGGTGATGCGCTACGAGTTCGAGAACAACGTGCCCGAGGAGCAGCGGGTCGGCTACCTGCAGCAGCGCACCTGCGGCGGGGCCAGCAGCGGCGCCGGCGTGGACCCCGAGCTGGCGGGGCTCGCCAAGGACGCCGGCCGTGACTGACGCCATCGCCGCGGCCGCCGAGGTCACCGGCTGCCTGACCAAGATGGCCATCGCGCCGGGGCAGGGCGGTGAGCCCGCCCGCTATACCCTGCGCGCCGGCGAGGCGCGCCTCGATCTCAATGAGCGCCTGGGGCGGCCGCTGACGCTTGCCTGGAGCGGCGCCATCGCCTGCACCCACTGCGGCCGGGCGACGAAGAAGAGCTTCGCCCAGGGCCACTGCTACCCCTGCTTCAAGAAGCTCGCCCAGTGCGACACCTGCATCATGAAGCCGGAGACCTGCCACTTCTTCGCCGGCACCTGCCGCGAGCCCGAGTGGGGCGAGCGCCACTGCTTCCAGCCGCATATCGTCTATCTGGCCAACGCCTCCGGCCTCAAGGTCGGCATCACCCGAGGCACCCAGGTACCGACCCGCTGGCTCGACCAGGGCGCCGTGCAGGCGCTGCCCATGTTCGAGGTGGACACCCGCCAGCAGTCGGGCTTCGTCGAGATGCTGTTCAAGGAGGAGGTCTCCGACCGTACCAACTGGCGGGCCATGCTCAAGGGCGACACCGCCGAGCTGGACCTGCCCGCCGAGCGTGATCGCCTGCTGGCGCGCCTGGAGGGCGGGCTCGCCAACCTGCGCCAGCGCTTCGGGGAAGACGCCATCCGCCGGCTCGACGCGCCGCCGGTGGCCCTGGACTACCCGGTGCTCGAATATCCCACCAAGGTGGTCTCCCACAACCTCGACAAGACCCCCGAGATCGGCGGCACCCTGCTCGGCCTCAAGGGGCAGTACCTGATCCTCGACACCGGCGTGATCAACCTGCGCAAGTACACCGGCTACGAGGTCCGGGTCGCCGCCTGAGCCCTCGGCTATCCTGTCGGCAGGGCCGGTTTGGACGGCCGAGAGGAGAATGACCATGACCGAGACCATGCGCGCCATGCGCCTGCACGCCCCGGGCCAGCCTCTGATGCTGGAGGAGCTGCCGCGGCCCGCGCCCGGCCCGGGGGAGCTGCAGCTGCGGGTGCTGGCCTGCGGGGTCTGCCGCACCGACCTCCACGTGGTGGATGGCGAGCTGCCCGACCCGCGCCTGCCCCTGGTGCCCGGCCACGAGATCATCGGCGAGGTCACCGCCCTGGGGGAGGGCGTGACCGGGGTGGCGCCGGGTGAGCGCCTCGGCGTGCCCTGGCTGGGCTGGACCTGCGGCGAGTGTGACCCCTGCCTTCGCGGCGAGGAGAACCTCTGCGAGCGGGCCGAGTTCACCGGCTACACCCGGGGCGGCGGCTACGCGGAATACTGCGTGGCCGACGCCCGCTACGCCTTCCCCGTGCACGGCGACGACGCCCAGGCGAGTGCCCCCCTGCTCTGCGCCGGGCTGATCGGCTACCGCACCTGGCGCCTGGCCGGCGGCGAGGCCCCTCGGCGCCTGGGCATCTACGGCTTCGGCGCCGCCGCCCATATTCTCATCCAGCTGGCGCTGGTCCGGGGGCAGCGGGTCTTCGCCTTCACCCGCCCCGGCGACGCCGAGGCCCAGGCCTTCGCCCGGCGGCTCGGCGCCGAGTGGGCCGGTGGCAGCGATGAGGCGCCGCCGGAGGCGCTGGATGCGGCCCTCCTCTTCGCCCCGGTGGGGGAGCTGATCCCCGCGGCGCTCTCCCATGTGCGCCCCGGCGGCACCGTGGTCTCCGGCGGCATCCATATGTCCGACATTCCGAGCTTCCCCTACCGGCTGCTCTGGGAGGAGCGCTCAGTGAAGTCGGTGGCCAACCTCACCCGCCAGGACGGCGAGGCGTTCCTGGCCCTGGCGCCGCAGGTGCCGATCCGCACCGAGACCCGCGCCTATCCGCTGGAGGAGGCCAACCGGGCCCTCGATGACCTCCGCGAGGGGAGGCTCTCCGGTGCCGCGGTGCTGATTCCCTGACGCCTCTGGCGACTCTGGTAAGATAGTTGGCCCCTTTGCCCGCCGACACTGGAGTGGCCTGCGTGAGCGTCATCCCCGATTCCCTCCCTTCTCTCGATAGCCTGGCGGCCCGGCAGGCCGCGCAGCGCCTGGACCGCCTGACCAAGCCGCCGGGCAGCCTGGGCCGCCTGGAGAGGCTCGCCGTGGAGCTGGCCGCCATTCAGGGCCAGGCGCTGCCGCAGGTTTCGCCACCGGCCATGCTGGTGTTCGCCGCGGACCACGGCGTGGCCGCCGAGGGCGTCTCCGCCTTTCCTGCCGAGGTGACCGCCCAGATGGTGGCCAATTTCGCCGCCGGCGGGGCCGCCATCAACGTCTTTGCCCGCCAGCATGGGGCCCATCTCGAGGTGATCGACGTGGGCGTGGCCGCGCCCCTGCCCGAGGGCACGGTCGGCTCCCCGCGGCTGGTCGACGAGCGGGTTCGCCTCGGCACGGCCAATATGCTGCACGAGGACGCCATGAGCCGCGACGAGGCGCTGGCGGCGATGGCCGCGGGTCGGCGCGCCGCCGAGCGGGCCGCGGGGGCGGGGTGCCGCAGCCTGATCGTCGGCGAGATGGGCATCGCCAACACCACCGCCAGCAGCGCCCTGCTGGCCGCCCTGACCGGTGCGTCGGTCGAGGGGCTGGTGGGCCCCGGCACCGGCCTGGACGCGGCGGGTCTGGCCCACAAGCGCGACGTGATCGAGCGCACCCTGGCGGCGCGGCGCCCCGACCCAGCGGACCCGCTGGAGGCCCTGGCCAGGGTGGGCGGCCTGGAGATTGCCGCCATGGCGGGGGCCTTCCTGGGCGGTGCGACCCACCGCCTGCCGCTGATCGTGGATGGCTTTATCGCCACGGTGGCGGCGCTGGTGGCCTGCCGGCTGCGGCCGAGCCTGCGCGACTACCTGCTCTTCGGCCACCGCTCCCGGGAGCCCGGCCACGAATTGGCGCTCAAGGCCCTCGATGCCCGCCCGCTGGTCGACTTCGAGCTGCGCCTGGGCGAGGGCACCGGGGCGGCGCTGGCCTTTCCGCTGCTCGACTCGGCCTGCCGCCTGCTGGCGGAGATGGCCACCTTCGACGATATCGGCATCGACGCCGCCCCATGAGGCCCGGACCCACCCAGCTCGCCTTCGGCCCCGGGCTCACCCTCGATGCCGCCGCCGACTGCGTATACCTGGCCGCCCCGCGCCCGCTCTGGACCCTGAGCAGCGCCCTGGTGGGCGGCGGCTTCGGCTGGCGACGCCACTTCTGCAACTTCCATGTGGACAAAGACTATGCCGGCAGCGCGCCGGCGGCGGATCTCGCCGCCTGGCTGGCGGCGCGCGGGCTGCCGGCGGGCGAGAGCCTGGCCATGATGACCGCGGTGCGCCTCGAGCACCTGTGGGTGGAGGTAGGGCAGGGCGTGCTGGCGGCGGTGACCGCCGGGGCCGGCAACGCCGTGGATATCGTCGCCCCCCTGGCCGGCGATCCGCGCCCGGTAGGCACCATCAATACGCTGGTCGTGATCGATGGCCACCTGACCGATGGCGGCCTGGTCAACGCCTGCCTGTCGGCCAGCGAGGCCAAGGTGCGCGCCCTGCACTCTCTCGGGGTGCAGGACCCCCATAGCGGCACGCCGGCCAGCGGCACCTCCACCGACTGCCTGGCGGTTGCCGCGACCCAGGCGGGCCCCGTGACCCCCTATGCCGGCTCGGGGACGCGGCTCGGTCGCGAGCTGGGCCAGGCGGTCTACCGGGCCACTCGCGCCTCGCTGCTGGCCTCCCGGGAGTGGCGCCGGCGCCAGGAGGAGGCCGCCCATGGCTGAACCGCTGTCGCTTGCGCTGCTGGGCCTGGTGCTGGCCGCCGTGGCTCTGGACCTGGCCATCGGCGACCCCCGCCGCCTGCCCCACCCGGTGGTGGGCATGGGGGCGGTGATCGTCCGGCTGGAGCGGGCCTGGAACCGGGGCTCACCCCGAGCGCGCCGGGCCCGCGGCGCGCTGATGACCGCCCTGGTGGCGGCGGGAAGCGGCCTGCTGGCCTGGGCCGCCATCGCGCTGCTGGCGTGGATTCACCCCTGGCTGGGCTGGCTGGCGGAGGGGTGGCTGCTGGCCAGCTGCCTGGCCATTCGCGGCCTGCGCGATGCCGCCCTGGCGGTGGCCGCCCCGCTGGCCCGAGGCGACCTCCCCGCGGCGCGTCGCGCGCTTGCCATGATCGTCGGCCGCGACACCGAGGCGCTGGACGAGGGGGAGGTGACCCGGGGGGCGGTGGAGACGGTGGCCGAGAACACGGTGGATGGCATCACCGCACCGCTGCTCTTCGCCCTGCTGGGGGGCGCCCCCCTGGCGGTGGCCTACAAGGCGGTCAACACCCTGGACTCCATGGTGGGCTATCGCAGCGAGCGCTACCTTCACTTCGGCCGCGCCGCGGCGCGTCTGGACGACGCCGCCAACTGGTTGCCGGCCCGGCTCACCGCCCTGACCCTCTGGCTGGGTGCGTGCTGCCTGGCGCGGCGGGAGCGCGGGCTGCGCCTCCGGGGGGCGCT
>PUOM01000244.1 GCA_003552795.1 Halomonas sp. | reverse complement strand
GGCATGGTGGTCGTGCTGATGCGCGAACTGCGGGCCGACCGCAAGGCGATGCTCACCCAGCTCTACCGCCGTCACGGCGAGACCCCGGTGGGTGCCGATGCCTTCGAGGCCGAGCTGCTGGCCGAGGAGGAGCGTCTGCGTCGGGCTCCCGCCGTGGTGAACCGCCGCATCAATCGCCGTGAAGGCATGTAGAGCGACACGTTCGGCGCCGTCGCCACTGGCCTGGCGGCGGCGCAGGTCGTAAGCTCGGGGAAATGGGGAAAACGGACTTCGCACATGTCGCTGATGCCTACTGCCCGCGGCCCCCGCCGCGGAGCCACCCGGCGACGCCAGCCGCGGCGCGGCAGCCGCCCGCCCGGCGGTGCCGGCCTCGATCGCTGGCTGGACCGCCTGGTGGATATCGCCGTGATCGTGGCGCTGGTCGTGGGCGGTATCGCCCTGATCCTGACCCTGCTGCTGTAGGCCGCGGCCTGCGTCGGGACACGCACATCGAGGGCTGCGCCGCCCCGGCTCGCCGTCGCCGCTGACGCCATACACGGCCGCTGCCGCTGGACAAAGGATACCGAGCCCCATGTTGGGATTCCTGCAGGGATTTTCCTATGGCCTCTTCATGACCTGCCTGCCCTGGCTGCTGGTGGGGCTGGTCAACCCATCGCTGGCTCTGGGCACAGAGACCCCGGCTCGCTGGCAGGTCATCGTTCGCTACTGTCTGGCGGTGCCCTTCATCAGCCTGCTGCTCTGGCTGACCTCGCTGTGGGGCGGCTTCGGGCCCAGCCTCCCGGGATGGTTGGCGGGCATCGTCGCGATTCCCGCGGCGCTGCCGCTGGAGCGTCGCCTGCGTGGCTGGTGGCGTCAGCGGCGCGAACGTCGCCTGCGGGTGCAGCGAGAGGCCGAACGTCGGCAGCGCCGGAGCCGGCAGGCCCGCGGGGCTCACGAAGCCGGCGTGGCCATGCTCGATCCTGCCCGGCCGCCGGCGGACGCCGACAGCCTGGTGCTGGCCATGTGCCGCGCCAAGCAGGGCCTGCTCGAGGCGAACCGGCCCGACCTGGCCGTGCAGGCCGACCGCCTCTACAGCCGCTATCGGCATGTGCTGGCCGTGCTGAGTGGCCGCTTCGACAGCGGCGAGCTGGCCTTTGAGCGGGCGCGAGGCCTGGTGGCCGAAGTCTGCCTCGGTGCGGTGGACACCCTCAATGCCATGGCGTCCCAGGCTCGCGGGGTAGCCAGCGTGGATGCCGATTTCGTGCGCCGCCGCCTGGCCGCCCATGACAAGTGGCTGGGCGAGGAGGAGCGAGCCGCTCTGGTGCGACGCCTGGAGCTGGTCGACGAGACCGAGCATCGGCTGGGCGAGCTCGCCGCACGCAACGAGTCGGCGCTGACGGTGCTCGACGACACGGCCGTGGCCATGGCGCGTATCGAGACCGGTCGTCCCCAGGCCTCCTTGACCACCGAGCGAGCCCTCGAGGAGCTGCGCCGCTTCGTCGAGGGGGCCGACCGCTACGGGCGCGGCCGTGGATGAGGGAAAGAATGGCTCGCTCTTGGGGTCACAGGGCCGAGGGTATTTCAGGTCTCGACGAGGTGCTTATGAATCAGGAAACCCCAGGCGATCCTCGCCTGTCGCTGCCGCCGGTGGAGGAGATCGCCCGAGAGCTGGGCACCACGGCATCCGAGGCGGAGACAGCGGAGGAGGGCAGCAGCGAGGTCCCGGATGGCGATGCCACTCTGGCCGCCATGGCGGATGAGTTCGTCGCGGAGGTGATCCGCGGCGGCGATGAAGGCTCGCTGGCACGCCAGCGACGCGCCGTCGACGAAATGGGGCTGGAACTGCAGCAGCAGGCCGCGCATCGCAGCGCCATGCTGGACACCCCGCTGCGCCAGCTGGCCCACCAGGGCGACGAAGGCGGGCCGGTGGCGAAGTCGCTGGTCGAGCTGCGCGAGCGCATGCACCGGCTCGATCCCGGTCGCCACCGGCTGTCGCAGGGGCCGCTGGATCGGGTGCTGGCGCTGATTCCCGGGGTCGGCAGCCGTCTGCAGCGCTATTTTCGCAAGTTCGAGAATGCCCAGCAGGCGCTGGATGCGATCATCGCCGATCTGGAGGCGGGGCGCGATATGCTCTCCCGCGACAACCTGACCCTGAGCGACGACCAGGCCGCCCTGGGCGAGATCCTGGGTCAGCTTGAGCGGCAGGTCGCTCTGGGGCGGCTGATCGACCGGCGCCTGCAGGAGGCGATTGCACGTCGCGACGCGGCGGATCCCCAGCGAGGCTTTCTCGAGGAGGAGCTGCTCTTCCCGCTGCGTCAGCGCGTGCTCGATCTTCAGCAGCAGCTGACGGTCAGTCAGCAGGGGGTGCTGGCGCTGGAGGTGGTGATCCGCAACAACCGCGAGCTGATGCGTGGCGTCGATCGTGCCATCAACGTCACCGTCTCGGCCCTGACGGTGGCGGTGACCGTGGCCCTGGCCATGGCGAATCAGCGGCTGGTGCTGGACCGCGTCGAGGCCCTCAACACCACCACCTCGTCGATGATCGGCGGCACCGCCCGGACCCTGCGCCAGCAGGGCGTGGAGATCCAGCAGCGCGCCTCCGGCGCGATGCTGGACATGCAGGCCCTCGAGCAGGCCTTCGAGGACGTGATGGGCGCCATCGATGACCTGTCACGCTATCGCCAGGAGGCCCTGCCCCGGCTGGATGCTCAGATCGATCGCCTGGCCGACCTGTCCCGACGCGGAGGGGCCGCTATCGACCGCCTCCAGCGCGCGGATCCATCGGCGCAAGGCGGCGGATCGGGCGAGAAGCCCGCCGACGGCTCGTGACCCTGACCGCGGCCAGGAGAGCATGGCGATGCGTGGGCTGCTGATCCTGCTGCTGCTGGCCGGCACCCTGGGGCTGTCCTGGTGGTACCTGGAGCCGCGGGTGCCGCGCCACTGGCACCCCGCTGAACCTCTGCATGTCGATGATCCGCTGACGCCGGTGACCAGGTGGAAGCTGCGCCGCCTGGCTGACGATCGGGAGGGGTGCCTGGCGGCCCTGGAGACGGTGCCGGAGGGCGAGCTGCGCTACACGCCGCTGGCCGATCATGAGCCGGTGGCCGGCTGCCCGCTGGAGAACGTGGTGCGCATCGAGGCCAGCGGCGTCGACTTCAATGCCGACTTCGTGGCGAGCTGTCCGCTGGCGCTGGCCTGGATGATCTATGAGCGCCAGCGACTGCAGCCCGCGGCCGAGGCGATCCTGGGCAGCCGGATCTCGGGGGTGGAGCACCTGGGCAGCTTCGCCTGTCGCAACGTCTACGGCCGGGAGGAGGGGCGGCTCAGCGAGCACGCCACCGCCGAGGCGCTGGACGTGGCCGGCTTCCGGCTGGTCGACGGCCGTGAGGTTGGCCTGCTCGATCACTGGGACGAGGAGGGGGAGCGGGGAGAGTTTCTGCGCGAGGCGCGGGATGGCGCCTGCGATCTCTTCGGCAACGTGCTGGGCCCCGATTACAACGCCGCCCACGCCGACCACTTCCATTTCGGCATGCGCGGCTTTCGGCTCTGCCGCTAGCGCCGAGGGTGCCGGGTCGATGCGCTCCGTCCCATGCTGCTAGGCTGGCTGTCCCGACCTGCCAAGGAAAGCCCCATGAGCACCGTGACCAGCGCCATACCGCCGCAGACCCGCGCCTCGCGCAAGGAGATCCTCGGCTGGGCGATGTTCGATTTCGCCAACCAGGCCTATACCCTGCTGATCATCACCGTGGTGTTCGGCGAGCTGTTCACCACGGTGATCGTCGGCGATCGCGGCGACGGCTACCGGCTGGCCAACTTCCTGTGGAGCCTGGCGCTGGCCACGAGCTATCTGCTGGTGGTGGTCACCGGCCCCCTGTGCGGGGCGGTGATGGACTACCAGGCCTCGAAGAAGCGCTTCCTGTTCGCCAGCTATCTGGCCACCGTGGCGACCACCGCCATGCTCTACTTCGTGGCGCCGGGCTATGTGGTGCTGGGTCTCCTGCTGATCATGGTCTCCAACTACGCCTACTCCATGGGGGAGTCCTTCATCGCCGCCTTCCTGCCGGACCTGGGGCCGCCCGAGGACATGGGCAAGATCTCCGGCTTCGGCTGGGCGCTCGGCTACGTGGGGGGGCTCTTCGCCGCCGGTTTCACTCTGGTGGCGCTGGGCGAGGCCACCGCTGATAACTTCGAGCGCATCCGCTGGGTGGGTCCCTTCGCGGCGGGCTTCTTCCTGATCACGGCGCTCCCCACCTTCCTGTGGGTCAAGGAGCGCGGCACGCCGCAGCCGCCGGGCAAGCCCTACCGGGAGATCGCCTGGGAGCGGGTCTCCACCACCCTGCATGAGCTGCGCCGCTTCCGTGACCTGGGTACCTTCCTGATCTCGCTGCTCTTCTCCATGGCGGGGGTCTATATCATCATCGCCTTCGCCTTCATCTACGGCGCCCAGGTGATCGGCTGGGACGAGTCGATCCGCAACATCATGTTCATCATCGTGCAGATCACCGCGGCGGCAGGCGCCCTGGGGTTCGGCTTCATCCAGGACCGCATCGGCACCAAGATCACCTACCTCTTCACCCTGGGGCTCTGGGTGGCGGCCATCCTCGCCATCTGGGCCACGCCGGAGGTCACCGACTTCCTCAACGCTCGCCTCGGGCTCGACTGGGAGGCCCAGCACCTGTTCCTGTTCGTGGGCTGTCTGGCGGGGCTGTCGCTGGGCTCCAGCCAGTCCGCCAGCCGCGCCCTGGTGGGACTCTTCTCGCCGCGGCGCAAGGCCGCCGAATTCTTCGGTTTCTGGGGCCTGGCCAACAAGCTGGCCGGGGTGTTCGGCATCATCGCCCTGGGCCTGCTGCAGACGGTGGTGGGGCTGCAGGCGTCGATCCTGCTCTGCGCGGCGCTGTTCATCGCCGCTATCCTGATCTGCCTGTTTGTCGACCAGGCGCGCGGCCAGCGCGCGGCGGCGGAGTGGGAGGCGCGCAACGGTCACTAGGCTGCGACCAGCAGAAGCGGGGTGTCCGAGATCGGCACCCCGCGCGGGGTGTCAGCGCGCCAGGAACTCCCGCAGTACCTCGCCGGCCTGGTCGATGGCCAGCACGCCGTCCAGATGGCCGCGGGTCCCCTCGAGGGGAATCAGCTCCACCGGGGTGCCGTCGGCGGCGATCAGCTCGGCGGTGCGCCGCACACTCTGGGGCGAGAAGACCAGATCATCCTCGCTGTAGAGCATCAGGGTCGGCGCCTCGATGGCGGCCAGCCCGGCCTCCAGGCTCTCGCTGTGGCCCGCCATGAAGGTCTGGTTGGCGCGCACCAGGTAGAGCAGATGGTTGGCATCGGCAATCTCGGCGCGGGCCGCGGCGATGTCGTCCAGGGTCTGTTCGATGGCGTAGCGGGCATCCAGGTCCCGGGCGGGGTCGGCGTCCTCCTCGGCCCAGCTGCGGTCGAAGGTCTCGTTGGCCCACTGCCAGTGGTTGGCGTTGAGGGTGACCAGCTTGAGCGCCTCGCGCAGGCCGTCCAGGGGCGGCTCG
>PUOM01000320.1 GCA_003552795.1 Halomonas sp. | reverse complement strand
TGTGGATGAGGAGCTAGACCGACTGGTCACCCATGTGGCCGAGGTGGAGCGCCAGCTGACCCAGAAGGGGCCGGTGGGACGTCGCCTGGACTTCCTGATGCAGGAGCTCAACCGCGAGGCCAACACCCTCTCCTCCAAGTCGGTGGTGGCCAGCACCACCCGCTGCGCCGTGGAACTCAAGGTGCTGATCGAACAGATGCGCGAGCAGATCCAGAACATCGAGTGAGGCGGTTTCACACCGCTGTCAGCAGATGCCGGACTCTCGCCTCTTCGCCGAGCTGATACGCTGGCGAGGATCCCATGGAAGTCGATCCAGATCGCCATGTTGAGGATCGCCCGGGAAATTGCCCTGGATCAACGCAGGCCACCCCGATGTGAGGCAACCTGAAGCCCTGATGCTGGAGACTTCGCCATGACACGGCTCGATCGCACATCGCTGACGCAACGCCCGGGAGGCCGCTGGCTGGCGCTCCTGCTCGCGCTGCTGCTGGCGATGGCGTCGCTGTCGAGCCATGGCGCGGTGCCGGGCTCGCAGGGCGACTGCGCCGTCGCCGTCGAGTGGCAGGGCGACGACGTCGCAGCGGCGCCCCAGCTCGACCACGAGCACAGCGCCTCCTCCTGCGTCAGCTGTTCCACCGCCATCGGCCAGGCACACCTTCCTCTGGCCAGGCAGCCCCACCTGGCCAGCGTCCCGGCCAGCGCGACCTTCCCACGGGTCCCGCCACTCCCCGAGCGCCCTCCCAGAGCCTGATCGAACGCAGGCGGCCTCGCCGCCGACTCGCGACACCCCGTCCGGACATCCGGTCCCGGCGGCCCTGTCGCAGCCCCCTACGTTCATCAGGAGTGTCTCATGACGATTCGTTTCTCAGTGTCCGCCGTGGCTCACCACGTCTCCCCGTCTTCCTCATCCACCCACCGCGGCAGGCAGCGGCGCCTCGGCTGGCTGCTGGCCGGCGGCCGCTACATGCTGGTGGCCAACGAGGGCACCGAGGCCGAGCCGGACAACCGCGTCTCGGTCATCGACCTGGAGGCGGGCAGCGTCGCGAGCCGCCATGATACCGGCCAGGGCCCCAACGGCGTGACCTGGATCAACCGCGAAGAGGAGACAGGATCATGATGACGCAATGTGCCGCTCTGATGGGCCCCCTGGGCTGGGTCATGCCCATCGCCATGATGCTGCTGCTCGGTCTCGGCATCGCTTCACTGACCAAGTATCTGTTCGCCTCCCGCCCCATGTCCCGCGACCTTCCGGAGGCCCGCCCATGAATCGCTTCGGCTCCACTCTGATGCTCTCTGCCGCCCTGCTCCTGGGGGCCGGCACCGCCCAAGCCGCCCTGCCCGACAAGGCGACCATGTTCAAGAACCCGGAATGCGGCTGCTGCGACGAGTACGCCCGCCAGCTCGAGGCCCGGGGGGTCGCGGTGACCCTCGTCGACGATGTGGAGGTGGGCCGGATCAAGCAGCGCATCGGCCTGCCCCGGGGCCTGGGCTCCTGCCACACGATCCGGATGGGCGGCTACGCCATCGAGGGGCATGTGCCCTTCGAGGCGGTGGAGGCGCTCTTCGCGGAGCGCCCGGATACCCGCGGCATCGGCCTGGCCGGCATGCCCCTGGGCACCCCCGGGATGCCCGGGCCCAAGCAGGGCGACTGGGAGGTCTACCGGTTCCAGGACGGTGAGGCTGCCCCCTTCATGACCCTGTAACCCGACACTCTCACCGCGAAGACCCGCCGCTTCCCCGCGGGAGGTCGAACATGGAGGTTCGACTCCCCCGCGCCGACAGCGCTGCAGCGGGCCGGGAATTCATGCGATACTGCGCGCTTTACTTCGGCCCATGCCGCCCCATCCAGCTGTCAAACAGGGATGCCGACCATGCCCCAGGGTACCCTCTTCATCGTTTCTGCCCCCTCCGGCGCCGGCAAGACCAGCCTGGTGCGCGAGCTGATCGAGAGCCTCGACGGCATTCAGGTCTCGGTGTCGCACACCACCCGCGAGCGTCGCAATGGCGAAGTGAATGGCGTCAACTACCACTTCGTGGATACGCCGGCCTTCGAAACGATGATCGAGCGCGGCGAGTTCTTCGAATACGCTCGGGTCTTCGACAACTATTACGGCACCTCGCGCCCCGCGGTGCAGGCCGCTCTGGCCGCCGGCCAGGACGTGATCCTGGAGATCGACTGGCAAGGCGCCCGCCAGGTACGCAGCCAGCTGCCCGATGCGGTGTCGATCTTCATCCTGCCTCCCTCCCGGGATGAGCTGGAGCGCCGCCTGGCCAGCCGCGGCACCGACGAGCATGCGGTGATCGAGCGGCGCATGCGCGACGCGGTGAGCGAGATGTCCCACCACGACGAATACGACTACCTGGTGGTCAATGATGATTTCACCACCGCCCTGCGCGAGCTGCAGGCGCTGGTGATCGCCCAGCGGCTGAGCCGCGAGCGGGCCAGCCAGTCCCACGCCCCGCTGCTGCAGGCGCTGCTCTCCTGAGCCGTCCCGTTGCTGCACTGCGGCGCTTGTCAGGGTAACCGGGCGTCGAGTAACCTAGCGGGTCTACCCATACGTGGAATTCGTCCACGCGCGTACCGCGCGTCTGCAATCGGGTTCCCGCAAGCTTTCAGGAAGGCATCCCATGGCGCGAGTCACAGTCGAAGATTGTCTGGAAAATGTCGAGAACCGCTTCAAGCTGGTGATGATCTCCACCGCACGTGCCCGCCAGCTGGCCCGCGGCTCCCGCGACGCCCTGCTGCCCTGGGAGAACGACAAGCCCACCGTGGTCGCCCTGCGCGAAATCGCCGCGGGCGTGGTCGACTCGAGCGTTCTCGACGAGCCGGTGGAGCCCGCCGCCCGGCCGGTGCGCGAACCCTTCTTCGGCGCCGCCGGCGAGGAGTGATCCACGACGGCGCCGAGGCGCCGTCATCCTTCCCAGGACACTCACGCAGGAATCAGGGCGCGCCGCATGTTCACCATCGATGACCTGGCCGACCGTCTCGGCGGCTACCTTCCCCAGAGCGAGATCCAGCAGGTCAAGCGCGCCTTCTACTATGCCGAGCAGGCCCATGACGGGCAGCGCCGGCGCTCCGGCGAGCCCTATGTCACCCACCCCCTCGCCGTCGCCAACATTCTCGCCAACATGCATATGGACCATCAGAGCCTGATGGCCGCCATGCTGCATGATGTCATCGAGGATACCGGGGTCGGCAAGGATGCGCTGGCCGGGCAGTTCGGCAAGCCGGTGGCGGAGCTGGTTGACGGGGTCTCCAAGCTCACCCAGATCGCCTTCGAGGACAAGGCGGTGGCCCAGGCCGAGAATTTCCAGAAGATGGTGCTGGCGATGTCCCGGGATATCCGGGTGATCATCGTCAAGCTGGCCGACCGGCTGCACAATATGCGCACCCTGGGCGCCCTGCGCCCCGAGAAGAAGCGCCGCATCGCCCGCGAGACCCTGGAGATCTACGCCCGCATCGCCAGCCGGCTGGGGATCAACACCATCCGCGTGGAGCTCGAGGACCTCTCCTTCCAGGCGCTGCACCCGATGCGCGCCGAGCGCATCAAGCGCGCCGTCTCCAGCGCCAGAGGGAACCGCCGCTCGGCGATACGCCAGATCCAGAACACCCTGCAGAAGAGCCTCGACGACGAAGCGCTCTCCAGCACGGTGATCGGCCGTCAGAAGCACCTGCTGTCGATCTACAAGAAGATGCGCGACCAGCGCAAACCGTTCGCCGAGATCATGGACGTCTTCGGTTTCCGCATCATCTGCAATGATGTGGACAGCTGCTATCGCATCCTGGGCGTGGTGCACAACCTCTACAAGCCGGTACCGGGACGCTTCAAGGACTATATCGCCATTCCCAAGGCCAACGGCTACCAGAGCCTGCACACCACTCTGTTCGGCTCCAGCGGCATGCCCATCGAGGTGCAGATCCGCACCCGCGAGATGGAGGCCATGGCCAACAACGGCATCGCCGCCCACTGGCTCTACAAGGCCGGTCAGACTCGGCACCCCATCGCCGAGGGCAGTCACGCCCGGGCCCGCTCCTGGATCAAGAGCCTGCTGGAGATGCAGCGCCACGCCGGGGATTCCCTGGAGTTCATCGAACACGTCAAGAACGACCTCTTCCCCGATGACATCTACGTGTTCACCCCCAAGGGGGACATCATGGAGCTTCCCCAGGGCGCCACGGTGATCGACTTCGCCTACTCGGTGCATACCGATATCGGCAACAGCTGCATCGCCTGCCGCATCGACCGCCACCTGGCGCCGCTCTCCACTCGCCTCGAGAGTGGCCAGACCCTGGATATCATCACCGCCCCGGGAGCACGCCCCAACGTGGCCTGGCTCAACTTCGTGACCACCGCCAAGGCGCGTTCGGCCATTCGTCACGCCCTCAAGCACCAGCAGCAGACCGAGGCCATTCAGCTGGGCAGGAGGCTGCTGAACAAGTCGCTTGCCGAATTCGAGACCAGTCTGGAGGAGCTTCCCGAAGGGGCGCTGGACACCCTGCTGGCAGAGCTTGGCCTGAAGAACGAGGACGCCCTGCTCGAGAGCATCGGGCTTGGCACCCGGGTCGCCCACGTGGTGGCGCGCCGTCTGCTCGATCTGCAGCAGGGCGAATCGCCCACGGGCAAGGGCAAACCAAGTGCCCACGGCCCCATCCTGATCAGCGGCGCCGAGGGCATGGTGATCAAGTTCGCCCGCTGCTGCCACCCGCTGCCCGGCGACCCGGTGATCGGCCATCTCTCGGTGGGCAAGGGGATCGTGGTGCACCGCACCGAGTGCCGTAACCTCGGCGAACTCAGAAACGATCCCGACAAGCTGTTTGCCCTGGAGTGGTCCGACGATATCGCCGAGGATTTCCCGGTCGCCCTGCGCCTGGAGGTGGAGAGCCGGCGCGGCCTGGTGGCCGAGCTGGCCGGCCTGGTCACCGATGCCGAGGCCAATATCGAACGCATCGGCATCGAAGAGCGCGATGCCCGTCTGGCCACCGTCAACCTGACCCTGGCGGTACGCAACCGCGTGCACCTGGCGCGCATCATCAAGCGCCTGCGCAACCTCGCCCACGTCGCACGCATTACCCGCCTGGGCAACTGAGTTTTTCAGCCGGCCCGCCGGCGCCCCACCGGGGCGACCGGGCCGCTGCTGGCTATTCCGAACAACCATCGAAACGACGGAGCACACCATGAGCAACAAGGCCGTGATCAACACCGACCAGGCCCCCGCCGCCATCGGCCCCTACTCCCAGGCCATCAAGGCCGGCAACACCGTCTATCTCTCCGGCCAGATCCCTCTGGACCCGACCACCATGGAGCTGGTCTCCGACGACTTCGAGGCCCAGGCTCGCCAGGTCTTCACCAATCTGAAGGCCGTCTGCGAGGAGGCCGCCGGCTCCCTGGGCGAGATCGTCAAGCTCAACCTCTATCTGGTCGACCTGGGCAACTTCGCCGTGGTCAATCAGGTGATGGAGGAGATCTTCGAGAAGCCCTACCCGGCTCGCGCCGCGGTGGGCGTCAAGGCGCTGCCCAAGGGCGCGCAGTTCGAGGCGGAAGCCGTCATGGTCATCGGCGACTGAGAGGAGTATGCGGCTGTTTCTGGCGCTGGTACCGCCGCCCGGGCTGCGCGAGCGGCTCGGTGAGCTGGCGGATGCGGCCCAGGCCCGCTGCGGCGGGCGGCGCGTCCCGGACGAGAACCTGCACCTGACCCTCGCCTTCCTCGGCGAGGTGGAGGAGACCAGGGCCAAGGCGCTGGCGGAATGGACGCGCCGCCTCGCACCCACCTCGGGAGAGTGGCGGCTCAACGCCTGGGGCACCTTTCGGCAACCCGGCATCCTCTGGACAGGCGGGAAGAGGCCAGACCCGGCGCTTGCCGCCCTGCACCATCGTCTGTGGGACGAGCTCGAGGGTCAGGGGCTCAAGGGCCGCCCCTCGCGCTACGTGCCCCACGTCACCCTGCTGCGCCGCGCCGAGCGGCTCGAGACCGAAGGGCTGCCGGTGCCGGCGCTGACCTGGCGCTATGATCGGCTCGAGCTGATCCAGTCGATAACGGATCACCGGGGCAGCCGCTATGCCAGCCTGGCTTGCTCCATCGAGAGGTGAACTACCTTCGCGAGCCGAAGCCCAGGAGGCCTGGCCAGCCGGCGCGCCTCACTCGGCAAGCCGATGTCACGCCTTCTCGGGCAGAAAGCCGCCCTCCCTGAGCACCTGGGCATATCCCTCGCGGTAGCTGGGGTAGCGGAACTGATAACCGCTGGCCAGCAGGCGGGCATTGCAGCAGCGCTTGCTGGCACGACGGCGCAGCGGCGACTGGATGGTTTCGGTGGCCTCCACCTTGAGCTGCTGGGCCAGCCAGCTCATCACCTCGTGGAGCGGCGCCGGCTCGCAGTCGCTGGCCAGGTAGAGGTCGTCCACCGTCTCTTCGGCCAGGCTGCGCTCGATCAGGTGGGCCAGCACCCCGGCACAGTCGTCGCGATGAATGCGGTTGGTGTACATGGCGGGGCTGACCGGAGCGATGCGCCCCTCCCTCACCTGGCGGATCAGGCGATCGCGGCCGGGGCCGTAGATGCCCGAGAAGCGCACCGCCGTCCCCGGCAGCTCGTGGTCGAGCAGCGCCTGCTCGGCCTCGCGCATCAGCGCCCCGGCGAAGCCGGTGGGCTCGGCGGGGCTTGCCTCGTCGACCTCCTCACCGGCCTGCTGCGGGTAGACGCTGGTGGAGGAGACGAAGAGGACTCGCTGCGGCAGCCGCTTGCGTGAGCCGAACTCGGCCAGCACCGCCTTGAGCCCCTCGGGATAGGCGGCGCGGTAGGCCTCCTCCTCGAAGCGGTCGGCGCTGGCCACGTAGACCAGCACATCGGCGTCCGGCAGGGCGGCGAGGCTGGCGGGGTCGGTGAGGTCCGCCCCGGCGGCCTCCAGGCCGCTGTCCGCCAGCGCCGCAGCGTTGCGACGCACGCCCACCACTCGCTGACCGGCCGCCTTCAGCCGCTGGCCGAGCCCCATCCCGATATCCCCACAGCCTAGAATCAGCGTTGTTCTCTTCACCTTTTCCCTGCCCCCTGATAAAAAGTCCCTATTGGAATTTCAAGAGGATGCCTGCAAGGCAACCACGATGACTCTAACAGAACTCCGCTACATCGTGACACTGGCCCAGGAGCGCCACTTCGGGCGCGCCGCCGAACGCTGCTTCGTCTCCCAGCCGACACTCTCCGTGGCGGTGAAGAAGCTCGAGGAGGAGCTGGGCGTCGCCCTGTTCGAGCGCTCCAAGTCCACCGTCCAGGTCACGCCGCTGGGCGAGACGATCGTCGAGCAGGCCCAGCGGGTGCTGGAACAGACCAGCGTGATCAAGGAGCTGGCCAACGCCGGCAAGGATCAGCTGGCGAGCCCCCTGCGTCTCGGGGCCATCTATACCATCGGTCCTTACCTGTTCCCCCACCTGGTCCCCGCACTGCGCCAGGGTGCACCGCAGATGCCGCTCTACATCGAGGAGGGCTTCACCGGCAGCCTGCGCCGCAAGCTGAGAAGCGGCGAACTGGACGCCATCATCATCGCCCTGCCCTTCACCGAGACCGATGTGGTCACCAAGGCCCTGTACGAGGAAGAGTTCGAGGTACTGATCCCCGCCGACCACTCCTGGACCGAGCGCGAGGTCATTCACAAGGAGGAGCTGCTCGGGGAACGGCTGCTGCTGCTGGGCGAGGGCCACTGCTTCCGGGACCAGATCCTCGAGGCCTGTCCGGCCATCAGTCAGAAGCTCGCCAGCCCCCACAACACCCTCACCGCCGAGGGCGGCTCGTTGGAGACCATTCGCCACATGGTGGCCTCCAAGCTGGGCGTCACCGTGCTGCCGCGTTCGGCCATCGGCACCGTCCACTACGAGAGCGGCCTGCTGGTCAGCCGCCCCTTCGCTCCGCCCGCCCCGTCGCGCACCGTGGCCATCGCCTGGCGGGCCAGCTTCCCGCGGCCCAAGGCGATCGATGCCGTGACCGACGCCATCGCCCGCTGCCGCGAGGCCGAATCCGTGTCGACATGAACGCACTCGACGCGCCGGTCACGTCGCTCAAGGGAGTCGGGGAGGCGCTGGCCCTGAAGCTGGCCCGGCTGCGCATCGAGAGCGTGGCCGACCTGCTCTTCCACCTGCCGCTGCGCTACCAGGACCGTACCCGCATCACCCCCATCGGCACCCTGCGCGCCGGCCATGAAGCGGTGGTGGAGGGCGAAGTGGTGGCCGCCGAGGTGGTCCGCGGCCGCCGTCGCAGCCTGCTGGTGCGGCTGCGCGACGCCTCCGGCCTGCTCAGCCTGCGCTTCTTCCATTTCTCCCCGGCCCAGCAGCAGCAGTTCCAGCCCGGCATCTGGCTGCGCGGCTTCGGCGAGGCCCGCGCCGGGGCCACCGGGCTCGAGATCTACCACCCCGAATATCGGCTGCTCAAGGCCGATGCCCCGCCGGTGGAGGACCATCTGACCCCCATCTACCCGGCCACCGAGGGGCTCCACCAGACCCGCCTGCGGGCGCTGATCGAGCAGGCCCTCGCCCAGCTCGAGGCCCACCCAGAAGCGCTGCCGGACTGGATCACCGCGGACCTGCGCGCCCGCTTCCGCCTGCCCGAGTTGCACCACTGCCTGCAGGTGCTGCACCAGCCGCCCCCGGACATCGATCCCCAACAGCTGGCCAGCGGCCGCCACCCGGCCAGCCGGCGCCTGGCCCTGGAGGAGCTGCTGGCCCACCGCCTGAGCCTGCAGGCGGTGCGGCTGCGTATCCAGGAGGATGGCGCCCCGGCGCTGCCCTCCGGGCGCGGCCTGCAGGCACGCTTCCTGACCCAGCTGCCCTTCTCGCTGACCGGCGCCCAGCGCCGGGTGCTGGACGAGATCGGCGCCGACCTGGCCCGGGAAGTCCCCATGCTACGCCTGGTGCAGGGCGATGTGGGCTCCGGCAAGACGGTGGTGGCCGCCATGGCAGCGCTCTCCGCCATCGCCGGCGACTGTCAGGCAGCGATGATGGCGCCCACCGAGATCCTCGCCGAGCAGCACTACCGCGCCTTCCGGGCCTGGTTCGAACCGCTGGACATCGAGGTGGCCTGGCTCTCCGGCAAGCTCAAGGGCAAGGCGCGCCTGGACACCAAGGCGGCCATCCAGGACGGCCGCGCACGCATGGTGGTAGGCACCCACGCCCTCTTCCAGGGCGATGTCCACTTCCAGCGTCTGGGCCTGGCCATCGTCGACGAGCAGCATCGCTTCGGGGTGCACCAGCGCCTGGCCCTGAGAGAGAAGGGCGAGGCCGGCGGCCTGACTCCCCACCAGCTGGTGATGACCGCCACCCCCATTCCTCGCACCCTGGCCATGAGCGCCTACGCCGATCTGGATGTCTCGGTGATCGACGAGCTGCCCCCCGGGCGTACCCCGGTCAAGACGGTGGCGATGCCCGATGAGCGCCGCCCCGAGGTCGTCGAGCGCATCCACCACGCCTGCGCCGAGGGCCGCCAGGCCTACTGGGTCTGCACCCTGATAGAGGAGTCCGAGGTGCTGGAGTGCCAGGCCGCCGAGGCGACCCGCGACGAGCTCTCCGAGGCGCTGCCGACGCTTTCCATCGGCCTGGTTCACGGGCGCATGAAGGCCGCCGAGAAGGCCGCGGTGATGGACGCCTTCAAGACCGGCGAGCTGGATCTGCTGGTGGCCACCACGGTCATCGAGGTGGGCGTCGATGTGCCCAATGCCAGCCTGATGATCATCGAGAACCCGGAACGGCTGGGGCTCTCGCAGCTGCATCAGCTGCGCGGCCGCGTGGGGCGCGGCTCCACCGCGAGCTTCTGCGTGCTGCTCTACCATCCGCCGCTGTCGGCCCACTCCAAGCAGCGCCTGGCGGTGATGCGCGAAACCAACGACGGCTTTCGCATCGCCGAGAGGGACCTGGAGCTGCGCGGCCCCGGCGAGGTGCTGGGCACTCGCCAGACCGGCCTGGCCCAGATGAAGATCGCCGATCTGGAACGCGACGCCGACCTGCTGGAGCGCGTCGCCCCACTGGCCGAGGCGCTGCTGGCTCTCCATCCGGAGGCGAGCCGGCCGCTGATCAGGCGTTGGCTGGGTGAGGAGGCGGGCCGCTACGGGCAAGTTTAGCGGTAAGCCGTAAGCCGTAAGCCGTAAGCCGTAAGCCAGGATGCTGCTACCAAACCTTGCAACAAGGTTTTTCTTATAGCTCAAGGCTTATCGCGTAAAGCGCCGGGCGAAACCCGGTCAGAGATGCTTGAGCAGCCGCTGCAGCTTTTGCAGATCGGCGGAGTCGCCGACCAGGCGCACGGTGCCCGCCATCATGCCGTCGAGAAAGGCCTGCTGGGTGGGTTTCTTCAACACCTTGAGCGCAGTGGCCTCGTCCTCGAAGCGCAGCTCGAGGTCGAGGTCCACCGGCAGACCGCGCCCGGACTGGATGCCGCGGGGAGACATCCGGTAGTAGCGGGCAACGGCGAGATCTTCGGTGGCGATGCCCCAGTCGAGGCCACGCTGCTCGCCGAGCAGCTCGCGAAAGCGCGCCTTTCGGCGCAGGGCACGCTTGAGCAGGAAGGCCAGCAGCCAGAGCATCAGTCGCAGCTTCATGTCGATCTCGCCACCGGGTCCATGGAGGGTGAAACCATCGCGGCCCGCCGGGGCGGACCGCCTGGCGCCTTGCGTTGCCTTACTGGGCGACGGCGTCCTTGAGGCCCTTGCCCGGCTTGAAGGCCACGGTCTTGCTGGCCGGAATCGTCAGCGGCTGGCCGGTCTGGGGGTTCTTGCCGGTGCGCGCCGCACGCTCGCGCACGGTGAAGGTACCGAAGCCGATCAGCGACACATCCTGCCCCTGGGCCACACTCCCGGTGATCTCGTCGAGGATCACGTTGAGCACCTGGCTCGCCTTGTCCTTGGAAAGATCGGCACGCTCGGCAATCGCCGCGGCGAGTTCTGGCTTGCGCATACTGCCCTCCTGGTATTTGGCATCCTCCCCGGGCGCCTGTCGCCGGGGTCTTGTGGTGGAAGATCTAGCCTAGCAACGGCGGCGCAGCCCGCGCCAGCTCAACTTTCCGACGGACACAGGCCCCTGTCAACGCAAATCCGATCAAACGTCCGTCCTCCGACTCTGCCAGGGCGGTGAGATCGCCGCTCTCCCCCTCGACGCGCCAGCGGGCCGGCGGGTGGGTGGGTGGCAGGGCCACCACCGGAAGCAGCGGCGTCTTGACCACCACCGGCCAGGGACCATAGCCGACCGGGGTGGGAGTACCGGTCAGGGTGCGCGCCAGCGCCTTGGCGCCGGCCTGCAGCGGCTGCACGTACATGGCGCTCACACCGTCGACGCAGGCCACGTCGCCCAGAGCGTGAACGCCGGGCGCCGACGTGGCCAGCAGGCGGTCGGTATGGATGCCGGCAGCGCTGACGCTCAGCCCGGCCGCCTGCGCCAGCGCCGTGCGCGGCCGCAGGCCGGTGGCCACCAGCACCAGATCGGCCTCGAGGTGGCTGTCATCGTCCAGCGCCACCGCCACATCGGCGCCGGCCGTCTCGATGGCCCTCACTCCGCCCCCCAGCGCCAGCGCCATGCCAGCCGCCTCGAAGGCCCCGCCCAGAGCGCGCCCCAGGGGCGGTGGCAGAAGCCGCGGCAGTGGCGCGGCCTCCGGAGCCACCAGGCTCACCTCGTGACCGCCTGCCAGCAGGTCGTTGGCAAACTCGCAGCCCACCAGACCGGCGCCAACGATGGCGATACGGCCGGGTCGCCCCAGCGACGCCAGCGCCGCATGAAAGGCGCGATAGTCGTCCAGATCGTTGATGGTAAAGACCCGCCCGGCCAAGGTCTCGGGGACCGGAAAGGGGGTCACCGGCGCCGCGCCGGTGGCCAGCACCAGCTCGCTCCAGGGCAGCGTCTCCTCCCCGATCGCCAGGGTCCGCGACGCGGTGTCGACGGCGTCGACCCGGGTGTGAGTGCGCACCACGGCACCCAGCTCCTCGGCCACCCGCAGGGCGCTGCGCGCCGCCAGCCGCTCGGGGGGCAGGCGCTTGGCAAAGCCGGTGGAGAGCAGCGGCTTCGAGTAGTCGTCGCCGCTGTCGGCGGTGATCAGGGTCACGGGGCGCTCGGCATCCAGGGCGCGCAGGGCGCGCAGCAGGCCGATACCCGCCATGCCGGAGCCGATGATGGTCAGGGGAGCGCTCATGGGCCTCCTCGCGTCAGGGAAGGAAGTACCCCACATGTTACACTAACCGCCCCTGAATCGATGCGGAGCCCGACGGTGTCCGACCTGCCGACTTCCGAGACCCGTGCCACGGCGCGCTGGATTCCCCTGGCCGAGGGTTGCCCCGCCATGAGCCCCGCCTGGCAGCGCTGGGTCGGCTCCCGGGACTCCCTCACCCTGCGCCTGACCGAAGCCGGCGCGCCGCACCCCTTCCGCGTGCAGCTGCTCGACCAGCGCCTGGATACGCCGCGCCCCGACGAAGCCGACGTTCTGGATATCGCCCCCGGCCAGCGCGCCTGGCTACGCGAAGTGGCGCTCTGCCTGGGCGAGCGCCCCTGGGTGGTGGCCCGCTCGGTGGCGCCGCTCACGGGCCTGCCCGAGCAGGAGCTGGCCCGACTGGGCGAGCGCTCCCTGGGCTCCTGGCTGTTTCGCCAGCCGGATCTCGAGCGCGGCGAGATCGAGGTAACCACTGCCCCGGCGGGCTTCCACGCCGACCGCGGCCCCTGGGGCCGGCGCTCGGTGTTTCGCCGCGGTGACTTCCGGGTGCTGGTGCAGGAGTGGTTCCTGGACGCCATGGCGGATGACCTCGGCCTCCCTTCGCGCTAGGCTCTGGGCCTGTTCCTGAAGCCAGCTGCAAGGGGCGCCGGGGGCAAGCCGAAGAGGGGGTCCGTGGACCAGGGGTGAGGAGCACTGCTCCGAACGGGCTGGCCATGGATAGCCAGCACCGGTCCTGCAAGCGGAGCAGGATGCGAGAGCGAAGCAGGGTCTAGGTAGCTCCCATGGAGGGGTTCATGGCGCCCCCTCGCAGGCTTGTCGACGGATCAGCCCCGTACCAGAGCGGCTAGTTGCCGTTTCACGCGACTTTCACGAGGTAGAGATGGATCGTTCCCTGATGCACCCCAAGGGACTCGCCCGGGTGCCCGACTTCCTGCAGCTGATGCGCCTGAACCGCCCCATCGGCACCTGGCTGCTGATGTGGCCCACCCTGTGGGCGCTATGGGTGGCCGCCGAGGGCATTCCCGGCCGCAACGTGCTGCTGATCTTCGTTGCCGGCGTCTACCTGATGCGCGCCGCCGGCTGCGTGGTCAACGACTACGCCGACCGCCACTTCGACGGCCACGTCAAGCGCACCCGCAATCGCCCCCTGGCCACCGGTCGCATCAGCGAGGGCGAGGCCCAGGGGCTGTTCCTGATCCTGGTGATGGCCGCCTTCGTGCTGGTGCTCTTCACCAATCTCTTCACCGTGATGCTCTCCCTGGTTGGGGTGGCGCTGGCCTTCATCTACCCCTTCATGAAGCGCTATACCCACCTGCCCCAGCTGTTCCTCGGCGCCGCCTTCTCCTGGGCGATCCCCATGGCCTTCGGCGCGGTGCTGGGCCATGTGCCCTTCGAGGCCTGGCTGCTGTTTGCCGCCAACGTCGCCTGGACCGTGGCCTACGACACCCAGTACGCCATGGTCGACCGCGATGACGACCTCAAGATCGGTATCAAGTCCACCGCGGTGCTGTTCGGCCGCGCCGATCGACTGATGATCGGCCTGCTGCAGGGGCTTACCCTGCTGCTGCTGGCCTGGGCGGGGCTGCGTCTTGGACTGGGCGGCTTCTTCTGGCTGGGCCTGGTGGCCATGGCGGCCACCTTCGTGCATCAGCAGTTCCTGATCCGCCACCGCGAGCGCGACCCCTGCTTCCGGGCCTTCCTCAACAACCACTGGTCGGGACTGCTGGCATTCGCCGGCATCGCCCTGAGCCTGTGGCCGGCCGCCGGCGCGTGACGAGCGGGCGGCATTGTCACGCCAGTGTCATACTGACGTGGTGATATCGTCATCGTATCGTCACTGCTCCGAGGCTTCCGGATGACCGCCAAGACCGTTCTGATCGTCGATGATGAGGCGCCGATCCGCGAGATGATCGCGGTGGCGCTGGAGATGGCCGACTACCGTGTGCTCGAGGCCGACAGCGCCCAGACCGCCCACGCCATGGTGGTCGACCACCAGCCCGACCTGGTGCTGCTCGACTGGATGATGCCCGGCACCAGCGGTATCGAGCTGGCCCGCCGCCTCAAGCGCGACCCGACCACCGCCGAGCTGCCGATCATCATGCTCACCGCCAAGGGCGAGGAGGACAACAAGATCCAGGGGCTCGAGGCCGGCGCCGACGACTACATCACCAAGCCCTTCTCGCCCCGCGAGCTGGTCGCCCGCCTCAAGGCGGTACTGCGTCGCGCCACGCCCCAGGGCGTCGAGGAGGCCGTGGAGGTGGACGGCCTGCTGCTCGACCCGGTGAGCCATCGCGTCAGCGCCAGCGGCATGCCCGTGGAGATGGGACCCACGGAGTATCGTCTGCTGCAGTTCTTCATGACCCACCAGGAGCGCGCCTATACCCGCAGCCAGCTGCTGGATCAGGTGTGGGGCGGCAATGTCTACGTCGAGGAGCGCACCGTGGACGTGCATATCCGCCGCCTGCGCAAGGCGCTGGGCGATCGCCACCAGCACCTGGTACAGACGGTGCGTGGCACCGGCTACCGGTTCTCCGCCAAGGGCTGACGTGGTTCTCTGGCGACGGGAGCTGTGGCGTCTCATCCTGCTGGCCGGCGTCGGCCTGGCGGCGGGCTGGCTGCTGTCCCGGCCCTGGGCCGGGCTGGCCACGGGGCTGGCCGCCTGCCTCGCCTTCCACCTCTACCAGCTGCGGCGCCTGCACCGCTGGCTGACCCGGCACCCCCAGGCCGAGCCGCCGTCGGCGCCCGGCCTCTGGGGCGAGCTGTTCGACCACCTCTACCGCTATCAGAAGGGCCAGCGGCATACCCAGGAGCGCCTGCTGAGCATCCTCAAGCGCATCCAGGAGTCTTCGGAGGCGATGCGCGACAGCGTAGTGATGCTCGACCGTCACGGCGACATGGAATGGTGGAACAGTGCCGCCGAGCGCATGCTGGGCCTGCGCGCCGCCCATGACCGCGGCCACCATATCACCAACCTGGTGCGCGATCCGCGCTTTGTCGACTATTTCCACCGCCGCGACTACCGCGAGCCGCTGACCCTGCCCTCGCCCATCGACGAACAGATGGTGCTGCAGTTCCAGATCACCCTCTACGGCGACGATGAGCGCCTGCTGATGGCCCGCGACATCACTCGCCTGCATCGCCTGGAAGAGATGCGCCGCGACTTCGTGGCCAACGTCTCCCATGAGCTGCGCACCCCGCTCACCGTGCTCGCCGGCTATCTGGAGACCTACGCCACCTACGCCGATCAGCTACCGCCGCGCTTCGCCCGAGGGCTCGGCCAGATGCAGGAGCAGACCGCACGCATGCAGAGCCTGGTCAGCGACCTGCTGCTGCTGTCACGCCTGGAGATCGACCGCGGCGGCGGAGACCATGCCCCCCTGGCCATGGATACCCTGCTGTCGAGCGTCCAGCGCGACGCCGAGGCGCTCTCCGGAGGCCGGCACCGAATCGGTGTCGAGGTCAGTGATACTCGCGCGCTGGTGGGAAGCGATCAGGAGATCCGCAGCGCCCTCTCCAACCTGGCCTTCAATGCGGTGCGCTATACGCCGGAGGGCAGCCGCATCCTGCTGCGCTGGTACCCTGAGGGCGACGGCGCCTGCCTGGAGGTCGAGGATGACGGCGACGGGATCGATCCGGTGCATCTCCCCCGGCTGACCGAACGCTTCTATCGCGTCGACAAGGGTCGCAGCGCCGCCACCGGCGGCACCGGGCTGGGTCTGGCCATCGTCAAGCACGTGCTGCTGCGCCACGACGCCCGACTGGAGGTCGACTCGGGGCCCGGGCAGGGGGCACGCTTCCGCGGTCACTTTCCGGCGTCCCGCCTGGTCGTGGCCGCCCGGCGAGGGGCCACCGGCACGGCCTGAGCGCCGTTCCGGAGACGATGCTCAGAGGTCGTGGTGGTGGCCGTCGGCGGCCTCGCTGCCCCGCTCGGCACTCTGCACCCACACCTCCACCTCGACCTCGCCGCGCTCGGCGAACTCCAGGGTCATGGGAAAGCGCTCGCCCAGGCGCAGCGGCGCCACCAGCTCCTCGAGCTTCAGGTGGTAGCCGCCCTCCGGACGCATGAGCTGGGTGATGCCTGCCGGCACCTCGATCCGCTCGAGGCGACGACTCTGCGTCTCGCCCTCCTCCCGCCGCGTCTCATAGAGCGCCACCGACTCGCTGGCCGGCGTGCTGGCGCCGATCAGCACGGCAGGGGTATCCCCCTCCACCCGTATATCCACATAGGCCGCCGCATGAGGGACGCCGGGCGGTGCCGGCGTGGCAAAGGGGTGCACCACAACGATATCTTCCAGCGGATACTCATGGGCCAGAGCGGAGGCGGAGAGACTCAGGCCGGCGGCCAGCAGCAGGGAAACGGACAGTCGCATCTTCCATCGTCCTCGTCGGGATTTACCCTGAGCATAGCAGGCGAGGCAACGGGCACGGTTCAACGCCGCCCGGCGTCACCCCCAGACTCGGCCGTGGCGCTCCCACATCGGCGCGGCGCCGGCCACCGCCCCCGGCACCACCAGGCCCTCCAGACAGCCGCCGAGGCTGGACCGTACAGCGCGCAGCAGGCTCGATTACCGATCACCCCTTGCGGGTGATCGCCTGCTCGTCCAGGTCCTCGGGGTCGGTGTGGCGGATATCGAGCCCCTTGACCAGATAGACCACGTACTCCGCCAGGTTGTTGGCGTGGTCGCCGATGCGCTCCAGGGCGCGCAGGATCCACATCAGGCTCAGGATCGGCGAGATCGAGCGGGCGTCTTCCATCATGAAGGTCATCAGCGAGCGCATGGCGCTGCGGTACTCCTCGTCCACCTCCTCGTCCTCGTGGACCAGCTTCAGCGCCAGCTCGGTGTCGAAGCGGGCGAAGGAGGTCAGCGCATCCCGGACCATGCGGCGCACATGTTCGCTGATCATGCGCACCTCGACGAAGCCCCGGCTGCCGTTGCCGGCCTCGATCAGTTCGCCGGCGTTACGGGCGATCTTGCTCGCCTCGTCGCCGATGCGCTCCAGGTCGGAGGCCGCACGAATCACCGCCAGCACCAGGCGCAGATCGGAGGCGGCGGGCTGGCGCCGCGCCAGTACCTGGGTGCACTCCTCGTCGATCTTGATCTGCATGTCGTTGACCGCGCGGTCGTTTTCCACCACCCGGCGGGCCAGTTCCGAATCGCCCTCGAGCAGCGCCGCCACGGCCTCCTGGATCTGCTTCTCCACCAGGCCGCCCATGGCCATCAGGTGGGTCTTGAGCTCCTCGAGCTCCTGGTTGAACTGCCGCGAGATATGCCGGCTGTGGATATCGCTGGTAATGTCCATGGTGCTCCTCTCCTGGGAATGCGCCTGGGGCCCGGGGCCACCCTTCAGGCCATGCGCCCGGTGATGTAGTTTTCGGTGCGTGCGAGGCGCGGGTTGGTGAACAGGGTGTCGGTGGTCCCGTACTCCACCAGCTCGCCCTCCTGCAGGAAGGCGGTGTAGTCGGAGACCCGCGCCGCCTGCTGCATGTTGTGGGTGACCAGCACCAGGGTCAGCTGCGACTTCAGGTTGCGGATCAGCTCCTCGATCTTCAGCGTCGAGATGGGGTCCAGCGCCGAGGCGGGCTCGTCGAGCAGCAGCACCTCGGGGCGCACCGCCAGGGTGCGGGCAATCACCAGACGCTGCTGCTGACCGCCGGAAAGCGCCCAGGCCGAACTCTTCAGGCGGTCCTTCACCTCGTCCCACAGGGCCGCCGACTCCAGCGCCCACTCCACGATATCGTCCAGCTGGCGCTTGCGGATGCCGCCTTGCAGACGCAATCCGAAGGCCACGTTGTCGTAGATCGACATCGGAAAGGGGTTGGGCGCCTGGAACACCATCCCCACCCGCCGGCGAAGCTCCGCCACCTCCACCTCGGGGCCATGGATGTCCTGCCCCTCGAGGCGAATGCTCCCGCTCAGACGCACCTCGTCGTTGAGATCGTGGAGCCGGTTAAGGGCACGCAGCAGCGTCGACTTTCCGCAGCCCGAGGGCCCGATGAAGGCGGTGACCCGCTGGCGCGGCACGCGCAGCGTCAGCTCGCGCAGCGCCGGCGAACCGCCGTAGGCCAGGGTCAGGCCCTCGATCTCCAGGCAGCAGCTGGCCGGGTCGAAATCGATGATCGAGTTTCCGGCGGCGAGCCGCGGCGACGAGACGACGGACATCGGGTTCACTCTCCTCGGGCGCTGCCGCTAGCGACGCGGCAGCGCCCCGTGACGCGCCCTGAGATGATGGCGCAGAAATATTGCAGTCAGGTTAAGCACCAGGATCACCAGCACCAGCAGCAGCGCCGTGGCATAGACCAGCGGCAGAGCCGCCTCCACGTCGCCGCCGTGGAAGGCCACGTCGTAGATGTGGTAGCCCAGGTGCATGAACTTCCGCTCAAGATGAAGGAAGGGAAATTCACCGTCCACCGGCACCTGGGGCGCCAGCTTGGCGACCCCCACCAGCATCAGCGGCGCCACCTCTCCCGCCGCCCGCGCCACGGCCAGGATGACCCCGGTGAGCATCGCCGGCGCGGTCATCGGCAGCACCACTCGGGTCAGCATCTCCACTCGGGTGGCGCCCAGCGCCAGGGCCCCCTCGCGCTGGTGATCCGGCACCCGGGCCAGCCCCTCCTCGGTGGCCACGATCACCACCGGCAGGGTCAGCAGCGCCAGGGTCAGGGAAGCCCACAGCAGACCGCCGGTGCCGAAGGTGGGCGAGGGCAGCTGATCGGTGAAGAACCACTCGTCCAGGCTGCCGCCGATCCCGTAGACGAACACCCCCAGACCGAAGACCCCGTAGACGATGGAGGGCACTCCGGCCAGATTGCGCACGGCGATGCGCACCAGCCGAGTGAGGCGCCCCTGGTGGGCGACCTCGTTGAGGTAGATGGCCGCCAGCACGCCGAAGGGGGTCACCACCACCGACATCAGCAGCACCATCAGCACGGTGCCGAAGATCGCCGGCCAAACCCCGCCGGCGGTGTTGGCGGCGCGAGGCCCCTCGGAGAGAAAGCGCCACACGCCGCTCGCCCAGGCGGCCAGCTTCTGGGGCGGCGACATGGCGTTGGGTCGCCAGGCGCGCAGCACCTGCTCCAGCGGCTGCTCGATGCGGCGCCCGTCGACGCTCTCCAGCAACAGCATGCCGCCGCTGATGCGCGCCTGCAGCTCCCGGATCCGCGCATTGGCATGCGCCAGCTCGGCCTCGGCCCCCGAGTCCCGCTCCAGGCGCCTGACCAGCGGCATCACGACCTCGTCGCGCAGGCGGTCACGCTCGGCCCTCAGCGTCGCGAGCGTCTCGAGACGCGTCTCCAGCGCCGCCCAGGCGGCCTCGCCCTCGACGCGACCCTCGTCGCTCTCCAGGGCCAGCAGACGCCCCTGGAAGCTTCCCCAGCGGGTGCGCTCCAGCACCACCAGGTCGCGGGGACGGCTCTCCTCGGCGATCTCCGCCACCGCCACCCAGGTCCAGATGTCACCCTCGAGGTCGCGGTTGGCGGTCAGATAGAGCCGTTCTCGCCCCGCCGAGTCGGGCAGGCGCTCCTCGCGCACCGCCTGCCCGGCCAGCTGGCGGCCGTCTTCCAGGGTCACCAGGGTCAGAGGCGACGGCCAGAAGTGGCCCATCCCGCGCACCGCCAGCAGGGTCAGCAGCCCGACCAGCAGCAGCAGCGAAAGCGCCACGCTGCCGGCGGCAAGCCAGGGCCAGGGTCCCTCGCCGCGAGCGAGCCGGACGCGCCCGGGGCCGATCATGCCATGCCCCCCAGGCGCCGGTAGCGGTGGCGCAGCCGGGCGCGCACCACCTCGGCCAGGGTGTTGACCAGGAAGGTGAAGACGAAGAGCGTCAGCGCCGCCAGGAACAGCAGCCGATAGTGGACTCCACCCGGCACCGCCTCGGGCAGCTCGATGGCGATGGTGGCGGCCATGGAGCGCATGCCCTCCAGGGGACTCAGGGTCATCAGCGCCGTATTGCCGCTGGCCATCAGCACGATCATGGTCTCGCCCATGGCGCGTCCGGCACCGATCATCACCGCGCTGAAGACGCCGGGCGCCGCCGCCGGCAGCACCACCTTCCAGAGGCTCTGCCAGCGGGTCGCGCCCAGCGCCTGGGCCCCCTCGCCGAGGCTCGCCGGCACGCCGGAGAGGGCGTCCTCGGCCAGGGCATAGATGCCGGGGATGACCGCGAAGCCCATGGCCAGACCGACAATCAGCGCATTGCGCGAGGCGTAGCCCAATCCCAGATGCGCCTCCAGCCAGCCGCGCAGGTCACCGCCGAACAGCAGCCGCTCGAGCCAGGGGGAGAGCCACAGCGCCGTTGCCACCAGCAGCGCCAGCCAGGGCATCAGCCAGAGCCCGGCCCAGCCCTGGGGCAGTCGATGCCGCCAGGCCGCCGGCAGACGCGTCCAGGCCAGGCCGGCCAGCAGCATGCCCGCCGGCAGCACCGCCACCAGCGCCAGGGCACCGGCCAGATGACGCTCCACCCAGGGCGCCAGCACCAGGCCGGCCACGAAGCCCACCACCACGCCGGGCATCGCCTCCATCAGCTCCAGGGTGGGCTTGAGACGGCTGCGCAGCCGAGGCGGCATATAGAGCGCCGAATGGATGGCCGCCCCAAGCGCCAGCGGTACGGCGAACAGCAGTGCCCAGAAGGCGGCCTTGAGGGTGCCCCAGGCCAGGGGCTGCAGCCCATACAGCGGAGATTCACCGGGCAGGGTGCCGGGCTGCCAGCGGGGCTGCCAGAGCTCGCGCCAACCGACGCCCGAGCCCGCATCGAGAAACAGCGGCGCCACCTCCAGAGCCAGGAAGATGCCGATAGCCAGCACCGCCACTACCACGCCGACGCCACCGGCCGTGATCAGCAGGGTCGCCAGTCGGTCCCGCAGGCGCCGCCGCCACTGGTGACGCGGCTCTACCCTGGGCGGCAGGGGGTCGATCATGGCCGCTCCCGGTCGATCATCGGCAAGGGGGATAGCATCACTTTACGACATCCAGATGACAGTTGGGTGACAGCCTCAGCGGTCTACGGGGCCCGCGAGCCGGCGCCACTGGCGCTCACGCTCGGCCGGGAGCAGAGGCACGAAGCCGAGCTCCTCCACCACCGCCTGGCCGGCATCGGAGAGCACCAGCTCGAGGAAGGCGCGCTCGGGACCCGGCAGTGCGCTCCCCGACGGGCGGTTGACGTAGAGGTAGAGGCTGCGCGACAGCGGATAGTCGCCTCGGCTGATCCTGGACGCACTCGGCGGGTGGAGCTCACCGCTCTCGCTGTCGCGCCAGGGAACC
>PUOM01000255.1 GCA_003552795.1 Halomonas sp. | reverse complement strand
CTTGCCGTGGAAGGTCGAGCGGGTCAGGTTCTCGATGAACTCGACCACGATCTCCACGGCGTTCTGAAGCCCGCCGGGGACGCCGGTCGTCGCCATCCGGCCCGCCTTGTGGAAGATCCACAGGAACAGCGCCCCCATGGCGATCGACCACCCCATGGTATCGAGGTGAATCGCCCAGAAGCCCATCTCGGTAGCCTCAGCGGATGTGCTGGCCAGGGACCAACCATTTTCCGGATGCCTGCCAAAGGTCAGGTTCTGGAGGTGGTGCTGTATGTAATAAATGGCGGTCACTTCGTTTTCCGCTGCCATACTGCGCTTCCTCAGGTTCGTGGGGGTGACCGCTCACTTACCAGCCAAGGGCCTAGCCAGTGCATGAGTTGGGCCACCACATATGCGACAAAAAATAAAGCCGGGTTTGAGGGGGGCACTGTGACGAACACGATCACGAACAGTGCCACCGTCAAACCGAACTTGCCCGCTGCCGCCTGATAGAAGCTCATGACATTGCGGCGCCCTCGATGCAGACCTCGCCACACGAAGTAGAGCGAGGGCAGGAGGCTCACCAGCCCCCCCATCAGGGCCGAAAAGGCACCCGGGGCACCCGCCTGCCAGAGCCCCAACAGGGCCACCAGCAGGGTGGCGATGCCCTGAGCCAGGAACAGCCGCGAGAAGTCCAGCTGCCGGCGCGCTGCGCTTGCCTTGTGCATCGTGTCGACACCCTGGTCACGGATTTCGTGGACCGACGTTGGCGCTGCTGTCCTGCCCGAACTTCAGGCAAACACCGGCGGATTATAGGGAAGGCCTATCGGGGCTTCAACAAAACGCGATGGATTTTGCCTGCTTCTGGCCATTCATGCGACCAAAGATGCAGGAATTGTCAACAGCGTGCCGCCGTCTCCCCTGCGCCCTAGCGTATGTGCTCGAGAATGCCATCCAGCTCATCGAGGCTGGTATAGCGAATGGTCAGCCGCCCCTTGCCACCTCGCCCATGCTCTATCTTCACCGGGGCGCCGAGCAGCTCGCCCAGCCGCGTCTCCAGCCGGGCAACGTCGGGGCTCGGTGCCGGTTTTTCGGCCTTCTTCGGCTCCCCCGCGACGAGGCGCTTCACCAGCGCCTCGGTCGCGCGCACGGTGAGGTCCTTGTTGACCACCTCATGGGCCGCCTTGCGCTGCTTGGCGCCGGAGAGTCCCAGCAGCGCCCGGGCATGCCCCATATCCAGGTCGCCCCGCTCCAGAAGGGTCTGCACCTCGGGATCCAGGGCCAGCAGCCGCAGCAGGTTGGCCACCTGGGCACGGGACCTGCCCACCGCATCGGCGACCTGCTGCTGGGTCAGCTCGAACTCCTCCAGCAGGCGCTTCAGCGCCATGGCCTCCTCGACCGGATTGAGATTCTCGCGCTGGATGTTCTCGATCAGGGCCAGGGCCAGGGCCACCTCGTCGGTGACCTCGCGGACCACCGCCGGGATCATGTCGAGCTCGGCCAGCTGGGCGGCCCGCCAGCGGCGCTCGCCGGCGATGATCTCGTAGCGATTCTCGCCCACGGGGCGCACCACGATGGGCTGCATCACCCCCTGGGCGCGAATCGAGTCGGCCAGCTCCTCCAGGGCCTCGGGCTGAATATCGCGGCGCGGCTGGTACTTGCCCCGGGTCAGCTGGCCCAGCGGCAGGCGCTCCAGGCGATCCTGCGCCTCCGGCGCGGTCGCCGGTGGCGCGACATCATCGAGCTCGACGCCGACCTCGGGAAGGTCAAGGCTCTCGCGGCGGCGAGCGCCGGCCCCGATCAGGGCATCCAGTCCACGTCCCAGGGCGCGTTTACGCGTCATCGACACTCCCTCATCACAGCGGTTACAGCATGGGCGAACCGCGCTGCCATCACAGCGACAGCCGGCGGATCAGTTCCTTGGCCAGTACCCGGTGGGCCTGGCTGCCCCGGGAGAAGCGGGCATACTTGGTCACCGGCAGACCGTGGCTGGGTGCCTCGGCCACTCGCACATTGCGCGGAATGGTGGCCTTGAGCAGGGTCTCGCCGAAGTAGTCGCGAAGCTGCTTGGTGACGTCCCGGGTCAGACTGTTGCGGGCGTCGAACATGGTGCGCAGGATCCCATAGACCTCGAGTCCTGGATTCACGCTGTCCTTGATCTGCTCGACGGTATCGAGCAGCGCCGAGAGCCCCTCCAGGGCATAGAACTCGCACTGCAGCGGGATCAGCACCCCGTTGGCGGCGGTCAGGGCGTTGACGGTGAGCATGTTCAGCGAGGGCGGGCAGTCGATCAGCACCACGTCGTATTCGCCGGCCACGTCGGCCAGGGCTCTCTCCAGGCAGCGTTCGCGTCCCGCCTCGCGGTCGAGCAGTGCCACCTCGGCCGCCGTGAGGTCGCCGTTGCCCGGCAGCAGCGCATAGCCCGCCTCGGAGCAGTCGAGGATGACCTCGCTGGCGACACGGTCGCCGAGAAGCACGTCCAGCACGCTGCCCTCGAGCTCATGCTTGTCCACGCCGCTGCCCATGGTGGCATGGCCCTGGGGGTCGAGATCCACCAGCAGCAGGCGGCGATCCAGGGCCGCCAGGCTGGCGGCGAGGTTGACCGCGGTGGTGGTCTTGCCGACACCACCCTTCTGGTTGGTCAAGGCGATGATCTTGGTCACGGGCAACTCCCTTGCTGGGAAACGCGGGTTGTCATGGGCGCGGGGCGGCATCAGCCCGTTCGAGGACCACCAGCAGCCGGCTGCCGACCTCGAACGGCACCTCCAGGGCGTGCCGGGCGACCGGCACCACGCTTTCCGGCACATCGGCCATCTCGCCATCCACTGCCGGCCCCTTCATCGCCAGCCACTGGCCACCGGAGGCCACCAGCGGCAACGAAAAGGTGACGAAGTCGCCCAGGCTGGCGAAGGCGCGCGAGATCACCTGGTCGAAGCTGCCCTCGAAGGCCTCTACGCGGGCTTGCACCGGGGTCACATTGGTCAGGCCCAGCTCCATCACCGCCTGACGCTGGAAACGTACCTTCTTGCCGTTGCTGTCGAGCAGCGTGACGGCGAGCTCGGGCCTGAGGATCGCCAGCACCAGCCCGGGAAAGCCGGGTCCGGCGCCCACGTCGAGCAGGCTCGGCCCCTTGACGAAGGGCAGCACGGCGGCGCTGTCCAGCAGGTGCCGGGCGACCATCTCCTCGGGCGAGCGTACCGCCGTGAGGTTATAGGCGCGGTTCCACTTGTGCAACAGGGCCACCAGCTGCAACAGACGGCGGCGCTGCTCCGCGTCCACCTCGATTTCCAGCCGCTCAAGCCCCTGGTCGAGGCGCGCCTCGACCCTCGAATCCGCTACCGTCATGCGCTGGCCGCCTTGTGATCGTCGAGAAGCCGGCGCTTTTTCAAGTGGATCAGCAGAATGGAAACAGCCGCCGGGGTCACGCCGGAAATACGCGAGGCGTGGGCCAGGGTCGCGGGGCGCGTCTCGGCGAGCTTCTGGCGTATCTCGTGGGAGAGCCCCTCGACCCGCTGGTAGTCCAGATCGGCCGGCAGCGGGGTGGACTCGTGGCGCTTGAGCCTGTCGATCTCCTCCTGCTGGCGGTCGATATAGCCCTGGTACTTGGCCTGGATCTGCACCTGCTCCGCCACGCTCTCATCGGCTACCGGCTCTCCGGCGATGCCGGGCAGGTCGGCGACGTCGGCATAACCCAGCTCCGGTCGCTTGAGCAGATCCATCAGGCTGTACTCCCTAGCCAGCGGCTTGCCGGTCTTCTCGCCGATGGCCGCGGCGGCGGCGCTGCCGGGCTGCACCCAGCCGGCTCTGAGCCTGGCACTCTCGGCCTCGATCGCCTCGCGCTTGGCGCTGAAGGCGGCCCAGCGGGCATCGTCCACCAGCCCCAGCTCGCGGCCGGCCTCGGTGAGGCGCAGGTCGGCGTTGTCCTCACGCAGCAGCAAGCGGTACTCGGCCCGGGAGGTGAACATGCGGTAGGGCTCCCGGGTGCCCAGGGTGATCAGGTCGTCCACCAGCACCCCCAGGTAGGCCTCGTCGCGGCGCGGGGTCCAGGCATCCAGCTCCCGAGCGCGGCGGGCGGCGTTGAGTCCGGCCAGCAGGCCCTGGGCGCCGGCCTCCTCGTAGCCGGTGGTGCCGTTGATCTGTCCGGCGAAGAAGAGGTTGTGGATAAATTTCGTCTCCAGGGAGTGCTTGAGGTCCCTGGGGTCGAAGAAATCGTACTCGATGGCGTAGCCGGGACGAGTGATATGGGCGTTCTCCAGGCCCCGCACCGAACGTACCACCTGGAGCTGCACGTCGAAGGGCAGCGAGGTGGAGATACCGTTGGGGTAGAGCTCGTGGGTATCCAGCCCCTCCGGCTCGATGAAGATCTGGTGGCTCGCCTTGTCGGCGAAGCGGTGCACCTTGTCCTCGATGGAGGGGCAGTAGCGGGGCCCCACGCCCTCGATCATGCCGGAGTACATGGGGGAGCGGTCGAGGTTGTCGAAGATGATCTCGTGGGTGCGCTCATTGGTGTGGGCGATATGGCAGCTGACCTGGGCAGGGTGCTGTTCGCGCCGTCCCATGAACGACATCACCGGGGTCGGGGTGTCACCGGGCTGCTCATCGAGCACCGCGAAGTCGAGGCTGCGGGCATCCAGCCGCGGGGGCGTACCGGTCTTGAGACGATCGACCCGGAACGGCAGGGCACGCAGCCGCTCGGCGAGGCGATTGGAGGGCGGATCGCCCGCACGTCCACCGCGGCTCTGTTCGAGGCCGATGTGGATCACCCCGCCGAGGAAGGTGCCGGTGCACAGCACCACGGCCTCACCGAGGAAACGGATGCCGGTTTCCGTGACCACGCCACGCACGGTGTCGCCCTCGACGATCAGGTCGCCGGCGGCCTGCTGGAAGAGGGTCAGGTTGGGCTGATTCTCCAGCAGGCCACGGATGGCCGCCTTGTAGCGGACCCGATCGGCCTGGGCTCTGGTGGCCCTGACGGCAGGGCCCTTGCGGGCATTGAGCACGCGGAACTGGATGCCACCGAGGTCGGTGGCCGTGGCCATGGCGCCGCCCAGGGCATCGATCTCCTTGACCAGATGGCTCTTGCCGATCCCGCCGATGGCGGGGTTACAGGACATCTGGCCCAGGGTCTCGATGTTGTGGGTGAGCAGCAGGGTCTGACAGCCCATGCGGGCGGAGGCCAGGGCGGCTTCGGTTCCCGCATGGCCACCGCCGATGACGATGACGTCAAAGCGGTCGGGGTAATCCAAGGTGCACCTCGTTGGCGCCGCGGCGCCGTCTTCCGGTCGGGGATGAAATCAAGGCGGGAGTATAAACCTCCTGTGAGTCATCGTCAGGGTTTTCCACACGGCCTTCGCTCTCGGGTTCATCCTCCGCGCTTCCTAACATTAAATATCAATATATATAGAGAGAAGTTCTGCTGTGGTTGTAACTACTGGTGTGGATAAAATCCGTGGATAAGAGGTTAAATCCTTTTTTTGTCAGTTACATACGTTGTTGACCAAAGGAGGGAAAACGACACGACTGCCTGGGTGCAGGCTGGCAGGAG
>PUOM01000140.1 GCA_003552795.1 Halomonas sp. | reverse complement strand
CCTCCGTGGGCAGAGACGGACAGCCCTTCCGCCTTCAACTGGATGATGCCTTGCTGCTTGATGTTCAACGCCGCGTTGATGTCTCGGTCGTGCTGCGTGTGGCAAGCAGGGCACTCCCACGACCGTATGTTCAACGGCATGGCATCCATCTTCTGCTGGCAGACATGGCAGGTCTTGGAGCTGGCAAACCAGGGGTCGATCTTGACCAGGTGCTTGCCCTGCTCCTGGGCTTTGTAGTCCAGCTTGGTGATCAAGGCATGCCAGGACGCATCGCCGATGTGCTTGGCGAGCTTTTGATTCTTCATCATATTGCGGACCTTCAGCGTCTCGACAATCACCGCTTGGTTATCGTCAACGATCTGTCGAGAGAATTTGTGCTGGAAGTCGTTGCGGGCATTGGCGACCCGCTCGTGCGCCCTGGCAACGAGTAAGCGTGCCTTGGCGCGGCGTCGGCTGCCCTTCTTCGTTCGAGACAGCGCCTGTTGTTTGCGCTTGAGGTTCTTCTGCGCTTGCTTGAGGAAGCGCGGATTGGCGATCTTGCGCCCGATGGAGTCGATAGCGAAGTGAGAGAGGCCCATGTCGAGGCCGACGACCTTGGCTGCGTCGACATCCTTCAGTCGTGCCGGGGCGACCTGATCCGTTTCGTAGAGCAGCGAGGCGTAGTGCTTGCCGGTGACGGTACGGGTCAGGGTGATGCTTTTCAGCCTCCCTTCGACCTGGCGGTGCATCCTGGCCTTGATCGGCCCGAGCTTGGGCACCTTGATCCAGCTATCGCCGGCCTTGACGCCGACGCAGTGGTAGCTGGATTGCTTGTCCCGCTTGCTCTTGAAGCGCGGATAGCCGCCCTTCTGCTTGGGGTCGAAGAGGCGTTGGAAGGCATGATCGAGGTTCAAGCACGCCTGCTGGAGGGCCATGGAATCCGCCTCTTTCAGCCAGCCATACTTGCGGGATGTCTTGGCGACCGGCAGCAGCTTCTTGATGTCGTGCTTGGCGCTCAACGACTGGCCGTGACGCTTGTAGCGATGGGACATGATGCGAAGGCCGGTGTTATAGACGAAACGCACCGCACCGAACTGGCGGTTCAGAAACGCCGCCTGCTCGGTCGTGGGGTAGATGCGAATCTTCACGGGCTTTAGCATGAGAATTTATCGCTAACTGGATACCTGTACAGCCTATGCCACCCGTTGGCATGCCGCAACACCAGCAGTGCTATCGCACTGCCCGCTTACCTCCCCGCCCGAGTGGGCGAGGGTTCACGCGGATTTTGCTGAAACATTCACGAGGGGAACGAGAACTGCGCCCCCTCGCGAACGCCGGCGGAGGGCCAGCGCTGGGTGACGGTCTTGCGCTTGGTATAGAAGCGCACCCCATCCGGCCCGTAGGCGGAGAGATCACCGAACAGGGAACGCTTCCAGCCGCCGAAGCTGTGGTAGGAAACCGGTACCGGCAGCGGCACGTTGATGCCCACCATGCCCACCTGAATGCGATCGCTGAAGTAACGGGCGGCTTCACCGTCGCGCGTGTAGATACAGGTGCCGTTGCCATACTCGTGATCATCGATCAGCCGCATGGCCTCTTGCATGGTGTCAACCCGCATCACCAGCAGCACCGGACCGAAGATCTCCTCCTGGTAGCAGGTCATCTCGGGGGTGACATGGTCGATCAGGGTGCCGCCCACGTAGAAGCCGTTTTCGTGGCCTGCCACCTGCACGCCACGACCATCCACCACGATGGTGGCGCCCTGCTGCTCGGCGCTGTCGATATAGCCGCACACCTTTTCCCGGTGGGCCTGGGTGATCACCGGACCGAAATCGTTCCCGGCATCATGGAAGGGACCGACCTTGAGCGATGCCATCTGCTCCTGCATCTTGGCAATCAGCGCATCGGCGGCCTCATCGCCCACGGTCACCGCAACGGAGAGTGCCATGCAGCGCTCCCCCGAGGAACCGAAGGCGGCCCCGTTCAGGGAGCTGACCACGTTGTCCATGTCGGCATCGGGCATGACGATGGCGTGGTTCTTGGCGCCGCCCAGGGCCTGACAGCGCTTGCCGTTGGCGCTGGCCCGGGAGTAGATATACTCCGCGATGGGCGTGGAGCCGACGAAGCTGACGGCCTGCACGCGGGGGTCATCGAGCAGGGTATCCACGGCTTCCTTGTCGCCGTTGACCACGTTCAGCACCCCGGCCGGCAGGCCCGCTTCCATGGCCAGCTCGGCGATGAACAGCGCCGAGCTGGGGTCCCGCTCGGAGGGCTTGAGCACGAAGGTATTCCCGCAGGCAATGGCCATGGGGTACATCCACAGCGGCACCATGGCGGGAAAGTTGAACGGGGTAATCCCGGCGACCACACCCAGCGGCTGGAACTCGCTCCAGGAGTCGATGCCGGGACCGGTGTTCTTGCTGTGTTCCCCCTTGAGCAGCTCCGGGGCACCGCAGGCGTATTCCACATTCTCGATACCGCGCGCCAGCTCGCCCTGGGCATCATGAACGATCTTGCCGTGCTCCTCGCCGATCAGGCGGGCGATCTCGCCGGCGTTCTCCTCCAGCAGCTGCTTGAAGCGAAACATCACTCGGGCGCGCTTGAGGGGCGGCGTGTCGCGCCAGGCCGGGAAGGCGGCCTGGGCGGCGGCGACAGCCTCCTCGACGGTGGCCTTGCTGGCCAGGCTCACCTGACCGGCCACCTCCCCGATGGAGGGATTGTAGATATCCTGGGTACGCCCTTCGCGGTCGACGCGAACGCCGTTGATCAAATGGCCGAGTGTTGTCATGGATTACCTCTCGATGGCTCTGTTAAAGGATGGGGGAGTTCAGTCCAGCTCGCTGATGGCGTCGCCGATCGCGCTGATGACCCGGTCGATCTCGTCGCGCTCGACGATGAAGGGCAGACCGAGCTGGATGGTGTCGCCGCCGTAGCGCACATAGAAGCCTTTCTGCCAGCACTTCATGGCGATCTCGTAGGGTCGGCGGGCCGGCTCGCCGGGATAAGACTCGATCGTCAGCGCCCCGGCGAGCCCGTAGTTGCGAATATCGCTGATATAGCGTGTGCCCTTGAGGCCGTGCAGGGCCTCCTCGAAGGCCGGGCTCATCTGACGCACGCGCTCGATGAGGTTTTCCTGCTCGAGGATATCCAGCGAGGCCAGGGCGGCGGCACAGGCGGCCGGATGGCCCGAGTAGGTATAGCCGTGGGGCAGTTCGAGCATGTAGTCGGGCCCACCCTGCTCCATGAAGGTCTGGTAGATCTCACTCTGGACGATCACCCCGCCCATGGGCACGGCGCCGTTGGTCAGCTGCTTGGCGAAGTTCATGATGTCGGGGGTGACGCCGAAGGCCTCGCCACCGGTCATGGCACCCATGCGGCCGAAGGCGGTAATCACCTCGTCGAAGATCAGCAGGATCTCGTGCTGGTCGCAGATCTCGCGCAGCCGCTGCAGGTAGCCCACCGGCGGCGGAATGACCCCGGCGGAGCCGGCCAGCGGTTCGACGATCACCGCCGCGATATTGGAGGCGTCGTGCAGGGCGATCAGCTCGAGCAGCTCCTCGGCCTTCTCGGCGCCGCGCTCGGGCATCCCGCGGGTAAAAGCGTTTTCGGCCATGAGGGTGTGAGGCAGGTGGTCGGCGTCGACGCCTTGGCCGAACAGCGCGCGGTTGGCCCCGATTCCCCCCAGGCTGATGCCGCCGAAGTTGACGCCGTGATAGCCCTTGGCGCGACCGATCAGCTTGGTCTTGGTGGGCTTGCCCTTCTTGCGCCAGTAGGCCCGGGCGATCTTCAGGGAGGTATCGGCGCTCTCGGAACCGGAGCCCGTGAAGAAGGTGTAGTCCAGCCCGGCCGGGGTCAGCTCACGCAGGCGGTGGGCCAGCTCGAAGGCCTTGGGATGGCCGAACTGGAAGGCCGGCGCGTAGTCCAGCTCGCGCAGCTGGCGACTCACGGCATCGGCGATCTCCGGACGGGAGTGCCCGGCCCCGCAGGTCCACAGGCCCGACAGGCCATCGAACACCTGACGGCCCTGGGCATCGGTCAGATAGCTCCCCTTGGCCCCCACGATGATGCGCGGGTCACGCTTGAACTGGCGGTTGCCGGTATAGGGCATCCAGTAGGCATCAAGCTGCTCGGCGCTCAAGCCGGCGGCGTAGGGGAATTCCTGAGCAGTCATGGCATTAGCCTCCCGTGGTTCCTGACATCGTTCCTGGCATCGACGATATGTACAGGGATCAGGCTAGCCCCGACGTTCAATCAGTTAAATCAAAAGGTATTTAATCTCATGCAACCATCTGCTTAACTTTGTGGGACTTCAGCACGCTCATTCCATCGCCGCGCTCCGGGCACGACATGCCGCCGCCCCATGGATGGAAAAAATTCTACGAATCAATAGTTAATGGAGGCATGGGGATATGTCGCGACGCAGAAGCACTCCGATGGGACAGCCCAGCGATGCCGATCTGCGTCTGCTGAGGATCTACCGCAAGGTGGTGGAGTGCGGGGGGTTCTCCGCCGCGGAGGTGGAGCTGGGCATCAGCCGCGCCGCCATCAGCATGGCGATGAACGACCTGGAGACACGCCTGGGGTTACGCCTCTGCCAGCGCGGCCGCAGCGGTTTCTCCCTGACCGACGAGGGGGCGGAGGTCTTCGAAGCCTCGCTGCAGCTGCTGGCCTCCGTGGAGGGCTTCCGCACCCGGGTCAACGGCCTGCACGCCCGGCTCAAGGGCGAGCTCAATATCGGCATCACCGATAACCTGGTGACCATGCCCGAGATGCATATCACCCACGCCCTGAGCGCCCTCAAGGAGCGAGGGCCCGAGGTGCGCATCAATATTCGCATGATACCGCCCAGCGATATCGAGCTGGCGGTGCTCGACGGCCGGCTGCATACCGGGGTGATTCCGGACCTCAAGACCCTGCCGGGCCTCAACTATTTATCGCTCTACCAAGAGCAGTCACGGCTCTACTGCTCGAACGAGCCCCCGCTTTTCAGCGTGGAGAACGTCGACCGGGCGACACTGGCCAGCCACGATGCCGTGGTCCCCGCCTATGCCCAGACACCCGAGATCAAGGCGGTCCACGAACCTCTCCAGGCCGCCGCCTCGGCTACCGACCGGGAGGGCATCGCCTTCCTGATTCTCTCCGGCTGCTATATCGGTTACCTGCCCACCCACTACGCGGAGCGCTGGGTGCGTGATGGCCGGATACGCGCCCTGAGTCCAGAAAGATGGCACTACCTGACCCACTACAGCGCCATCACCCGCAAGGGAGCCCCGCCCAACCTGGTAATGGAGAGCTATCTGGAGGAGCTGGAGGGGCTGATTGGCCGGCCGGAGGCGTCACCCTAGCGTTTCTCAGCATTCGATGGTGCTGACCGCCAGGCCCCCGCGGGAGGTCTCCTTGTACTTGTCCTGCATGTCGGCCCCGGTATCGCGCATGGTGCGGATCACCTTGTCCAGGGAGATGAAGTGCTCGCCGTCGCCGCGCAGCGCCATCTGGGCGGCGTTGATCGCCTTCACCGAGGCGATGGCGTTGCGCTCGATGCAGGGCACCT
>PUOM01000324.1 GCA_003552795.1 Halomonas sp. | reverse complement strand
CGCCCTGGCTCAACTGGCTGTTCCGCCTGGTGGGAGCGATCCCCGTGGAGTCGGAGCGCCATGCCCCGGGCAACGTGCGGCGCGCCCTTCAGGAGGTAAGCCGTGCCCTGCGCGAGGGCGAGGTGGTGATGCTCTTTCCCGAAGGGCGCCTGACGCCGGACGGCGAGATCCATGCCTTTCGGCGGGGCCTGGAGCTGATCCTGGCCCGGGACCCGGTGCCGGTGATTCCGGCGGGGCTCTCGGGCCTGTGGGGGTCCTGGACCTCTCATGCCAATGGCCCGGCCCTGAGCGGCAGGCCGCGGCGCTGCCGGGCGAGGGTGGCGCTGCATTTCGGTGCCCCCCTGCCCCCGGGACGGGCCACTCGATCGTTGCTGGAGCGGCGGGTGAGGGAGCTCAAGGCCGAGGCCGACCAGTGGGCGCTGCCCGCTGGCCTGGAGGCCCTGGAGTGACCGCGGGCCCGGGGCGCCCTCAGCGCCGCCGCGGGGCCTGCCAGCAGCGCGCGGCGGTGATCAGGTTGTCGCGCACCTCGAGGATCTCCATGCGCACGCTGCCCACCTGCAGGCAGGCGGGCCCGTCGGGAAAGGCCTCCAGGTGCTCGAGGATCAGGCCGTTGAGGGTCTTGGGTCCGTCGGTGGGCAGCTGCCAGCCCAGGGCCTTGTTGATCTCCCGAATATTGGCGGTGCCGTCGATCAGCTGACTGCCGTCCTCCTGGCGATGGATCTCCTGCTCCATGCCCGCCACGTCGGTGGTGAACTCGCCGACGATCTCCTCGAGAATATCCTCCAGGGTCACCAGCCCCTCCACGTCGCCGTATTCATCCACCACGATGCCGATGCGCCGTTTCTGCTTCTGGAAGTTGAGCAGCTGGGTGTGCAGCGGCGTCGATTCGGGAATGAAGTAGGGTTCGCGGGCCTCCTGGACGATGGCCGCCTTGGTCACCTCGTCCCGTGACAGGAAGCGCGCCGCGTTGCGCAGATGCAGCATGCCGATGATGTTGTTGATGTCGCCCTTGTAGACCGGGACCCGGGTATGCTGGCTGGTGCGCACCTGGGTCAGGATCTCTTCCAGATCATCGTCCAGGTCGATGCCCATCACCTCGTGGCGCGGCACCATGATGTCGTTCACGGTGACGTTTTCCAGGTCGAGGATCGACAGCAGCATCGCCTGGTGGCGCTGCGGAATCAGGGTGCCGGCCTCGTGGACCACGGTGCGCAGCTCGTCCCGGGTCAGGTGATCACCGTTGCCGTCGATGCTCTTCACGCCCATCAGGCGCAGCAGGCCGTTGGAGATGGCATTGACCAGCCATACGAGGGGGTAGAGCAGCTTGAGCAGCGGTTCCAGGACGCGGGAGGCGGGGAAGGCGATGCGTTCGGGCTTTACCGCGGCATAGGTCTTGGGCGTCACCTCGGCGAAGATCAGAATGACGATGGTCAGCACCAGAGGGGCCACGGCCGGGCCGGTGACCTCGCCGAAGAAATGAATGGCCAGCACCGTGGCGATGGCGGCCGCCAGGTTGTTGACCAGGTTGTTGCCGATCAGGATCACGCCGATCAGGCGGTCCGGCCGGGCGAGCAGGCGCATCACGCGCCGTGCCCGGGAGTCGCCGCTGTTGGCCTGATGGCTCAACCGATAGCGGTTGATCGACATCATGCCGGTCTCGGAGCTGGAGAAGAAGGCGGAAAGACAGATGAGCAGGAACAGCAGGCCGAACAGCAATCCCAGCGGGAAGTCGTCGCTCAAGTCGAAGGATCCTCGTTGCGTGTCAGGCCCGATTTGACGGGACGGGCGCGCGGGCTGTCAAGGCGCCGGAAGATCCCTCAGCCGCGGCCCAGCAGGACCTCCAGAACGATCTTGCTGCCGAAGTAGGCGACCAGCAGCACCCCGCAGCCGCCCAGGGTCCAGCGCACCGCCCGCATGCCGCGCCAGCCCAGCCGATGGTGGCTGAACAGCAGCACCGAGAAGATCACCCAGGCGGCCAGCGACAGGATCGTCTTGTGGGCCAGGTGCTGGGCGAACATGCTGTCGAGGAACAGGAAGCCGCTGAGGATCGACAGGGTGAGCAGCCCCATGCCGCCCCAGATCAGCTCGAAGAGCACCCGCTCCATGGTGGTCAGCGGTGGCAGCGATTGCACCAGCCCGCGGATATGGTGCTGGCGCAGGGCGCGGTTCTGCAGCCCCAGCAGCACCGCCTGGACGGCGGCGATGGCCAGCACGGCGAAGGCCAGCAGCGAGCTCAGAGCGTGCAGGGCGATGCCCGGCGTCAACCCCTCGACACGCTCGGGGCTGGGAAGCCCCGCGGCCAGCAGCAGCGCCAGGCCGGAGAGGGGCAGGAGTGCCACCGCGGCATTGAGTATCGGCTTGAACAGGCTGACCAGCAGCAGTACCGCGACTACGCCGGCGCTGAGCAGGATCACGCTGGTGGAGAGGCCGGGAAGCACCGGCGTGCCGTGCCCGAACAGGCCGATGGCCAGCGGCAGGTGGCAGAGCAGCCCGAGCAGGGCCATGCCGCGCACCAGCAGCGGCTGCGGAGAGGCCCGGCGCATCAGCACCATGCCCTGCCAGGAAGCGGCAGCCAGATAGAGAAGGAAGGCCAGTAGGGCCAGGGAGAGCGCCTGCATCGATTGCGTTCCGTGCGCCTGTGGAATGAATGACGTGGATGTTGATGGCGTGGAACTACTATACCCAATCCCCCGGGCAGCGCACAGCACGCTGGGTGCGTCAGCCTGCCGCCGGGTCCGGCATCGATGCGCGGCCCGGGAAGGCGCGGTGCATGGAGACTGGCCGCCACAGCGCGTATAATCGTCCGCACTTTCGGGCCGTCGTCTCTGGAGAGGCCAATGTTTCAGAATCTCAGCGAGCGCTTGTCGCACACGCTCAAGTCGATCAAGGGTCAGGCGCGCCTGACCGAAGACAATGTCAAGGAGACCCTGCGCGAGGTGCGTCGCGCGCTGCTCGAGGCCGACGTCGCCCTGCCGGTGGTCAAGGACTTCATCGAGCGGGTTCGCGAGCGCGCGGTGGGTCAGGAGGTCTCCAGGAGCCTCTCGCCGGGCCAGCAGTTCGTCAAGATCGTCCAGCAGGAGCTCGAGGCGACCATGGGCGAGGCCAACGAGGGGCTGACCCTCAAGGGCTCCCCGGCGGTGGTGCTGATGGCCGGCCTGCAGGGGGCGGGCAAGACCACCTCGGTGGCCAAGCTGGCGCGCTACCTCAGGGAGCGCGAGAAGAAGAAGGTGCTGGTGGTTTCCGCCGACGTCTACCGTCCGGCGGCCATCGACCAGCTCGAGACCCTGGCGAAGGAGGTCAGCGTCGACTTCTTCCCGTCGCGCTCCGACCAGCAGCCGGTGGAAATCGCCGAAGCGGCCATCAAGCACGCCAAGATACAGTTTCACGACGTGCTGCTGGTGGATACCGCCGGCCGCCTGGCCGTTGATGAGGCGATGATGGCCGAGATCCAGGCGCTGCATCAGGCCGTCTCGCCCCAGGAGACCCTGTTCGTCGTCGATGCCATGACCGGTCAGGACGCCGCCAACACCGCCAAGGCCTTCCATGAGGCGCTGCCGCTGACCGGGGTGATCCTCACCAAGGCCGACGGCGATGCCCGCGGCGGTGCGGCCCTGTCGGTGCGCCATGTCACCGGCAAGCCGATCAAGTTCATGGGGGTGGGCGAGAAGGTCGATGCCCTGGAGCCCTTCCACCCGGACCGCATCGCCTCGCGGATCCTCGGCATGGGCGACATGCTGTCGCTGATCGAGGAGGCCGAGCGCACCGTCGACAAGAAGAAGGCGGACCAGCTGGCCAAGAAGGTCAAGAAGGGCGAGGGCTTCGATCTCGAGGACTTCCGCGACCAGCTCCAGCAGCTCAAGAAGATGGGCGGCATGGGCGGCCTGCTCGGCAAGATGCCGGGCATGGGGCAGATGGCCGAGATGGCTCAGGGGCCCGGCCCCGAAAAGGAGCTGGGCAAGCTCGAGGCGCTGATCAATTCCATGACCCCCCAGGAGCGTCGCCGTCCGGAGATCATCAACGGCTCACGCAAGCGCCGCATTGCCACCGGCGCCGGGCTGCAGGTGCCCGACCTCAACCGCCTGCTCAAGCAGCACAAGCAGATGCAGAAGATGATGAAGAAGGCCGGCAAGAAGGGCGGCATGCAGAAGATGATGCGCGGCATGTCCGGCATGATGGGCGGCGGCGGTCCGGGCGGCCCTGGAGGCATGGGGGGTCCCGGCGGGATGGGGGGCATGGGCGGTCCCGGCGGGCTGCCCAGGCGCTGATCCCGAAAAAGGTTCCCAAGCGGGGCTGGATTCCGTAGAATGCTGCCTCTTCACTGGCAGGACCGCGAATGTCGCGGTCCTCGTCGTGACCGAATTCAACTCAACCGAAGGACTGACTAGGCCATGGTTACCATTCGTCTGGCTCGTGGTGGCGCCAAGAAGCGTCCCTTCTACCACCTGACCGTTTCCGATTCCCGCAACTCCCGCGACGGCCGCTTCATCGAGCGTCTCGGCTTCTTCAATCCGATCGCCCGCGGTCAGGAAGAGCGCCTGCGCGTCGACCTCGAGCGCATCGCCCACTGGCAGGGCCAGGGCGCACAGCTCTCCGACCGCGTCGCCGAGCTGGTCAAGGAAGCCCGCAAGCAGGCCTGAGCCTGACTTGCGGTGCCGTCAGTGATCACGAGGTCGTCGATGAGCGAAGATGCTAGCGTGCCGCCCGCTGACGATCATGTGGTGCTGGGCAGGTTGACCAGCCCCTACGGCGTCAAGGGCTGGCTCAAGGTGTACTCGTACACCGGCCCCATGGAGGGCGTGCTCGACTACCCCGAGTGGGTGTTGAGACTCGGAGCGCGCCTGGAGCGTCGGCGCCTCCTGCAGGGACGTCGTCACGGCAAGGGCCTGGTCGCGCTGCTCGAAGGGTGTGACAGCCGCGAAGGGGCCGAGGCGCTGGCCGGGGCGGAGATTCTGCTGCCCAAGGCGGAGCTGCCCGGACTCGATGCCGGCGAGTTCTACTGGCACCAGCTCGAAGGCCTGCGGGTCGTGACCCGCGAAGGCGTCGTGCTGGGGCGTATCGATCACCTCTTCGAGACCGGCGCCAACGACGTCATGGTCGTGAAGGGGGCGCTGGATCCCGATGCCATCGATGGCGAAGAGCGGCTGCTGCCCTACCTGCCCGACGAGGTGATTCTCGAGGTGGATCTCGAGAAGGGCGCGATGAGCGTCGACTGGGACCCCGACTTCTGATGGCTGAAGGCTCCAACGAGCAATCGGCGATGTGGATCGGCGTCGTCTCGCTGTTCCCGGAGATGTTCGAGGCGATCACTCGCCACGGCGTGACCGGACGGGCAGTGGAGAAGGGACGCATCGCGCTGGAGTTCTGGAATCCGCGCGACTACGCCACCGATCGCCACCGCACCGTGGACGATCGCCCCTACGGCGGCGGCCCCGGGATGCTGATGAAGGTCGATACCCTGCGCTCGGCCATCTTCGCCGCCCGCCAGCGGGCCGAGCAGGCGACCGGGCAGCATCCGAAGGTGGTCTATCTGTCGCCCCAGGGGCGACGGCTCGACCAGCAGGGCGTGCAGGAGCTGGCGTCGGGCCCTCCGCTGGTAGTGGTGGCCGGGCGCTATGAAGGCATCGATGAGCGTGTCGTCGAGGCCGACATCGATGAGGAGTGGTCGATCGGTGACTATGTGTTGAGCGGCGGTGAGCTCCCGGCCATGGTGCTGATCGATGCCGCGGCAAGGCTGGTCCCCGGCGTGCTGGGTCATCAGGATTCCGCGGTCGAGGACTCGTTCAACGACGGGCTGCTGGACTGTCCGCACTACACTCGCCCGGAGGAGATCGACGGGCGCTGTGTGCCGGAGGTCCTGCTCAGCGGCAACCACGGTGCCATTCGGCGCTGGCGGTTGAAGCAGTCCCTGGGGCGCACCTGGCGGCGTCGCCCCGACCTGCTCGAGGGCAGGACGCTGAACAAGGAGCAGCGCGAGCTGCTTGCCGAGTTCATCGAGGAACACGCCCCTTCGACCCCCTAGGTCAGGGCGGAGGTGCGGGACGCGAGGCCCCAGAGGCCGCGGACCCGTGTCACCCATCATTTCCCGCGCTCTCGAGCTTGCTCGGGCGCCGGGATCACGATTCATCGGCAATCCAAGCCGACCGATGAATCAGGTTATCAAGGAGTCAGTTGTCATGAGCAGCAAGAACAAGGTGATCCAGGCGCTCGAAACCGAGCAGATGAGCAAGGACATTCCGCCCTTTGCCCCCGGCGACACCGTCGTCGTCCAGGTCAAGGTCAAGGAGGGCGCCCGTGAGCGTCTCCAGGCCTTCGAAGGCGTGGTGATCGGCAAGCGTAACCGCGGCCTCAACTCCGCCTTCACCGTGCGCAAGATCTCCCACGGTGTCGGCGTCGAGCGTACCTTCCAGACCTACAGCCCGCTGGTCGATTCCATCAGCGTCAAGCGTCGCGGCGACGTCCGCCAGGCCAAGCTGTACTACCTCCGCGAGCGCAGCGGCAAGTCCGCCCGCATCAAGGAAAAGCTGGCCTGAGGCAGCCGCCTCGGCCATCGGCGGGCCGGGCATTGCCCGGTCCCGCGAGACCCCGTCACCGCTGCCGCGGGGCGGGGTCTCGTGCCATCTGGCCCCGATGCTCCTGCCGACCGTCCTGACAGGCCATCCTGAATCGCCATGACCGCGCTTGACGACGCTGCCCGCATCGATGCCTTCCTTGACGCCCTGTGGCTCGAGCAGGGCGTCAGCGAGCATACCCTGTCCGCCTACCGTCGCGACCTCGTCGCCTGGGCGGCACGCCTGGAGGGCTCCGGCGAGACGCTGCTGGCGCCGGCTCCGGTGGCCCTGCCGGGCTGGCTCGATGAGCGCCGCGAGGCGGGCTATCGGCTCTCCAGCAACGCCCGGCTGCTCTCGAGCCTGCGGCGTTTCTACCGCTGGGCCCTGGAGTCCGGGGTCATCGACGGCGACCCGCTGTCCGAGGTGCGCCTGCCGCGGGTAAGGCCGGCCCTGCCGGACACCCTGGAGGAGACCGAGGTGGAGCGACTGATCGCCGCGCCGGATACCGCCACCGATCTCGGGCTGCGCGACCGGGCCATGCTGGAGGTGCTCTACGGGGCGGGGCTGCGGGTCTCTGAACTGGTCGGCCTGACCACCGATGCGGTCAACCTGCGCCAGGGGGTGGTGAGGGTGCGCGGCAAGGGCGACAAGGATCGTCTGGTGCCGCTGGGCGAGGAGGCGGTAGAGTGGCTGTCGCGCTACCTGCGAGGGGCGCGTGGCGGCCTGATGCGCGACGCCACTCGGCTGGCGCTGTTCCCGGGCCGGGGGGATCGGCCCATGACGCGCCAGGCCTTCTGGTATCGCATCAAGGCCCATGCGCGCACCGCGGGCATCGAGCGACCGCTGTCGCCCCACACCCTGCGCCACGCCTTTGCGACCCATCTGTTGAATCATGGCGCCAACCTGCGTGTCGTACAGCTGCTGCTGGGTCACAGCGATCTCTCGACCACGCAGATCTATACCCATGTGGCGCAGGCGCGTCTGGAGCGTCTGCACGCCGATCATCACCCGCGAGGTTGAAGAAACACATGAAGAGTTCATTTCGGGCGCTGCTGAGCGGCCTGCTGGCCACCACCCTTGCCGCTCCCCTGCTGACTCAGGCCGATACTCGGCAGGATGCGGCCGAACGGCTGGCCGAGCGCCTTGCGGTCAGCGGCCAGCCGATGCCGGTGCAGAGCGTCAGCGAGACTCCTCTCGACGGCTTCTTCGAAGTCCTTCTGGAGACCGGCGAGCGCTTCTACAGCGATGCCGAAGGCCGCCACTTCCTGGTCGGTGATCTCTACGAGAACGGTGAGCAGGGGCTGGTCAACCTGACGGAGCAGGAACGCAACGGCGAGCGCGCCGAGCGCCTGGCCGAGGTGCCCGAGGCCGAGCGGGTGATCTTCCGCGGTGCCGGCGAGAGTCACGCCGAGGTGGTGATCTTCACCGACACCACCTGCCCCTACTGCCGCCAGCTCCACGAGGAGGTGCCAAAGCTCAACGAGCTGGGCATCGAGGTGCACTACCTGGCATTTCCGCGCACCGGGATGGAGACGCAGGGGGCTCGCACGCTGCAGCAGATCTGGTGCGACGCTAGCCCCAGCGAGGCCATGAGCGCCGCCAAGCGTCAGGAGTCGCTTTCCGGGGCCGCCGACTGCGACAATCCGGTCGAGGAGCAGTATCATCTGGGCCTGGAGCTCGGCGTCCAGGGGACGCCGGCCATCGTGCTGCCCGATGGCCGCCTGGTTCCCGGCTATGTGCCGGCGGAGCGCCTGGCTGCCATGCTCGGCATCGAGGATTAAGCTCGGGCCGTATACGCTGAAACATCACGCCTGACCACAACGAAACAGACGAGCAGGAGCGAGACATTGAAACCGGTGAGAGTAGGAATCTGTGGGCTGGGTACCGTCGGTGGCGGTACCTACAATGTGCTGATGCGCAACGCCGCCGACATTGCGCGGCGTGCGGGCCGCCCGATCGTCATCGAGCAGGTCGCCTACCGCACGCCCAATCCCGAGTGCGATCTCACCGGCATCCAGACCACCGCCGATGTCTTCGAGGTGGCCACCAACCCCGACGTGGACGTGCTGGTGGAGCTGATCGGCGGCTACGATGTGGCCCGTGAGCTGGTGCTGACCGCCATCGAGAACGGCAAGCACGTGGTCACTGCCAACAAGGCGCTGATCGCGGTGCACGGCAACGAGATCTTCGAGGCCGCCCATCACCGGGGAGTGATCGTGGCCTTCGAGGCCGCCGTGGCCGGCGGTATCCCGGTGATCAAGTCGCTGCGCGAGGGCCTCGGCGCCAACCGCATCGAGTGGGTGGCCGGCATCATCAACGGCACCGGCAACTATATCCTCACCCATATGCGCGACGAGGGCCGCGCCTTCGAGGATGTGCTGGCCGAGGCGCAGGCGCTGGGCTACGCGGAAGCCGATCCGACCTTCGACGTCGAGGGCATCGACGCCGCCCACAAGCTGACCATCCTCGCCTCCATCGCCTACGGCGTGCCGCTGCAGTTCGAGAAGGCCTTCACCGAGGGCATCTCCCGGGTCACCGCCGCGGACGTGGAGCAGGCCGACAACCTGGGCTACGTGATCAAGCACCTGGGCATCTCCAAGCGCACCGAACAGGGCCTGGAGCTGCGCGTGCATCCGACGCTGATCCCCAAGGAACGGCTGCTGGCCAATGTGCACGGCGTCAAGAACGCCATTGCGGTGATGGGCGATGCCGTGGGGCCGACCCTCTACTACGGCGCCGGCGCCGGCGCCGAGCCCACCGCCTCCTCGGTGGTGGCCGATGTCCTCGACGTGGCCCGCGACATCGCCACCGACCACCACTATCGGGTGCCCTACCTGGCCTTCAGCGGCATCAGCGAGGACGTCAGCCAGCTGCCCATCATGCCCATGGAGGAGATCGTCTCCGCCTACTACCTGCGGCTGCTGGCGGTCGACCGCCCCGGGGTGCTGGCGCGGGTGGCCACCATCCTCTCCGAGCAGGGCATCTCCATCGAGGCGCTGATCCAGAAGGAAGCCACCGAAGGTGAGCTGGTGCCGATCATCCTGATGACCCACCGCACGGTCGAGAAGCAGATGAACGAGGCGATCCGCCAGATCGAGGCCATGGCCGATATCGCCGGGCCGGTGACTCGGATCCGCGTGGAATCACTGGACGAGCAGGAATGAGCCGGGCTTCGCCCGGGGCTGTAAGCCATAAGCTTTAAGCTGGAAGAGAAAACCGGCAGACGCCGAAAAGCAGCTGACCGGCTGCCGCTGTCTTCAGCGAGGAGCGCCGGGAACAGGCCGCAGAAGGTGGGGGCGCAGCGCCCCGCGACGGCTTGTTGCCCGGATGGCTCCGAGCGAGCAAAGGAACCGAAAGATGCGTTATATCAGCACCCGCGGGCAGGCGCCCGCGCTCTCCTTCGAGGAGGTCGTGCTTACCGGCATGGCCAGCGACGGCGGCCTCTACGTGCCGGAAACCGTGCCGCGGCTCTCCGCGGATGACCTGGCCGCCATGGCGGGGCTCTCCTATGCCGAGATCGCCTTCCGCGTCATGCAGCCCTACGTCAACGGTGAGATCGACGACGACACCTTCCGCGAGATCGTGCGTGACGCCTACGCCACCTTCAGCCACGACGCCGTGGTGCCGCTGAACCAGCTCGACGCCAACCATTTCCTGCTCGAGCTGTTCCACGGCCCGACTCTCGCCTTCAAGGACGTGGCCCTGCAGCTGCTGGGTCGCATTCTCGACCACTTCCTGAAGAAACGCGGCGAGCGTGCGGTGATCATGGGCGCTACCTCCGGCGACACCGGGTCCGCGGCCATCGAGGGCTGCCGCCACTGCGACAACCTCGATATCTTCATTCTCCACCCCTACCAGCGGGTCTCCGAGGTTCAGCGCCGCCAGATGACCTCGGTGCTGGCCGATAACGTCTTCAACGTCGCCATCGAAGGCAACTTCGACGATGCTCAGGCCATGGTCAAGGCGAGCTTCGCCGACCAGTCGTTCCTGAACGGCACCCGCCTGGTCGCGGTGAACTCCATCAACTGGGCGCGCATCATGGCCCAGATCGTCTACTACGTGGCCTCCGCCGTGGCCCTGGGCGCGCCGCACCGCCAGGTGAGCTTCTGCGTCCCCTCGGCCAACTTCGGCAACGTCTTCGCCGGCTACATGGCCTACCGCATGGGGCTGCCGGTGGCGCGTTTCGTGATCGCCACCAACGCCAACGACATCCTGCACCGCACCTTGGCCGCCAACGATTTCTCCAAGCAGGAGCTGGTGGCCACCCTGGCGCCCTCCATGGATATCGTGGTGTCATCCAATTTCGAGCGACTGCTGTTCGAGGCCTACGAACGCGATGGCGCCGCCGTGGCGGCCCTGCTCGAGCGCTTCCAGGCCGAGCCGACCGCCCTGGCCGACGCGCCCCTGTCGCGCCTTCGTGAACGCTTCGCCAGCCACAGCGTGGATGACGCCACCCTGCTGGAGGTGATCCGCGAAGCGCACCACCGCACTCAGGAGATCCTCGATCCGCACACCGCCACCGGCTACCGCGCCGCCGAGCGCGAGCGGGGCGATGAGGCGGTGCCCATGATCACCCTGGCCACGGCCCACCCGGCCAAGTTCGCCGAGGCGGTGGTCAAGGCGGGCTTCCCGGGCGTGCCCCTGCCGCCGCATATGGACGACCTGCTGGAGCGCGAGGAGCGATACACCGTGCTGCCCGCGGAGCTCTCCGCGGTGCAGCGGTTCGTGGCCGAGAATCGCCGCTAGTGGAGGGCGTCTTGAACGCCGCAAGCGACCCCATCGATCTGAGTGGGCGTCTGAGGCCGCGGATCCTGCCGCGGCCCCGGGATGCCGCTCTCTATGCCCGCGCTCAGCGCGAGGGGCTCTCCGAGCTCCAGGCGCGGGTGCTGGCCGGACGCCTTGCCGGCTACGCGGAGGACCTGTCGCCGCTGGTGGCGCCCAGCCTGCGGCACCTGGCCCATCCCGAAAAGCTCGCCGACGGCCGCCGCGCCGCCGAACGCATCGCCCGGGCGGTGGTCGACGGCGAGCATATCGGCATCCTGACCGACTATGACGTGGACGGCATCACCTCCCACGTGGTGATAAGGCGCACCCTGCATGAGCTGTTCGGCGTGCCGGAGGCGAAGCTGCACAGCCTGATCGGCCACCGCATCCACGACGGCTACGGCATCAGCCTGCCGCTGGTGGAGCGCACCCTGGCCCTCTCGCCGCGCCCGACCCTGGTGATCACCGCCGACTGCGGCAGCAGCGACGAGCCGCGCATCGCGCGGCTGGCCGCTGAAGGTATCGATGTGGTGGTCAGCGACCACCACGCCCTGCCGATGGAGGGGCCGCCGCCCTCGGCCCAGGCCTGCGTCAACCCCACCCGCGAGGACTGCGACTACCCCGACCCCACCATCGCCGGCTGCCTGGTGGCCTGGCTGACGATGTCGCTGGCCCGCGGCGTGCTGATCGAGTGGGGGGTGCTGCCCCAGGCCACCCCCAAGCTTTCGCCCTGGCTCTCCTATGTGGCGCTCGGCACCGTGGCGGACTGCGTCTCACTGGGCGGCAGTCCCGCCAATCGCGCGGTGGTGACCCACGGTCTGACGCTGATCAACCGCATGGAGGCCGCCTGCTGGCGGGCCATGGCCGAGCGTCTCGGGGCCGACAGCGTGCCCTTCGACGCCGAGACGCTGGGGTTCCAGATGGGACCGCGGATCAACGCCCGTTCGCGGCTCGACGACCCCTATGCGGCGCTGCACTTTATGCTCGCGGCGGATGACGCCACCGCGGCGCGGCACCTGGAAACGCTGGATCAGGACAACCAGTCGCGCAAGGCGATCGAGGCCGACATGGCCGAGGAGGCGAGGGCGCTGGCGCTGCCGGCGCTTGCCGCCGACGAGCCCGCCGTGGTGGTCTTTCTGGAGGATGGCCATCCGGGGGTGCAGGGTATCGTGGCCTCGCGGCTGGTGCAGGCCTACGGGCGGCCGGCGCTGGTACTGACGCCGGCCGCCGCGCCGGGCATGCTTACCGGCTCGGGGCGCTCCATCGAAGGGCTGCATCTGCGCGATGCCCTGCAGCGCACCTTCGAACTGGCGCCCCAGGCGCTGCCGCGCTTCGGCGGCCACCGCGGGGCCGCCGGCGTCGGGGTGCCCGCGGAGCAGCTCGGGGCCTTCAAGGCGGCCTTCCGACAGGCGGTGGACGAGCAGCTGGGCGGGGCCGAGCTCTACCCGAAGATCCTGACCGACGGCGATCTGGCCGCGCAGCAGCTGAGCCTGGCCACCCTGGACGAGCTCCAGGCGCTGGGGCCCTTTGGCCGCGAGTTCGAAGCGCCGCTGTTTCAGGGTGACTTCATGGTGGAATCGCTGCGTCCGGTGGGCGCCGACGGCAGCCACCTGATGCTGGAGCTCTCCATGGGGGCGGTGAGCCACCGGGCGATCTGGTTCAGGGCGCTGACCCCTGGCGAGATGCCCGCCTTCGGCGTCGGCGATCGGTTGCGCTGTGCCTTCAAGCTCAGCCGTAACCGCTGGCGGGGCAGGGAAAGCCTGCAGCTGATGGTGGAGCACGCTGCGCCGGCCTGATCCCGCGACCTGGATCAAGCGTCTCCGGGCAGCACTTCGCTACACTGCTCCTCCGTCATTCGCCGCAAGAGAAGCGCCATGGAACTGCAGGAACCATCCACCGATCCCCATCGCCACTACGAGGATGCCCTGGCGCTGCTGATCGGCACCCTCTTCGTGGCCCTCGGTGTCACCCTCTACAGCCAGGCCCTGCTGCTCACCGGCAGCACCGCCGGTATCGCCTTCCTGCTGCAGTACGCCAGCGGCTGGTCCTTCGGCGTCTGGTTCTTCCTGATCAATCTGCCGTTCTACTGGCTGGCCATTCGCCGCATGGGGTGGTCCTTCACCCTGCGCACTTTCGCCGCCATCGGCCTGGTGTCGCTCTTCTCCGAGCTGACCGGCCGCTGGATCCTCATCGAGTCGGTGGCGCCGCTCTACGCCTCGCTGATGGGGGGCTGCCTGATCGGCATCGGCATGCTGGTGCTGTTTCGCCACCGGGCGAGCCTGGGCGGGGTGAATATCCTGGTGCTCTACCTGCAGGACCGCCACGGCTGGCGTGCCGGTTACCTGCAGCTGGCCATCGACGGCGTCATCATGCTGCTGGCCCTGGCGCTGCTGCCCATGGATCGAGTGGGGTTCTCGGTGCTGGGCGCCGTGGCGCTCAACCTGATCATCGCCCTGAACCACAAGCCCGGCCGCTATATGGGCGTCAGCTGAGGTCAACGGAAAACCCGCGAGAGGAGGCTTCATCCCATGGCAGCAAGCGAATTCGTGGTGGTGGGTGGGGGTGTCATCGGCATGATGACCACGCTGCAGCTGGCCGATGCCGGCCACTCGGTGACCCTGGTCGAGCGCGGTCGGTGCGGCGCTGAGTCGTCCTGGGCCGGCGGTGGCATCGTCTCGCCGCTCTATCCCTGGCGCTATGGGTCGGCCGTCTCACGGCTCTCGGGCTGGTCGGAGGGATACTACCCCGATCTGGCACGGCGCCTGTACGAGGAGACGGGCGTCGATCCGGAATATCGCCAGAAGGGGCTGCTCTACCTGCGGGTGGACGACGAGGCCCGTGCCCTGGCCTGGGCCCGGGAGGAGGGCAAGCCGCTGGAGCCTGTCGGCGCCGACTTCCTCTACGCCAGGGAGCCGGAGGCGGCACCGGGGGTCGAGGAGGCGCTGTGGATGCCGACGCTGGGCAGCATTCGCAATCCGCGGCTGGTCAGGGCGCTGCGCGTTCGGCTGGCGGCGATGCCGCGGGTCACCCTGCGCGAGGGCGTCGATGTGACGGGGTTCGAGGTGGCCGGCGGCCGAACGCTGGCGGTGAAGACCCGCGACGGAGCGCTCGCCGGGGGGCAGGTGATCGTCTGCGGTGGCGCCTGGGCGGCGGGACTGCTCGAGTCGGTGGGCATCTCCCTGCCGGTGCGCCCGGTGAAGGGACAGATGATCCTGTTCAAGGCGCCGGCGGGACTGGTGCGGCGGGTCGTGCTGATGGATGGCCGCTACGTGATTCCCCGCGCCGACGGCCGGGTGCTGGCCGGCTCCACCCTGGAAGAGTGCGGTTTCGACAAGACCACCGACTCCCGGGCGCGGGAGTCGCTGTGGGCAAGCGCCACGGCGATCATCCCGGCCCTGGCCGACTGTGAGGTGGAGCACCACTGGGCGGGGCTCCGCCCGGGGTCGCCGGAAGGGGTGCCCTTCATCGGCGCGGTGCCGGGCGTCGACAACCTGCACGTCAACGCTGGCCACTACCGCAATGGCCTGGTGCTGGCGCCGGCCTCGACGCGGCTGCTGGTGGATCGGCTGCTGGGCCGCGAGCCGATCCTCGACCCGGCGCCCTATGCCCTGGAGGGGCGGTGCTCCCAGGCCGCGGGGTCAGAACCTGAGGCCTCCCCACGAATAACCGAATAAAATCAACTGCCTGTCGGTATCTCGGTGCGACTTTGCCAGCGTTGTCGGGCCCTGAGGGGTCAGACCCCGGCGGCGTCGAACCCGCTCGCAAGGCGCACCATGACGGGCTTCGTGACTTGGCCGGGGTCTGACCCCGGGGATGCATGGCGCTCGGCGCTACTCCTTCTCTTCCGGCTTCTGCTCCTGGAGATAGCGGTCGCGGTGGGCGCTGGAGCAGAACCATTCCCCCTGCTCGCGCAGGGCGTCACTTTCGGGGACGTGTACCTTGCACCAGCTGCAGCGCACCATCTGGCCGCCCTCCCGGCGCGTTTCGTCGCTCTCCAGCAGCTCCTCGCGGTCGAGCTTCCACTCCCGATACATGCGGTAGAGCTTGAGGCCGGCGAAGAACAGCACGGCGAAGATGATCAGGCGGATGATCAATAGGTTCATTCCAGTCGTGACTCCCTGGTGAGGCCAGGCCGGCTTTGCCACTCGGCCGCCCTTGCGGGACAATGGGTGTACCCATCGATTCTCGAGAGATTTCCAAGCCCATGCAAGACCTGACGCTGGTGATGGCACAGCTGGACCCCCTGGTGGGGGATATTCCCGGCAACACCGATCGCGCCATCGAGGCGGTGCGCGAGGCGCGCATCGAGCATGGTGCCGATATCGTGGTGCTCCCCGAACTCTTCCTGACCGGCTATCCGCCGGAAGACCTGCTGCTGCGCCCCTCCATGGAGAGCCGACTGCGAGCGGCCCGCACGCGAATGGCCGAAAAGGTGGTGCGCGACGTGCTGGTGATCGTCGGCTACCCGGGGCGCCGCGAAGGCCGGACCTGGAACCTGGCCGGGGCACTCTACAACGGCGAGTGGCTGGGCGAGTATGCCAAGCAGGCGCTGCCCAACTATGAGGTGTTCGACGAGCAGCGCTACTTCGCTCCCGGCAGCGAGCCGCTGGTTCTCGACCACAAGGGGCTCAGGCTGGGGCTGATGATCTGCGAGGATCTCTGGGACGAGGCGCCGGCGCGCCAGGCCCGGGAGGCCGGCGCTCAGCTGCTGGTCAGCCTCAATGCCTCACCCTTCCACCAGGACAAGCCTGCCGAGCGGCTGCGCCTGCTCGAGGAGCGGGCCGCCGAGGTGGCGCTGCCCATCGTCTACGTCAACATGATCGGCGGCCAGGATGAGCTGGTGTTCGACGGCGGCTCCGCCTGCGTGGATGCCGCCGGCCAGCTGATGCTCCAGGCGCCCCACTGGCAGGTGGGGCTGATGCCGGTGCAGCTGATCGAGGAGCAGGGGCGCTGGGTGCCGCAGTCCGGCGAGACCGAGCCCGACGTGGAGCCCGAGGAGAACCTCTACTGCGCGCTGGTCACCGGGCTGCGCGACTACGTCAACAAGAGCGGCTTCGAGGGGGTGGTGCTGGGCCTCTCCGGGGGTATCGACTCGGCGCTGTCGCTGGCCATCGCCGTGGATGCCCTGGGCCCCCAGCGGGTCCAGGCGGTGATGATGCCCTATCGCTACACCGCGGATATCTCGAAGGAGGACGCCGCGAAGCAGGCCGAGCTGCTCGGCGTCCACTATGAAGTGCTGCCTATCGAGCCCATGGTGGAGACCTTCATGGAGACCCTGGCCGGAGTCTTCGCCGGCAGCGAGCGCGACACCACCGAGGAGAACCTGCAGTCGCGCTGCCGCGGCGTGCTGCTGATGGCGATCTCCAACAAGAAGGGCCTGATGGTGCTGACCACCGGCAACAAGAGCGAGATGGCGGTGGGTTACGCGACCCTCTACGGCGACATGGTGGGCGGCTACAACGCCATCAAGGATGTCTACAAGACCTGGGTCTATCGGTTGGCCCGCTGGCGCAACACCCAGTCGCCGGCGATTCCCGAGCGGGTCATCGAGCGCCCGCCCACCGCCGAGCTTGCCCCAAACCAGCAGGACAGCGACTCGCTGCCGGACTATGACGTGCTCGATGCCATCCTGGTCTGCTATATCGAGGGCGACATGAGCGCCGAGGCGATCATCGAGGCCGGCTTTGACCGTGATGACGTCTACCAGGTGGTGCGGCTGGTGGATCGCTGCGAGTACAAGCGCCGTCAGGCGCCGGTGGGTGTGCGGGTCACTCGCCGGGGCTTCGGTCGCGACCGCCGCTACCCCATCGTCAACGGCTGGCAGCCGGGGGAGTAGCGCCGCTGCGGCCAGAGACCATGGAACGCCACCTCCCGTCGGGAGGTGGCGTTTTGCCATCCGGGGCGAAGCAACTGGAATGGAGAGCGATCAGCGCGGAGCGCTGTCGCTCAGTGCTTTGTCCAGTGCCCGGTCGTAGAGTCGCCAGGTGTTGCGCCCGGCGTCCTTGGCGCGATACATGGCGACGTCGGCGGCCTTGATCAGCCGGTCGGCGCCGTCGGCGTCTGTGGGATAAAAGGCCACGCCTACCGATACGCCGATGGTGACCTCCGTGCCGTCGACGGTGAAGGGGGTCGTCAGCGAGTCCACGATCTTTTGGGCCACGCGAACGGCGCTCTCGGCATCCTGCAAGGGGTCAACGGCGACCACGAACTCGTCGCCGCCCAGGCGAGCCAGGATGTCACCGCTGCGCAGGTTGGCCTGAAGACGTCGGGCCACGCTCTGCAGCAGCAGGTCGCCGGCCTGGTGGCCGAGGGTATCATTGACCTCCTTGAAGCGGTCCAGGTCCAGAAACAGCACGGCCAGCCGCTCCCCCTCGGGGCGAGCCCGCTGAACCGCTCGCTCCAGGTGGCGCTCCAGCTGGGCGCGGTTGGGCAGCCCGGTCAGCTCGTCGTGCAGCGCCTGGTGGCGCACCGCCTCCTCGGCGGCCTTCTGTTCGGTGACGTCGTTGAAGATATGGATATAGCGCAGCAGCTCGCCGCTTTCGCTGCGCACGGCGCTGATGGTCTGCAGGGCCACCAGGGTGCCGCCATCGGCGCGCCGGTAGTGGACGTTGCCCTGCCAGGTGTCTTCCCGCTTCAGCCGCTTGATGCCGCTGCGCAGCCGCTCCGCGCTGTCGGGCTGCAGGGCGAGCAGCCTGGCCATCGGCTTGCCGGTCAGAACGCGCTGAGAGTAGCCCAGGTAGTTGATGAAGGCGGGGTTGACGTCGATGATCCTGTGTCGGGCGTCGGTGATGGCGATGGCCTCCTCGGCGCTGCGAAACACGCTGGCCGCCAGCAGCAGCTCTTCGCGAGAGCGCTCCAGCTGGTGAGCCTGCTGGTCCACCCGGGACAGCAGCGGATGCAGGGCTCGGCTGATGACCCAGGTGCCGCCTAGGGCAAGCAGCAGCATGGCGAGAGCCGGCCATAGCAGCAGCCCGAGAGCCTCGTCGCGGAAGCGATGCGTGGGCACGGCCAACAGCAGCTGCCAGCCGTGGTCGCCCAGGTCGGCGGCGAGGGGGACGCGAGCGATGCCGTCCTCAACGGTTGACGATGCGATGTCGGCCAGCGTCAGCGTGCCGTCCTCGAGCACCAGCTCCTGGCCGCTGATGACGTGGCGTAGCCTGATGGGTGCGTCATTGCCAAAGCGGCCGCTGCCGCTCAGTAACTCCTGGAGCGCGTCGGCGTGAAAGAAGACCTGGTCGCGGCCTATGATCTCGCCGGCCTCGTCGAGAATGGGCGCGCAGCCCTGGATCAGCACCTCATCCTGGGGCATCTGATGGAAGCGGCAGGGGTAGCCTTCCGGGGATGCGACGGCGGGCTCGGGGTTCGGCGGCACCTGGCCCAGCCTGGCGATCGTCTCATCGTCAGGCCCCTGGCGAAGCAGGCCGGCTATCAGCGAGGTTCTGGCCATGGAGTCGGCCAGTCGCGGCGTGGTGTAGTCGGAAACGGCGGCCAGGGAAATCTCGCCTCGGGCATACTCCGCGAGCTCCCGGCGAATCTCGCTGCGGCCGGCCAGCTGCTGGGTGACCTCCTGATAGTGCCTGAACTGATAGTGAAGCGATGTCGCATGCGTTTCCAGGCTGAGCTGATAGATCTGCTCGATGCCGCTGCGGGCCGAGTGGTAGAAGGGCAGGGCGGTGACCAGCCCGGCCAGCAGGGCCGTGGCCAGGATGCCCAGCGCGGTAAGCGTGCGAATCCGCAGGTGCATGCGGTGGATATAGCGTGTGGCGTTCATCGAGTCGTCGGGATATTGGCGCTGTCGTCGGGTTGACTGGCGCCGAGGGTGAGGCAGGGCCGGGCATCTTCTTGCGGATGCCTTATCCGTTCATGGGCTGCTTTGGGGTGTCAATGAGAAAACCCCGCCGTGGTGGGCGGGGCAGATGGGCGATCAGGCCGACAGCGATTGAGCTCTCACGTGCCGGGGCTCGAAGGTGCGGTCGCGCAGCTGGCCGTGGTCCGGGTCGTTCTCGATCAGCACTTCCAGCACCTCGCGGGCGCGGTCGCGCATCTCCAGGCCCAGATAGCCCTCGACCATCGTCGCCAGGGCGTCGCGGGTCGCCTCGCTCTCCGGGTAGTTCTCGATCACCCAGCGGCCGCGCTCGACGGCGGCCAGATAGGCGCCCCGGCGCAGGTAGTAGTCGGCCACGTGGAGCTCGTGGCGCGACATCAGATTGCGCAGGTAGACGATGCGCTGCTGGGCGTCCGGGGCGTACTCGCTGTTGGGATAGAGTCGCACCAGTTCGCTGAAGTCGGTGTAGGCGTCGCGGGAAGCACCCAGGTCACGCTTGGAGATATCGATCAGCTTCAGGCGCTCGAGGCTGAAGCGCCCCGCCTGCCAGGAGGCCAGCCCACGCATGTAGAGCGCATAGTCGGCCTGGGGGTGGCTCGGGTGCAGGCGGATGAAGCGGCTGGCCGCGGCGCGGGCGGCCTCCCAGTCGCTGCTCTCGTAGTAGGCGTAGATCAGTTCCAGCTGGGCCTGCTCGGCGTGGTTGCCGAACGGGAAGCGAGTGTCCAGCGCCTCGAGCCGGTTGATGGCCGAAGTGAAGTTGCGCCGCTCCAGGGAGCTGCGCGCCTCTTCATAGAGTTCGCGCTCGGCAATGCCGGCGAACTCATCCTCTTCTTCGTCGGTGGAGCCGCTGCTGGCGCAGCCCATCAGCAGGCCGGAGGCCAGCAGAAGGGCCGCAAGACGGGCGGTAGGGCGAAAAACGCGCATCGTGATCCTCGTGGCAAACAACGCGGACGGGCCGTGATAGAATCGGCCAAAACCCGCTCACTATAAAGCACTGCGCGACAAAACGCAGTCATCGCGCGGTGTCTCCCCCCCACTGATTTCTGCTGACTGGCAGCCACTCGACCATGCCTCAGACCCTGGAAGCCCAGCAACGCATTCCCGACGCCATGGCCGGCCTGCGCCTCGACCAGGCCGCCGCCGAACTCTTCGCCGACTACTCCCGCGAGCGCCTCAAGGCCTGGATCAAGGCCGGTGAACTGACCCTGGACGGAAGCCCCGCCAGGCCCCGGGACAAGGTCTACGGGGGCGAATGGCTGCGCCTCGCCACCGAGATCCAGGAGGAGACTCGCTTCGCCCCCGAGGCGATTCCCCTGGACGTGGTCTTCGAGGACGACGAGGTGCTGGTGGTCGACAAGCCGGCCGGCCTGGTGGTTCATCCGGCGGCGGGCAACCCCGATGGCACCCTGCTCAATGCGCTGCTGCATCACTGTCCCCGGCTTGCCGGCGTGCCACGCGCCGGCATCGTGCACCGCCTGGACAAGGACACCACCGGCCTGATGGTGGTGGCCAAGACCCTGACCGCCCAGGCGGCGCTGGTGGCACAGCTTCAGGCGCGCACGGTCTCCCGGGAGTACGATGCGGTGTGCGTGGGGGTGATGACCGCCGGCGGCACGGTGGATGCTCCCATCGGCCGTCACCCCAAGGATCGCAAGCGCCAGGCGGTGACGGCGTCCGGCAAGCCGGCGGTGACCCGCTACCGAGTGGTGGAGCGCTTCCGCGCCCATACTCATGTTCGCTGCCGGCTGGAGACCGGGCGCACCCACCAGATTCGCGTGCACCTGGCCCATCTGCGCTACCCCCTGGTGGGGGATGCGACCTACGGCGGGCGGCTGAAGCTGCCGCCCGGTGGTGCTGAGCCTCTCAAGGAGATCCTGCGCGAATTTCCTCGCCAGGCGCTGCACGCCCGCCGGCTGGCCTTCGTGCACCCCGCCAGCGGCGAGAGGGTGACCTTTCGTTCGCCGCTGCCGGATGACATCCTGATGCTGCTGGACTATCTGCGCGATGATCACGAGACGATGCGCTGACCCCTCCTTGCCGAGGACCTGCCGATGAGCGATGCCCCCGATCTGCGGCCTTCCCTGATCCTGCCCGACTGGCCGGCGCCTACCTCCGTGGGCGCCTTTGTCACCACCCGCGAGACCGGCCCCAGCCAGGGCGACTATGCCTGCTTCAACCCGGCCGACCACGTGGGCGACAACGCCGACCATGTTGACCTGTGCCGGCGGCTGCTTCGCCAGCAGGTCGGTGAGGAGCGCCCGCTGCTGTGGCTCAATCAGGTTCACGGTGCGCGGGTACAGCAGCGCTTCGCAGCGACTCCGCCCGAAGCCGATGCGGCGGTGGCGATCGATCGCGACTATGCCTGCGTGGTGCTCGCCGCCGACTGCCTGCCGGTCTTCTTCAGCGACCACCGCGGGACTCGGGTGGCAGTGGCCCACGCGGGCTGG
>PUOM01000254.1 GCA_003552795.1 Halomonas sp. | reverse complement strand
GGACTGAAATTGCTTCACCATCTCCGGATAGGGATGCGGTCCGGCGACCGTTCCGATTACATAAAAAGTATCGCCTACGGTGGCGACCCAGTCGCGCAGCGCCTCGTTCATGGCGTCCTTGAGGGTGCGGGTGCCGGACTCCACGGGGATGACGTTGGCCCCCAGCAGCCGCATGCGATAGACGTTGAGCTTCTGACGCTCCACATCCGCCGCCCCCATGTAGACATCGCACTCGAGCCCCAGGCGCGCGGCGACCGTGGCGGAGGCCACGCCGTGCTGCCCGGCGCCGGTCTCGGCGATCACCCGCGGCTTGCCGGTCTTCTTGGCCAGCAGCGCCTGGCCGATGGTGTTGTTCACCTTGTGGGCGCCGGTGTGGTTGAGGTCTTCGCGCTTGAGCCAGATCTGCGCCCCCCCAAGCTGCTTCGACCAGCGCTCGGCGTGATAGAGCGGAGACGGACGCCCCACGAAGTGGGCCAGGTCATAGTCGAATTCCGCCTGGAAGTCGGGATCGTCGCGCAGACTCAGGTAGGTCTTGGCCAGATCGTCCAGGGCGAAGCTCAGGGTCTCCGAGACGAACCGGCCACCGTAGGCGCCGAAATGTCCAAGGGCATCCGGCAGTCGGGTCAGGTCACTGAACTTGCTCACGAAAGACACCTCGCTAGGTCGCCAGAAGGCTAAGGGGGGATGGAAAGCTGATGATGCCACGCCATGGCGGGCGACGGGCACTGGCCGGGGCGCGTCAGGGTGCCGCGTCGGCCCGGCTCACGGCCCGGATAAAAGCCGCGATGCGCTCGGCATCCTTGACGCCGGGCGCGGCCTCCACGCCGCCGGAGACATCCACTGCAAAGGGCATCACGGTGGCGATGGCTTCGGCCACATTGTCGGCTTCGAGGCCTCCGGCGAGGATAACAGGTTTTGCCAGCCCTGCGGGGATTCGCGACCAGTCGAAGGTCTCCCCGGTCCCGCCCGGCACCCCGGGGCGATAGGCGTCGAGGAGCAGCGCCTGGGCCCCACGGTAGGCTTCGGCGGCGGCGGGCAGGTCGAGTCCGTCGCGCATGCGCAGGGCCTTGATCCAGGGGTGCCGAAAGCCTTCGCAGAAGGCCGGAGGCTCATCGCCGTGGAACTGCAGCAGGTCCAGGTGAGCGGCACAGCGCTCGATCAGCGCCGGGTCCTGGTCGACGAAGAGCCCCACCCGAGTGACGAAGGCCGGCACCCGGGCGGTCAGCTCGGCCAGGCGCGCCTCGTCCACGGCGCGCTTGCTGCCGGGCCAGAGCACGAAGCCCAGGGCATCGGCGCCGGCCGCCACGGCGGCGTCGACATCCTCGGGGCGGGTCAGGCCGCAGAGCTTGACGCGGGTACGGGTTAGGGCGAAGGGCTGACGGGGCAAGGGAGACTCTCCTGACGCTGGCTGCATTCTCGATCGGCGCTAAGCCGCTGACAAGAATACCATATCTGGCGCTGACGCCCAGACAGACGGCCGCGCCGCCCGCCTCCCTCTCCTGCGGACCAGGCGACGAGCCAGGGTACCGGGTCAGCTGCCCTTGCCGGAGACTAGCCCTGAGCGGCGTCGCCACGAGTGAGCAGGCCGTTACCCATCAGGCTTTCGACAAAGCTCTCCAGGTCGTGACGAAACACCTGCGCATCGACCTCATAGTCACCCACCAGCGCGTCAATGACCCTGTCGATGCAGCCATGCCGCATCAGACTTTCCCACATGTCCGCCGCCGCACCATCCAGGCGAAAGCAGGCTACCGCCTCGGAGTTTTCCGGCATCCGAGCCATCGATACCGCCGCTCCCGCTCTCGCCCAAAGCACCCGATTTCCCGCCTGGAGTCGCCCCTGACTGCTGTCGTTGAAAGAGATAGCGCCCTGCTCCCCTCTGCGGCTCATGCGTGCCTGCAGTTTCTTCGCTTGCACCCTGCGCTTTAGACACAGGTGAGGCGGTACCAGATTCCACCCCGCCTCGAACTGCCCTCGCTCGCTGTTCCAGTAGAGCGTCTGCGGCTCCGACCAGGCGAAGCTGATGGGCTGAGGAATTCCCACCCAGTAGCCGCTGTCGCCCATCAGCGCCCTCTGCTCGTCACGCCACCGCGGATATGAGTCGCCGAATCTTGACACCCCTAAATCGAGCAGATCGATGGCATTGAAGCAGGCATCCACCCTGGACTCGCGGCGCTCTATCAGACGGCCCAGCTCGGCCACGGCACACAGCGAACAGAAGATCACCCTGTCGGCCGGCGTCTGTTTCAGGAATTCCTGGAATCGAAAACCGCTCAGGGAGCAGTCATCGACCACTACCAGCGTCTCGCAGTGCGGCGGCTGGCTCGACGAGACCACGATCTGGTCGGACCGCAGATCCAGCAGATAGGAGAGGATACCCAGCACGATGACGCCGCCGCGGGGAATGCCGGTAAACTGAAAACTCGACAGCGCCTCTCTGCCATAGCGTGACACCAGATCGTCGGCCAGCCGCTGCGCCGCCGCTTCGACCTCGGCATAGTCGATATGCCGGTGGTATTGAACGCCTTCCTTGATCAGCAGCGCCAGATCCTTCCAGCGGGCAAGCTCGCTGGCACCAAAACGGCCAAAAACGGCGAGCATCGGCTCGGGAGAGGCACGTCCGACCAGGCTGGCCCCTTCCATCTCGTACCAAAGCGGGTTGGCACGAATGGAATCCATCAGCTGAACCACCGCCTCGGCGACGGAGTCGCTGCGCATGTAGTTCTTGAGCTGCCGGGAAAGACCGCTGCCATCGAACAGGAGAACTGCACCCGAAAAAGGCTGCTGCCGACTAACGGCAGCAGCCTCATGGCCGGGAGCATCTCCAACAGGGGGAGAGTTTGTCATCTCGCCATCATGCCATGGACTTTAATTGCAAGGCGGCTTGATCAGAGCCGATTAGTTAGGGCCACCCGGGGTCCCTGCGCCAGGATTGCCCGGAATAACGCTTCCGCCCCGTGCATCACCACCGGGATTGCTCACCCCCACTTCGGTAATATCGGCAACGGCTCCCCATACAGAAATTTGCGGAGCCTCATATGCCTTCTTAACTTCAGTCGTGTTTTTCATTTGCTAACTCCCTAGTATGCCGCTTCATAAACAACAGCGACCTTGGACGATCCGAGAACTTCGAGCCCTTGGACCTACCTGCATCCTAGCCCCAAACAAAAATAGGAGCAAGATGCTCGCCATCTCCATCCCTCTTTACACGGACTGATATTTCTCATTCGTCATTATCAACAATCTGGTCACAGAGAGTCGTATAAAACCACCGGCAAGACTCACCATGCTGATGCCGGGGTCGAAGATATCGAGGAAGAGCGGCTCAAGCGGAGCGGAGCCGCGCATACGCAGCGAGCTCGAGCTTATCGGTTGGCCCTTGACGGCGGCATCGTCAACGTCACCAACCGCCTCACCAGTAGCTTCGCAGCCAGATTTCCAGCGACAGCGTCGACCAGATATCGAAGACGGGCTCCTGATGGCCGACAAAGCGTTCGAACCTGTCTCTGAAGGCCGACTCATCGATACAGCCGAGGTCGGCGCTGCGACTGTTGGTCATCAGCGCGACGACTCTGTGATATGACGTTTCGCGAAGCGCCTTGAGATAGAGCGGCTCAGGCGACACCTTGCTGGCTGCCGCTATCGCCTCGTCAGGCATCAGGCCCGCCAGCGCCTTCCTGGGCATCCGCTTCGTCATGCTCATGCGGTTCAGCATATGCTGAGGGACTGCCAGCGCGAACTCCGTCATCCGCCTGTCGCTCCAGGGGTCAGCAAACCCCAGGCCGTATCCGGAGCAGCTGCGCTCCAGCTCCATGACGCCCCGCATGACAAACGGAGAGAAGATGCTTTGATAGCGCTGGCGTCGCGACACGCCCGACCAGCTCATGGATTCCAGTGACACCGGTGAGCTTTCCGGCATACCGGAGCGCTGCAGAAAGCTCTCCTTCACGTGCTCCGCTGCAAACTTGCCGTAACCACGCTTTCGATGACGACCTCGCAGCAACCCGGCAACACGATCCGGCAGCGCATTGCTGATAACCGGCCGCAGCAGGAAGCGTGAAAGGCTGGCCGCCGGAGAGAGCTGATACCCTTTCTTTAACGCGACCAATTCTCTCACGGCCTCGACAACAAGCCCCTCTCGCAGCATGCCCGGGACATCATAGATTGCATCACCCGCGATAACATCGCCCCTGACCCCCATAAACAGGAGCGAGCAATTATCTTTCCTGCAGGCTGCCATCAGCTTCGCCATGAAAGACTGATACATCACCGTATAGGGATCATCTTCATGGGGGATATGTTCCGAATAATTCACCAGCGGCCAGGTATCTTCTGCCGCTATCTCCGTCACCGGAATGCCGTAACGCCGGGCGATCCGATAGGTATTCTCTCGCTCGTCGCATTCGGGAAACTCGGAAAACGCCCAGCTGTAGGCGTTCATGACGGGCGCCGGCTCGCCCTGCTCCCTGAGCCAACCCGCCATCGAGGCAATGGTGCCGGAGTCCACCCCACCGCTGAGGCTGATACCGACCGGTGAACGAGCGCGTAAACGACAGCGCACCGCGCTGATCAGCAACTCGCGCAGATGCTCTACATACTCGTTTTCATGGCGGTAACGAAGGCGCACTGACGGATCCGGCCGCCAGAAGATACGCTGCCTGACGCGCCCGTCCCGATCGACCGTCACGTCTTCCGCCGGCCTGACTTCCTCGATGCCCTTGTAGAAGATCACCCCCGGCGGCACCTGCATGCCGCACAGGTACCAGGCCAAGGCCTCTTCGTTGAGCTCCCGCGGCACCTTGTCAGCGGCGAGAATCTGCTTGATCTCCGTCGCAAAGATGACTCGCCTGGCCTCTACGCGATAATACAGGGAGCGCATGCCCATGCCGTCTCTGGCCAGCCTTATCTCGCGGCGGCGCGCATCCCAGAGCACATAGGCAAAGTCGCCGATCAAGCGCTCCGGTCCCTTTTCGCCGTAGCGCGACAACGCCGCGAACGCTACCTCGCCATCGTTGGCGGATGCCGGGGCGAGCTCGGAGAACGCCTCCCGATTGTCCAGGCGCATATCCGCGGCAAACACCGCCCCACGGTCCGCGGCCACCACCGGCGTGCAGCGGCCCGTCCCGTCGGGCGTATTATCGAGCGACAGGCAGGCAATGCCCACCCCTCCCTCCAGGTGATAATGAATGCCATCCCTGCCGCGATGCGCCGCACGCTTCGCCATGCGTTCCAGCTCACCACGCTCAACCGGCTTTCCATCCAGATTGATGATGCCGCATATGCCACTCATGATGCCCCGCCCCTCACGCCAAGACCGCTTGCCGAAAGCCCATGAGGCAGACCAGCGTGATCCTGGTCGGACATCAAGAGGCAACTGCCCACCTCGGACGCTGCAGGGATGATCCCGTCGCCCGGGCAACAGTTACTCAATGTAGCACAAAAAAACATTGGATTACGCCAGCCGGCCGCGAAGACTGTTTCCTGCGGCCGAACGCTACTCCGTGGACGTCGCCTCTGCCACCGGCCGGCCGCGGCGAAACTCGACCATGGGACAGTCGGGCAGTGCCCGCTCGCCGGTCCACTCGCCGAGAAAGGCCAGCAGGTTGGGGCCGAGCGGCTCGGCGGGCAGACCCCAGCTCTCATCGTATAGCGAATCG
>PUOM01000130.1 GCA_003552795.1 Halomonas sp. | reverse complement strand
CCCCAAGCGCTGCGGCCACCTGCGCGGCAAGACCCTGGTATCCACCGGCGAGATGGTGGGCAAGCTCAAGGCGGCCCTGGATGCCCGCCACAGCGACGAGACGCTGATCATCGGCCGCACCGACGCCCTGGCGGTGGAGGGCACAGAGGCCGCCATCGAGCGTGCCCGGGCCTATCGTGACGCGGGCGTCGACATGCTCTTCATCGAGGGTATCCGCAGCGACGAGGATATCGCCCGCATCATGGCTGAGTTTCGCGGCCAGGTGCCGATCATGGCCAACATGGTGGAGGGGGGCGATACGCCGCTGCAGAACGCCGAGGCGCTGCAGGCGCTGGGTTTCTCGCTGGTGATCTTCCCCGGTGCCCTGGCGCGCGCCCTGACCCACATGGCCAGCGAGTTTTTCGCCACCCTGCGCCGAGACGGCACCACCGACGCCTTTCGCGACCGCATGCTGGATTTCACACAGCTCAATGACTACCTGGGTACCCAGGCCATGCTGGAGCTGGGCCAGAAATACGAGAACCGCTGACGGCGGGCGCCCCAGGCGCCCGGCGCACTACACTCCGGGAGAAATCAGATGATCACGACCGACAAGACCGCCAAGGAGCTCTTCTTCGAGGTGATGGCCAACCCCCAGCGGGTGCCCTTCGGCTTTGGCCGCAAGGCGGTGCTGGTCAACGTCGACCCGCAGAAGGCCTATACCCGCACTGACCTCTACAAGACCGCCTACGAGACCGACCCTCACCAGCTCGACCACGTGAACCAGCTGGCCCGGGCCTTCCGTACTCTTGGCTGGCCGGTGGTGTGGACCCACGTGGCGTTCCTGGACTCCGCCGAGGATGCGGGCGTATGGGGGACCCGCACCGATACCCCCGACTCGCTGCAGAACATCAAGTACGGCTCCGACCGCGCCGCCTTCGATGAGCGGGTGGAGATCGCGCCGGGCGACGTCGTCTACACCAAGCGGATGCCCTCGGCCTTCTTCGAGACCCCGCTACAGTCGCTGCTGGTGTGGCATCAGGTCGACACCGTGATCGTCACCGGCGGCTCCACCTCCGGATGCATTCGCGCCACCGCCGTGGACAGCCTGTCGCGGGGCTATCGCACCATCGTCCCCATGGAGTGCGTAGCCGACAAGCATGAGAGCTACCACTATGCCAACCTCACCGACCTGCACCTCAAGTATGCCGATGTGATGCCGGTGGCGGAGGTGCTGAGCTGGCTTGCGTCACGCGCCGATGAGCAGGCCTGAGGCGCGCCTCGAGCGCAGGAGGAGAGTGACATGAAGGAAACACTGGGCGCCTATGACTACTGGCCCTGGGAGAACCGGCCGAAGATCACCTGGCCAGGCGGGGCGCGGGTCGCCTTCTGGGTGGCCCCCAACGTCGAGTACTACGAGCTCGACCCGCCGGCGAACCCGCAACGTAAGCCGTGGCCCACGCCGCACCCCTCGGTGCCTGGCTTCAGCATCCGCGATTACGGCAACCGGGTCGGCCACGCGCGCCAGATGGCGCTGCTCGACAAGTATGGCATCCGCGGATCAGTGTCGCTGTCGGTGGCGCTCTGCGAGCACCACCCCGAGATCATCGAGATGTGCCGCGAGCGCGACTGGGAGTTCTTCAGCCACGGCATCTACAACACCCGCTACACCTACGGCATGAGCGAGGCCCAGGAACGGGAGATGATCCGCGACGGCATCGAGACCATCCAACGTCATACCGGCCAGGCGTGCGCCGGCTACCTGGCGCCGGCGCTCTCCCACTCGGAGCACACTCTGGACCTCTTCGCCGAGGTGGGCCAGGAGCTGTTCGGCGAGGAGGGGGGCATATACACCTGCGACCTCTTCCACGACGACCAGCCCACTCCCATCCGGCTGCGCTCCGGCCGCCGCTTCGTCTCGGTGCCCTATTCGCTGGAGATGAACGACACCATCGTCTATGCGGTGAACAAGGTGGAGCCGCGCCACTACCTCACCATGCTCAAGCGCCACTTCGACCGGCTCTACGCGGAGGGGGCCGAGTCGGGCACGGTGATGTGCATCCCCACCCACAACTACCAGATCAGCTGTCCGCATCGGATCAAGGCCTTCGAGGAGGCGCTGGAGTACATCACCGGCCACAGCGATGTCTGGGTGGCTACCGGGCGCGAGATCGCCCGGCACTACCTCGAGCACCACCACGACGACGCCCTGCACGACATCCAAGCCAAGGCCGCCGCGGCCGGGAGGAGTTGAGCCATGTCCTCGAACGATAGGTCCCTACCCGCCGACTACCTTGCCTATCCCTGGCGGCGCCACGGCTATGACCATGACCGCTACGCCTGGTCGATGCTCACCGAGCGTCCCCCCGTGCAGTGGCCCGGAGGCAGGAGCCTGGCGGTATGGGTCAACGTCTCGCTGCAGTTCTACCCGCTCAACCAGCGCGGTGTGCCCTTCAAGGTGCCCAACGGCATGGCCATGCCCTATCCGGACCTGCGCCACTACTCACTGCGCGACTACGGCAACCGGGTGGGCATCTTCCGCCTCCTGCAGGCCTTCGAGCGCTTCGGCGTGCGCCCCACCTGGGCCATCAACGCCCAGCTGGCCGAGCAGACCCCCTATTTGATGGAGCGCCTAAAGGCCTTCGGAGGGGAATTCATTTGCCACGGTTGGAACATGGATCACCTGCATACCGGCGGCCAGGACCGCGATGAAGAGGCCGCGATCGTACGCCGCTCGGTGGATACCCTGCGCGCGCTCACCGGCCAGCCCGTGCGCGGCTGGCTGAGCCCGGCCAAGCACCAGAGCTGGCACACCCCGGAGCTGCTCGCCGAGAACGGTATCGACTACTGCTGCGACTGGGTCAACGACGAGCTCCCCTATGCCTTCGCTACCGAGGCCGGGGAACTCGCCATGATGCCGCTGACCACCGAGATCGAGGACCAGTTCGTGATGTGCCAGAACCTCCACTCCGAAGATGCCTGGGTCGACCAGGTCAAGGATGCCTTCGACTTCCTGGTGGAGGAGTCGCGTCGGGAGGGTGGCCGGTTGCTGTCGCTGAACCTGCACCCCTGGCTGGTGGGGCAGCCTCACCGCATCGCCTGCCTGGAGGAGGTGCTGGCGCACATCACCGACCACGAGGCGGTCTGGCAGGCCCCGGCCGGCGAGATCCTCGACGCCTTCCGGGCCAGCCAACAGGAGGTACGCTGATGGGTATCGTGACCTTTCGCGACGACGAGGCCTTCGACGTCCACCTGCCGCTGGTGATCATCGGCGCCGGGGCCTGTGGCCTGGTGGCCGCGCTTGCTGCCCACGAGTGCGGCATCGAGCACGTTGTGCTGGAGCGCGATGCGCTGCCGCGGGGAAGCACCTTCATGTCATCGGGCTTCATCCCGGCGGCTAGCACCCGCTTCCAGGTCGAGAAGGGGGTCGAGGACAGCGCCGAGCGGATGGCCGCTGACATCCAGGCCAAGAACGGCGGCGAGGCGGACCCGGCTATCGTCCAGACCCTGGCCGATTACTCGGGCCGTGTCGTGGAGTGGCTAGCTGATACCCACGGCATCCCCTTCGAGCTGGTCGAAGGTTTCCTCTATCCGGGGCACAGTTGCATGCGCATGCACGCCACGCCCCGGCGCACCGGCGAGGAGCTGATGGGCTGCCTGCTCAATGCCGCCGAGGTGGCAGGCATCGATGTGCTGACCCAGGCCCGGGTGATTGACCTGCACGTGGACCCCGAGCGCCGCGTGCGCGGGGTCACCCTGGAACGCCCCGATGGCAGCCGCGAAAGCATCGGCTGCGATGCCCTGATCCTGGCGTGCAATGGTTACGGCGGCAATCCCGAGCTGGTGGCGCGCCATATCCCATCGCTGAAGGAGGCCCTCTACTACGGCCACGAGGGCAACCAGGGTGATGCGCTGCTGTGGGGCGAGGCCATGGGAGCGAGCCTCAAGGACCTCGCCGCCTGCCAGGGCCACGGCTCGCTCGCTACTCCCCACCAGACGCTGATCTCCTGGGCGCTGATGATGCGCGGGGGCGTACAGGTGAATTGCGAGGGGCGGCGCTTCTCCAGCGAGCACGGCGGCTACTCAGAGCAGGCGGCCAGGGTTCTGGCCCAGCCCGGGGGCATCGCCTGGAACCTCTTCGATGCCCGCATCCACGAGGCCGCTCAGGAGTTCGAGGACTACCGCAATGCCCATGAGGCCGGTGCCGTGCGCATCTTCGATAGCCTCGAGGCCATGGCCGCGGGGCTGGAGATGCCGCTGGAGGCTCTGGAGGCGACCTTCACCGAGATGCAGGTGCTGTCACGGAGCGGTGAGCCTGATGGCTTCGGTCGCACCTTCAGCGAGGAGACCCTGCTTGTGCCGCCTTACTATGCCATCAAGGTTACCGGGGCGCTGTTCCATACCCAGGGCGGGCTCGAGGTGGACACTCGAGCCCGCGTGATTCATGGAGAGGGAGCTCCCTTTCCCAACCTGTTTGCCGCCGGCGGGGCGGCGCGCGGCGTGTCCGGATCGAACGACACCGGCTACCTTTCAGGCAATGGGCTGCTGAGTGCCGTGGTGATGGGCGCCATCGCTGGCCGTGAGGCGGCTCTGGAGTTGCAGCAGGTCATGGATGTGATGGCTCAATCGCCAGGAGAGTGAAGACGTATTATCGAATGCTGTAAGATTCCTCCAGTTTATGTCATTCGTTGCTATCAGGTCTGATGGCTTGGCCATGAAGGCTGCGCCCGGTCCCCGTAGACTCTGGAGGTGTCTTGTTCAAGCAGTTGATCCCCGGTGCCTTGAGACGGCCCCTGCAGACCCTGCAGGGGCGGCTGCTGGTGGGGCTGGTGATGACCTGGCTGGCCATCATCGGCCTGCTGCTGGGCGTGGCCTGGGGCATCGGCCAGACGCTGGTGCGGGACGCCAGCCTCTCCCACCTGGGGTACCAGGCGGAGGTCTTGAGTCGGGGGCTGCAGGACCGGCTCGGCCAGCGTATTGCGGCGCTTGAGCGCTTCTCGGAACAGCTGGCCGACGGCCCGAGCGGAGAGGTGGGTGAGCGCCTCGAGCAGAACCGCAGCCTGCTGGCCTATTTCGATGGCATCATGATCACCGACGCCGACGGCAGGGTGCTGGCCGACCTGCCGGAGGTCCCCGGGCGCGTCGGTCTCGAGACCGCCCGCACCGAATACTTTCAGATGCTGCGCCACTCCCGCTGGCCCTATGTCAGCCAGCCCTTCATCGGCCGGGCCAGCGGGGAACCGATGGTGCTGATGCTGGTGCCGCGCTTCACCGCCGACGGAGCCTTCGATGGAGTGCTGGGCGGTCTCGTCAATCTGGCCCACGGCCAGTTCTTCCGCAGCATCGCCTCCCTGACCTTCCAGCACGCCGGGCACGTGGCGATCTTCACGGCCGACGGTGCGCCGGTATTCGTGCCCCACTCCCTGCAACGTCCCGTCGAGTCTCTGCTGCATCTCGATCCGCCGGATTTCCAGCTGGCGCTGGATGGCTGGGAGGGGGAGACCCGCCACGAGCTGGAGGGCGACACCATGCTGGTGAGCTATCGGCAGGTGTGGCAAGCCGACTGGGTGGTGGCCATGATGATGCCCCGCGAGTCGGTGCTGGCACCGCTGCAGCGCTTCCTGGAGCGGCTGTGGTGGACCTGGCTGGTCGCCGCCCTGCTGCTGCTGCTGGTCACCCGCT
>PUOM01000231.1 GCA_003552795.1 Halomonas sp. | reverse complement strand
GGTTGATCACCTCGAGCCACTCCTGGGGCACCGACGAGGAGCCGTGCATCACCAGGTGGGTGTCGGGGATGCGGGCGTGGATCTCCTTGATGCGCTGGATGGAGAGGGTGTCGCCGGTGGGGGGCTTGGTGAACTTGTAGGCGCCGTGGCTGGTGCCGATGGCGATGGCCAGGGCGTCGACCTGGGTGGCCTTGACGAACTCGGCGGCCTCCTCCGGGTCGGTGAGCAGCTGCTCCATGTCGAGCTTGCCCTCGGCGCCGATGCCGTCTTCCTCGCCGGCCATGCCGGTCTCCAGGCTGCCCAGGCAGCCCAGCTCGCCCTCCACCGAGACGCCGCAGGCGTGGGCCATCTCCACGGTGCGACGGGTGACGTCGACGTTGTAGTCGTAGTCCATCGGGGTCTTGCCGTCTTCGCCCAGGGAGCCGTCCATCATCACCGAGGAGAAGCCCAGCTGGATGGAGCGCTGGCAGACCGCGGGGCTGGTGCCGTGGTCCTGGTGCATGCACACCGGGATATGCGGGAACTCCTCCACCGCGGCCAGGATCAGGTGGCGCAGGAAGGGGGCCCCGGCGTACTTGCGGGCGCCGGCGGAGGCCTGGACGATCACCGGGGAGTCGGTGCGATCGGCGGCTTCCATGATGGCGCGCATCTGTTCGAGGTTGTTGACGTTGTAGGCCGGAACGCCGTAGCCGTGCTCGGCGGCGTGGTCCAGCATCTGGCGCATGCTGATCAGTGCCATGGTGTCACCTTTAGCGGGGTCGCGGCGCCCGGAGGGCCGCGAGTCTGTCGTTGGAGAAGATGGGTCGGGCGAGGGCCTGGAGTCTATCAGGCCCGCTTGGCGGCCGCCTCGAGGGCGGCCACCGCCGGCAGGGTCTTGCCTTCCACGTACTCGAGGAAGGCGCCGCCGCCGGTGGAAATGTAGGAGACCCGGTCCGCGATGCCGTACTTGTCGATGGCGGCCAGGGTATCGCCGCCGCCGGCGATGGAGAAGGCCGGGCTCTCGGCGATGGCCCGGGAGATCACCTCGGTGCCGTGGCCGAACTGGTCGATCTCGAACACGCCCACCGGGCCGTTCCAGAGGATGGTGCCGGCGTCCTTGAGCATGGCGGCCAGGCGCGCGGCGGTCTCGGGGCCGATGTCGAGGATCATCTCGTCGTCAGTGACCTGGTCCACCGGCTTGATGATCGCCTCGGCGGCATCGGAGAACTCGGTGGCCACCACCACATCGGAGGGCAGCGGAATCTCGACCTTGTCCATCAGCGCCCTGGCCTGGTCGATCAGGTCGGCCTCGTGCAGCGACTTGCCGACGTTGTAGCCCGCTGCGGCGATGAAGGTGTTGGCGATGCCGCCGCCGACGATCAGCTGGTCACAGGTCTCGGAGAGGGCGTTGAGCACGTCGAGCTTGGTGGAGACCTTGGAGCCGCCGACGATGGCGGTCATGGGGCGCGCCGGGGTCGCCAGCGCCTTCTCCAGGGCGGCGAGCTCGGCGGCCAGCAGGGGGCCGGCGCAGGCGGTGGGAGCGAAGCGTGCCACGCCGTGGGTGGAGGCCTGGGCGCGGTGGGCCGTGCCGAAGGCGTCCATCACGTAGAGATCGCACAGGTCGGCATACTGCCGGGACAGCGTCTCGTCGTCCTTCTTCTCGCCGGCGTTGAAGCGCACGTTCTCGAGCAGCACCACCTCGCCGTCGGCCAGATCCAGAGCGGTATCCAGGTAGTCGCTGATCAGGGTGACCGGGCGGCCCAGCAGCTCACCCAGATGCTCGGCCACCGGCGCCAGGGAGAACTCCTCGGCGGGCTCGCCCTCGGTGGGACGGCCCAAATGGCTCATCAGCATCACCCTGGCTCCGGCATCGCGAGCGGCCTGGATGGTGGGCAGCGCGGCGCGCAGGCGGGCGTCGCTGGTCACCTTGCCGTGCTTGACGGGCACGTTCAGGTCCTCGCGGATCAGCACGCGCTGGCCACTGAGGTCGAGGTCGGTCATCTTGCGCACGTTCATCGGGGGAGGGTCCTCATCTGGAAGCCGGAAAGGGTTCAGGGGGTCTCGAGGGGCAGGGCGGCCAGGCGCCGGCCGACGTCGAGCATGCGGTTGGCGAAGCCCCACTCGTTGTCGAACCAGCACAGCAGCTTGATCAGGCGGCCGCCGGCCACCCGGGTCTGGGTGGCGTCCACGATACCGGAGCGCGGGTCGTGGTTGAAGTCGACCGAGGCCACCGGCTCCTCGGTATAGCCGAGCAGCCCGGCCAGTCGTCCGCGGCTCGCCTCGGCGAGCAGGGCGTTGACCTCGGCGGCGGTGGTGTCGCGGCCTACCGTGATGGCGATGTCCATGGCCGAGACGTTGATGGTCGGTACCCGCATGTGGAGGCATTCGAAGCGTCCGGCCAGGTGCGGCATCAGGCGGTTGATGCCCCGCGCCAGGCCGGTGTCCACCGGCACGATGGAGTGCATCGCCGAGCGGGTCAGACGCAGGTCGGTCTGGTGGTAGGCGTCGATCACCGGCTGGTCGTTCATCGCCGAGTGGATGGTGGTGGTGACGCCGTTCTCGATGCCCAGGGCATCGTCGAGCACGGTGAGCACCGGCACCAGGCAGTTGGTGGTGCAGGAGGCCGCCGAGACGATGCGCTGATCGGGGGCGAGCTCATGGTCGTTGATGCCGGTGACGATGGTCGCGTCCACGTCGCTCTCCGCCGGCTGGGAGAAGAGCAGGCGGCCGGCGCCGGCGGCCAGGTGGCGAGAGGCCGTCGCGCGGTCCTTGAAGCTGCCGGAGCACTCCAGCACCAGGTCGATGCCGAGCTCTCGCCATGGCAGACGGTCCGGATCGGGCTCGCTGAGCACCTGGATCTCGCGCCCGTCGATGACCAGCCCCGCGCCGTTCGGCGCCACGGCCGCGGGAAAGCGGCCATGGGTGGTGTCGTAGCGGGTCAGGTAGGCGATGGTGGCGAGGTCGGAGAGCTCGTTGATCGCGACGATCTCGAGGGGCGCGCCGGGGGCGCGGCCGGAGCCGCCGGCCGCCTCGTCTCTCTGCTGCTCAATCAGGGCGCGCAGCACGCACTGGCCGATGCGGCCGTAACCGTTGATGGCGATGCGGTGGGCCATGGCGGTGGCGGGGACTCCAGGTCGGGGGTATCAGGAAGAAAATCAAGGGCGTGATTCTAGCGCACTTCACCCGACGAGTCCCGGCAGACGCCCGGCCAGCGGCAGCAGCCAGAGAAATCCGCGCCGCGATACCCATCGCAAGCGGCGTACACGGTCGTCGCTTCTGTCCAGGTTGAACACGCCCTGCCCCGGCAGTGGTGTGATCCGCTACGCTGGTAAGGCGTAGCGCAATCGCCAAGGAGAGGAATGCCATGACCGATATCACCCAGCTGCTCGGCGCCGAGGCCGAGGCCCTGCTGTCCCACCAGTGCCGGGGCATCCCCCGCGAGAGCCTGCATCTTCCGGGCCCGGACTTCGTCGACCGGGTGGTTGCCGACAGCGACCGCAGCCCGGTGGTGATGCGCAACCTCCAGGCGCTGTTCGGCCATGGCCGACTGGGCGGTACGGGCTATCTCAGCCTGCTGCCGGTGGATCAGGGCATCGAGCACTCCGCCGGGGCCTCCTTTGCTCCCAATCCGGCCTACTTCGATCCGGCCAATATCGTCGAGCTGGCCATCGAGGGCGGCTGCAACGGCGTGGCCTCGACGCTGGGCGTGCTCGCCTCGGTGGCGCGCCGTTACGCCCACCGCATTCCGATGATGCTCAAGCTCAACCACAACGAGACCCTGAGCCATCCGGCGATCTACGACCAGACCCTGTTCGCTCAGGTGGAGCAGGCCTTCGACATGGGCTGCGTGGCGGTGGGGGCGACGGTCTACTTCGGTTCCCACGAGAGCCGCCGCCAGATCGTGGAGATCAGCGAAGCCTTCGCCCGCGCCCATGAGCTGGGCCTGGTCACGGTGCTCTGGGCCTACCTGCGCAACCCGGCCTTCAAGCAGGAGGGCGCCGACTACCATCTGGCGGCGGACCTCACCGGCCAGGCCAACCACCTGGCGGCCACCCTCAAGGCCGACATCGTCAAGCAGAAGCTGCCCGAGACCCACGGCGGCTACCGGGCCGTCGGCTTCGGCCACACCCACGATCGGGTCTATGACACCCTGACGACGGACCACCCCATCGACCTGGCCCGCTACCAGGTGGCCAGCTGCTACATGGGGCGTGCCGGGCTGATCAACTCCGGCGGTGGCTCCAGGGGGGACTCCGATCTGGCCGAGGCGGTGCGCACGGCGGTGATCAACAAGCGTGCCGGCGGCATGGGGCTGATCTCCGGGCGCAAGGCCTTCCAGAAGCCCATGGATGAGGGGGTCGCGCTGCTCCAGGCCATTCAGGATGTCTATCTCGACGCCGAGGTCACCATCGCCTGAGCCTCGGCGCCAGCGCTGAGCGACCCGCGGCGAAGAGTGATGAACCGATGAACCAGGAAAAAGGGGCACGGCCAGTCGGCCGTGCCCCTTCTCATTGCCCTGCTCGGAGCGCGATCAGTCCTGGAGGAGCGCCTTGGCTTCCTCCACCACCCTGGCCACGGTGAAGCCGAAGTGCTTGAACAGGTCGCCTGCCGGGGCGGACTCGCCGTAGGTGCTCATGCCGATCACGCGGCCGTTGAGACCCACGTACTTGTACCAGTAGTCGCGGTGGCTCGCCTCGATGGCGATGCGCCTGGTGACGCTGCTCGGCAGCACCTTCTCGCGGTACTCGATTTCCTGGCCGTCGAAGCGGAAGGCGGAGGGCATGGAGACCACCCGCACGGCCCGCCCCTGGCTCTCGAGCTCGGCGGCGGCGTCCATGGCCAGGCCGACCTCGGAGCCGGTGGCGATCAGGATCAGCTCCGGGGTGCCATCGCTGTCCTTGAGGACGTAGGCGCCTCGCTGGATATTGGCCAGCTGCTGCTTGGTGCGCGGCTGGTGGGGCAGACCCTGGCGCGAGAGCACCAGCGCGGAGGGGCCGGAGTGGCGCTTGAGGGCGGCATCCCAGGCGGCGGCGGTCTCCACGGCGTCGCAGGGGCGCCAGGTGGCCAGGTTGGGGGTGGAGCGCAGGCTGGCCAGCTGCTCGATGGGCTGGTGGGTGGGGCCATCCTCACCCAGGCCGATGGAGTCGTGGGTGAACACGAAGATCGCCTGCTGGTCCATCAGGGCGGCCATGCGGATGGCGTTGCGCATGTACTCCATGAAGATCAGGAAGGTGGCGCCATAGGGCACGAAGCCGCCGTGCAGGGCAATGCCGTTCATGATGGCGCCCATGCCGAATTCGCGCACGCCGTAGTGCAGGTAGTTGCCGTCGGGAGCCTCCGGCGTGATCGCCTTGGCCCCCTTCCAGAAGGTCAGGTTGGAGGGCGCCAGGTCGGCGCTGCCGCCGAGCAGCTCGGGCAGCTGCGGGCCCAGCTCGTTGAGGCAGTTGAGAGATGCCTTGCGGCTGGCGATGCTCTCCTCGGCCTGGTTGGCCTTCTCCTGGAGCGCTTCGCTCTTCAGGTCGGCGGGCAGGCTGCGCTTGAGGCGGCGCTGGAATTCGCGGGCCAGCTCCGGGTGATCGGCGCGGTAGCGATCGAAGCGCTCCTGCCACTCCTTCTGGGCGGCGCTGCCCTGCTTGCGGGCGTCCCACCCCTGGTAGGCCGGCTCGGGGATATGGGAAGGCGC
>PUOM01000245.1 GCA_003552795.1 Halomonas sp. | reverse complement strand
TTACCGTGCGAGCGTACTTGGCCAGCACCCCCCGGGGGTAGCGCGGGGCCGGCTGCTGCCAGGCGGCCCGGCGGCGCATCAGCTCCTCGTCGGAGAGGTCGACCTCGATGGTGTCGGCCTCGGCATCGATGGTGATCATGTCGCCATTCTCCACCAGGGCCAGGGGGCCGCCGTCGAAGGCCTCCGGGGTCACATGGCCCACCACGAAGCCGTGGCTGCCGCCGGAGAAGCGTCCGTCGGTGATCAGCGCGACCGAGTCCCCCAGTCCGCGGCCCATGATCGCCGAGGTGGGGGTGAGCATCTCGCGCATGCCGGGCCCACCTCTTGGCCCCTCGTAGCGGATCACCACCACGTCGCCCGCGGCCACGGTGCCGTCGTTGATGCGCGTCTGGGCCTCCTCCTCGGAGCCGAACACCCGGGCGGTGCCGGAGAAGCGCGTGCCCTCCTTGCCGGTGATCTTGGCCACGGCGCCCTCCGGGGCCAGGTTGCCGTGCAGGATGCGCAGGTGGCTCTCCGCCTTGAGCGGGCTGTCGAGCGCCGCGATGATCTTCTGGTCATTCGGGTAGGGCGCCACCTCGGCCAGGTTCTCGGCCAGGGTCCTGCCGGTCACCGTCAGACAGTCGCCGTGCAAGAGGCCGGCGTCGAGCAGGACCTTCATCAGCGGCTGGATGCCGCCGATGGCGACCAGCTCGCTCATCATGTAGTGGCCGCTGGGGCGCAGGTCGGCCAGCACCGGCACGCGCTTGCCGATGCGGGTGAAGTCCGCAAGCGACAGCTCGACGCCGATGGTGCTGGCCATGCCGATCAGATGCAGCACCGCATTGGTGGAGCCACCGAGGGCGATCACCACGGTGATGGCGTTCTCGAAGGCCTCCCGGGTCATGATCTGCGACGGCCGGATATCGCGCTCGAGCAGCGCGAGCACCGCGGCACCGGCCGCCTCGCAGTCCTCGCGCTTGTCGTTGGAGACGGCATTCTGCGCCGAGCTGCCGGGCAGGCTCATGCCCAGCGCCTCGATGGCCGAGGCCATGGTGTTGGCGGTGTACATGCCGCCGCAGGAGCCCGGGCCGGGAATCGCCGTCTCCTCGATCTGCTTGAGCTCGATGAGGTCGATATCGCCGCGGGAGTGAGCGCCCATGGCCTCGAACACCGAGACGATATCGGTATGGCCCTTGCCCGGCAGGATGGTGCCTCCGTAGACAAAGACGCTGGGCCGGTCGAGGCGCGCCAGCCCCATCACGCAGCCCGGCATGTTCTTGTCGCAGCCGCCGATGGCCACCAGGCCGTCGAAGCCCTCGCAGCCGGCCACGGTCTCGATGGAGTCGGCGATCACCTCCCGGGAGACCAGCGAGTACTTCATGCCTTCGGTGCCGTTGGCGATGCCGTCGGAGATGGTGATGGTATTGAAGATCACCCCCTTGCCGCCGGCCGTATCGGCGCCGTCGCTGGCATGGCGGGCCAGCTCGTCGATATGGCTGTTGCAGGGGGTGAGATTGCTCCAGGTGGAGGCGATGCCCACCTGGGGCCGGGTGAAATCCTCGTCGGTGAAGCCCACCGCGCGCAGCATGGCGCGGCCTGCCGCCTTGCCGGGACCATCCACCACCTTGGCGGAGTGGCGGCGGCGGGAATCCTTCGGGGTCTCGCTCATGGGACACTTTCCTCTGCAGTCGTCGGGGAACACCCGGGGGAGTTCATCGGGAGAATACATAGAGAGTGGCGGTGAATGCCGCCGCTGACAACCACCGCTGCCTCTGCATCGGAACGGGGAAAGACGCCGGTCCGGCTGCTAGAGTGTTGGGCGCCACATCGCTAACTCATCGAGCGAGCTCATTCGTCAACCCAACAGGGAGCGTTATATGGACCACAACACCCAGGAGCTGCTGCGCGACATGGTCGAGCCGCTCTACCGCGGCAAGTTCTGGATGCAGCTCACCGGCGTGATGCTGATTCTCTCCGGCATTCTCACCGCCCTCTCCATCGTCGGCCTGATCGTGGCCTGGATCCCCATCTGGGCGGGCTGGGTGCTGATGCAGGCGGCGGGTGCCGCCGGCCGCGTCTTCGAGAGCGGCGACTCCCGGGACATGAAGTTCGCCCTGGGCAAGCTCAAGACCTACTTCACCATCTTCGGCGTGCTGATCCTGATCTACCTGGCCATCGCCGTGGGCGGGATGCTGTTCGGCGCCGTCGGCATGATGGGCATGATGGGCGGGGGCATGTAGCCGTCATCCTGCCTGGCCGAAGCCCTCGCCCGGCGCCTGCTCATACGGCGAAGGCTCGGCGCGGCAGAGGCGGTTGCGCCCCTCGGCCTTGGCGCGATAGAGGGCGGCATCGAGGCGCTTCATCCAGCAGGCCTCCGGCTCGTCCGGCGAGACCTCCGCCACCCCGAAGCTGCTGGTCACCCGAGGCACGGGGTGGAAACTCGTCGTCTCGATGGCCTGGCGCAGCCGTTCGGCCAGGACCATGGCGCCCGCCAGCGGCGTATCGGGCAGCATCAGCATGAACTCCTCGCCACCCCAGCGCGCCAGCACATCCCCCTCCCGCTGATGCGCCCTGCAGGTCGCCACCAGCCTGCGCAGCACATCGTCGCCGACGCTGTGGCCGTAGCCGTCATTGACGCGCTTGAAGTGGTCGAGGTCCAGCATCACCATGCTCAGGGGACGCTCGACCCGCCGCGCCTGGATGCGCTCACGCTCCAGCAGGGCAAGAAAACGGCCGCGGTTGACCGCGCCGGTGAGCGGGTCGTGGCCGGCCAGGTGCTCGAGTTCGGCCTGATAGCGCTTGGTCTCGCTGATATCGCGCATGATGGTGGCGATACTGTCCAGCTCGCCATGCTCGTCGCGCCTGGCGACGATCAGCTGCGATACCGGCAGCTCGCCCTCCGCGGTGCGCAGCGCCGTCTCCGCGTACCAGTAGCCGTGACGATGGGCGAAGGGAATGCCCTCCCTCTCGATCAGCCGCCTGGCCCATCCGGGGTGGGCGATGGCCATGGCCTCGGGGAGGTCTCCCGGCAGCTCGCCCACCAGTTGGCGGCCCGCCCGGTTGAGATAGACCATCTGCTGCTCGGCGTCGGTGATGGAGACGAAGTCCGGCGAAGCGTCGAGCAGGTGAATCAGACGCTCCTTGATCACCTGCGCCTCCTTGCGGGCGGTCACATCCTCCAGGACGCCATCGAACACCGGGCTGCCATCCGGCTCGGTGCGTCGTCGCGCGGTCACCTCCACCCAGAGCGTGCGCCCCTTCAGCGAGCGCATCTTCAGCGGCCGGCGGTTGACCGCGCCTTCGCTCATCATCAGCTCGCTGAAGCGCCGTCGCTGCTCCGGGTCGTCGTACAGCCGGGAGACAGGCACCGCCAGCAGCGCCTCCTCGGATGCCGCCTCGAAGATCTCCAGCATGGCCCGGTTGACGGTCACGAAGCTCCCCTCGGAGCCCGGGGTGTTTCGAAAGACGCCCACGGGCAGGTGGCGAAACAGCTCGTGATCCACCTCCAGCTCGGCCTGATAGCGCTTCTCGTCGGTGACATCGACGATGATGGAGTGCAGGTAGTGGCGGTCACCGACCGTGACCGGGCCGGTATAGACATGCACGTCGCGCTGCTCGCCCGAAGCGATACGGTGGCGAAACTCGAAGAACAGCTGGTCGCAGGCGCGCGCTTCCGCCATCCGCGCCCGAACCTCGTCGGGAGCGAGGCAGTTGATATCGGAAATGCGCATGTCCTTGAGCTCCGCCAGGGAGTAGCCGTAGAAGGCCTCCGCTGCCGGGTTGGCGTCGACGATACGGCCGTCGCGGGGGTCGATCAGCAGCTTTACCGCCGGGTTGGTGCTGAACATCTCCCGATAGAGCGAGGCCTTCTCGAGCTCGCTGCCCCGGGGCGGGGCGGTCAGGGTCAGCTGCACCACCTCCCGGCCCTGCCACGTCAGGCGACGCGCACGCACCTCGGCAATGACCTGCCCCGACAGCGTGGTAAAGGGCCCTTGAAGAATAGCGTCGGAGCCTTCTTGCGCGAGTGCCGTCCAGCTCTCGCGCATCCTGAGGCAGTCCGCGTCGGACCAGAGCCCCCTCAGGCTCGCCTGCTCGGCGCCGGGTAGCGCCTCGAAGAGCTCCCGTGCCGCCTCGTTGGCGAGCAGGATGTCGCCCTCCCCGTCCACCACCAGTACCGGCACCGGCAGCCCCTGCACCAGGGCCTCGAACGAGCCGGCCTGAGCGCCGGCGCCTGGGTCTGTCATCAATCTTTCCTCGCCACTCTTACCCGTCAAAACGCGGGCAGACAGTAACACGTCTCGACGGTTGAAACGTCGGCAAGGAATCGATGCGTCCCGCCCGGCGGCTCAGCCCGGCATCACGGCGTCGTGGAAGGCGCGCTCCCTGGCGACGGTCTCGCGGAAACACTCGGCCATGCGGGTGAAGGCTGAGTCATCGAGCGCCTCGGCCTCCTCGTCCAGGCGGCGGCGCAGCCAGGCCACGAACTCCTGGAAGGCGGGGTTGTCGTGCAGGTCGATCCACTCTCCCACCAGGGGGTGCAGCCCCTCCACGCGGGTGATGCGCAGCGCCCACTCGAGATAGATCCACTCGGTGACCACCAGGGCCGCGAGAATCTCGGCGTAGCCGCCGGCGCTGCCGGTCTCGCGCAGCAGCGCCTGGAAGGCGCGGGTCTCGGGCAGGTAGTCCGGCGCCTCGCGCTGGGCCGCGGGCACCTCGAAGGCCTCGAAGGTGCGCTGGAAGGTGCTGTTCTCGTCGCTGGTCAGCATGCCCATGAACTGCCCCAGCACCACTCGGTCCTCCATGCTCGGCGCGCGGCCGATGGCGAAGCCGATCAGGGCGGTGAAGGGGTCCACGAAGCCGTAGTCCTGCACCATGTAGGCGGCGAAGTCGTCACCCGAGAGGCGCCCCTCGGCCATGGCGTCGAAGAGCGGGTGGTTCACGGTGGCGGACCAGTCGGGCTCGCTGATCTCGCGCAACCAGTCGGTGAGTCGCGGCGCGTCCTGCTGCGCCGCCCAGGCGTTCCAGTCGGCTCGAGTGGTCATCGGGCGTCTCCTTGCAGTGTCGTTTGAAATCTCGCCCCCGGGTACCGCCAGGCGATCAGCAGGCTCACCAGGGTAGAGGCGACCAGCGCCCCCAGGAAGGGCGGCAGCGTCGGGATGCTGTCCGGGAAGGTGGCGGCGAGCACCCCGGCGGAGAGGCTGCCCAGGCTGATCCAGCCCGGCACGATCGCGCCGAGCAGGCCCGCCACGCCACCGGCCACGGCGGCCAGCGGCGACATGCGCCGCCACAGGCCCAGCAGCACCGGCAGCAGGATGGCGGCGCACAGGAGATCGGCGATCAGGAAGAGGCGCAGCACCGAGAAGCCCTGCAGCGCCACCCACACCACCGGCAGCATCAGCGCCACCGTGGCCAGACGCGCCGCCCGCACCGAGAGCCCGCGCCGGCCGGAACTGGCCACCGCCATGGAGGCGATGGCGTTCTGCAGGGTATCGACGCTGGAGGCCACCAGGGTCACCGCCAGCACCAGGGCCGGCAGCGCCAGCCAGGCCGGCGCAGCGGAGAGCAGCGCGAAGAAGGGAATCGGCGGCTCGCCAAGCGGCAGCGCATGCATGGCCGCCAGCATGCCCAAACCGCCGATAGCCATCACCACCAGCAGGCTGCTGGTGGCGCCCAGCAGCGCCCCGCGGCCCAGGGCGCGATCGTCCTCGGC
>PUOM01000336.1 GCA_003552795.1 Halomonas sp. | reverse complement strand
GCCTCGCGCAGGGCCAGGACGTCGTCGTCATCGTGCAGGTGGCCGCCGGGATTGTCGGGGTTGGCCAGGTAGACCAGCCGCGCGCCCTGCTCGCGGGCGGCTGCCGCCAGGGCGTCGAGATCCGGTGCCAGGCGCCCCGGACCTTCAGTGTAGGGAACCTCCACCACCCGGCAGCCATGGCCCCGGGCGAAGTAGGCGAAGGTGGGGTAGGTGCCGGTGGTGCTGACCACCGTCTCGTCGCGGTCGGTGACCGCCCGCAGGGCCAGGGCGATCAGGCTGTCGGCCCCGGCATCCACCAGCATGGCGTCCAGAGGAATGCCCTTCTGGGCGGCCAGCCGCCGGCGGATGCCCAGCGCCTCGGCGTCGCCGTAGCTGTAGACGTGGGCCGCCATGGCGTCGCCGAAGCGCTCGCGCAGCGCCCGGTGGGGCATATCGAGCCCCTCGTTGGAGCCCAGCTGGTGAGGGAGCTCGCGGCCCAGGCGGCGCTCCAGCACGCGCACGCCGGGAAAGGGGTTGTGGGGGCCGTCTCCGGTCAGGCGTTTCGGAAAGGTCGGCATCGGGTTCCTCCCGTTGGTGGTCGATGGGGAAGCGTCAGGGGGTCAGCTGGTAGGTCACCCAGTCGGTGCGCTCGGCGCAGCGGTCGTAGACGCCCCGGGCCCGGTAGTTCTCCTCCCGGGTGATCCAGCGCACGAAGGGCCAGCCCCGGCGGCGCGCCTCCTCGCCGAGGGCGGCCAGCATCTCGTCCACGGCGCCGCTGCCGCGGTGCGCCGGGTCCACGTAGAGGTCATCGAGAAAGCCCACGGTGGCGCCGCGCAGCGGCGAGGGCATGGCGCGAAAGTGCATCAGACCGACGGCCTCGCCGGCGGCATTGCGTGCCAGGCGCCCCTGCAGCGCGTCGCCCGCCTGGAGCCAGCCCCAGACGGTCTCGAGGGTCGCCTCGCTCATGGGCATGCCGTAGAACTCGGCATAGCCGCGATAGAGGCGGGCCCAGTCGTCACGGTCGGCGTCTTGCGGTGTCGTCAGTGTCAGGAACATGCTCCTCCCTCCTCTTGAGCATCACGATGGCGACGGCCGTCAGCGTCAGCAGCAGCTGACGGTCGGAATGATCAGGGTCGAGACGGTGGCCTGGGCCACGCTCAACCGTTTGACGTTAAAGAACCACAGCATCTGGGCCAGGGTAATGGAAAACTGCAGGTGATGGGGGCTGTCGCCTGGCGGAAAGGAACCCGGGAGCGCGTTGACGGCCGCGCCCACCGCGGGTGCTAGACTCAGGGTCTCTACCATGACCATGAAGCGTAAACCTGTCATGACCGAGCTTGCCCTGCGTGCGACGACCCTGGGCGGAGAGCATGTCGCCCATGCGCACGACCATCACCAGCTGATCCTGGCGACCTGCGGCACGACCGAGCTGGCCGTGGAGGGGCGCGGAGATCGCATCACCGGCGGCCGCGGCTGCCTGATTCCCTGCACCCGCGATCACGACTACCGCGGCGATGGCCGCAACCGCACCCTGGTGGTGGATATCCCCGTAGCCGGCCTGGCGGGGCTGCGCGACGCCGATGCCGTCGCGCGTCTGTTCGAGCGCCCGCGCTTCTTCGGGGTGCCGTCCCAGCTGCGGCAGCTGGCCGACACTCTGATGCTGCAGCTCGAACAGAGCCCCGGCCTGCATAACGAGATCGCCGCTCTGCTGCTGCGGGCCATTCACCTCCACCTGCAGAGCGAACCGCTGGCGGATGCCGGCAGTGCCGGCCTGGCGCGGCGCCCCTGCGAGCGCCTGGATCTGCTTCGCCTGGAGGCCTGGGTGGACCGCCATCTGGCCGACGAGATTCGCGTCGAGCAGCTGGCGGCCCTCTGTGCGCTCAGCGTGGGCCACTTCCACAGCCGCTTTCGCGAGGTCACCGGGATCACCCCCCAGGCCTATGTCCAGGAGCGACGCCTGCGCCACGCCATGAATCTGGTCCGCCATAGCAACCTGAGCCTCGGCCAGGTGGCGGCCCTGGTCGGCTTTCGCGACCAGGGCAGCTTTTCACGGGCCTACCGGCGCCATTTCGGCCTCCCACCCTCGGCCGATCGGTGAGCGCTGCCGGAGCCTTGGGCAAAGGCTCCGGAGTCATGGGCAAGCAGCCTCGTCTCGTTCGTCTTAGGCTCTTAAGCAAGGCGGTGCTTACGGCGCCGCCACTTCCAGAGCCATGCAACGAATAAATCACAAAGAGGCAGGCATCATGCGCAAGAGATCCCTAACCGGGCTGTTCGCCCTGGCATCACTCCCGCTGGCCATGGCAGCCGCCCAGGCCCAGGCCAACGAGATGGCGATCGCCACCATCCTTCCCGAAGACATGAGCAACAATGAGGTGTATCCGGCGCTGGTACACTTCAAGAACCTCGTCGAGACCCGCACCGACGGCGAGGTCACGGTGTCGATCTTCGGCAACAGTCAGCTGGGTTCCGAGGTCGAGACCGCGCGCGAGGTACAGGGGGGCCGCACCCTGCAGTCCACCATCATCACCACCGGCGCCATGTCGTCGTTCTATCCGGACTATCAGATGATGACGGCCCCCTTCATCTTCGATAACTGGCGCCAGGCCTGGGCCTTCTTCGACGGCGAGTGGTTCGCCGACTTCATGTCCGGCACCGTCGAAGAGACCGACATGCGCTACCTGGGCACCTTCGACGATGGTGGCGGCTTCGTGGCCTTCACCAACAACGAGCGGTTGATCGAGACCGTCGATGACCTCGAGGGGCTCAACATCCGCACCGAGGAGAACCCGGGTCACGTTGCCATCATGCGCGCGCTGGGTGCCTCGGCGACCCCGCTGCCCTGGGGCGAGGTGATCACCGCCCTGGAGACCGGCCTGGCCGACGGCCAGTTCAATGCCCCGGTGCTCAACACCACCTTCAATTTCCACGAGGTCACGGACTACACCACCCTGACGGGCCACGTCTACAACAGCGCCGCCTGGCTGATCAGCGAGGACTGGTTCCAGAGCCTCACCGAATCCCAGCAGGAGGCGGTCGTCACCTCGGCCCGGGAGGCCATCGCCATCGGTCACGGTATGTCGGGTGCCCTGGCCACCGCCAGCTGGGAAGAGTCCTGCGCCACCTTCTCGGAGTGCTACATCATGCCCCCGGAGGAGCGCGCGCGAATGGCGGATATCGCCACGCCGGCCTGGCGCGACTGGATCGTCGATGACTTCGGCCTCGATGCCGACCATGTGGATGCCTTCCTCGAGGAGGTCGAGCGGGTTCGCGTCGAGGTGGCCGAGTCCGACGTCGACACCTACGGACGCTGATCCAAGCACCATCACCCTCCCGCGCCCGGTCGAGCCAAGGCCGGGCGCACCGGCCTGAGGTGACGCCATGACCTTCCTGCAGCCCCTGCGCCGCCTGAGCGATATCGTCAATCAGGTGGCGATCATTGCCTGCGTGGCCTGCGTGTTGACCATGCTGGGCATCTCCTTCACGGCCTTTGTCTACAAGCTGGCCACCGGCAGCACGCTGAGCTGGACCTACTCCCTGGCGCGGCTCTTCCTGCCCTGGATCGGTTTCCTGTCGATGACCATCTCCCTGCGCTACGGCGAACATGTGGCGATGACGCTGCTGGTGCGCAGCCTGCCGCGGGTGCTGACCGTCATCGCCGCCACCCTCTGCCTGATCGTCATCGGCCTGTTCGGTGCGCTGCTGCTCTGGTACGGCTGGGACTACTTCCAGGGGACCCGCCAGGTCTACATGGTCTCCGACCAGATTCGCGTTCACGGCAAGTTCACCGCCATCGTGGTGCCGATCAGCGGCGCCATCATCCTGCTGCATCTGGTGCAGGGCTTCGCCCTGCTGGAACACTTCATCGACGAGCGCGAGATGATCGACGAACTCATCGAGAATACCGACGTGGAGAACCGCCCATGACGCCCGCGATCGTCGCCTTTATCGTCCTGCTGCTGATCGGCGCGCCGGTCGCGGTGGTGATGGCCCTTTCCGGCCTGGCCGGCGGCTTTGCCATGGGGGGAGAGCGGATGCTCGGCATCATTGCCGACCGCATGTTCTCCGGCGTTTCCGGTTTTCTGCTGATCGCCGTGCCCTATTTCATCTTTACCGCCGAGCTGATGAACCAGGGCGGGCTGACCCAGAAGCTGATCGCCTTCAACAACGCGGCGTTCGGACGGATGCGCGGCGCGCTGTCTCACGTCAACGTCTCGGTATCGGTGTTCTTCGCCGGCCTGACCGGGGCGGCGATCACCGATACGGTGGCCATCGGCAAGATCATGATTCCGGAGATGAAGCGTCAGGGGTATGACGCCGAGTATGCCGCGGCGATCACGGCCTGCTCGTCGATCATCGGACCGATCATTCCCCCCAGCGTGGTGATGGTGGTGTATGCGAGCCTGCTGCGCGACATCTCGGTGATCGACCTCTTTGCCGGCGGTATCATCCCCGGCCTGCTGATGGCCCTGGCGCTGCTCGGGGTAAGCTTCTTTCTGGCCATCAAGCGCGGCTACCCCAAGCAGCCGCCCACGCCCTTCAAGGTGGCAGCGCTCTCCTTCCTGATGGCGCTGCCGGCGATGATCGTGCCGCTGATCATCCTGGGTGGCATCCTGTCGGGGATGACCACCATCACCGAGGCGTCGGGCTTTGCCGCCATCTACACGATCTTCATCAGCGTGGTTTTCTATCGCAACCTGACCTGGCGAAAGGTCTGGAATGCCCTGGTGGTCACGGTACGCTTCTCCGGCGTGGTGTTCTTCCTGCTGGCCACTTCGGCGGTGCTGGGCTGGTTCGTGACCCGCTCCGGCATCGCCCGTGACGCGGCGGGCCTGATCATGACCTTCAGCGACTCCACCTTCCTGCAGCTGCTGCTGGTCTGCGCCTTGCTGATCCTGGTCGGCACCATCATGGATGTGCTGCCGGCGCTGGTGGTGGTGGCCCCCGTGCTGGTGCCGGCGATGATCCAGCTGGGCGTGGACCCGCTGCATTTCGCCATCCTGATGATCGTGGTGCTCAATATCTCCAATGTGACGCCACCCGTGGGGATGACGCTGATGACGGCGGCGAGAATAGCCAATGTGCCCTTCGAGCGGGCGATCATCGCCTCGCTGCCGTTCTACGTGGCCTTCATCATCGTCATCCTGATGCTGGTGAGTTTCCCATCGCTCTCCACCTGGATACCCTCGCTGCTGCGCTAAGGAAACCGACAATGAAGCTCTTCTATCACCCCGACCAGGAGCGTCATGCGCCGCCTTCCTTTCTGCTGCGCGGCCGGGCCGTGGATTCGCCGGAGGGACCGGTGCGGGCCGAGATGCTTGCGGGCGGGCTCGCCGGGGTGGGGCTGGCACTCAGCGCGCCGGCGGCCAGCGACAGCGAGCGGCTGCGCAAGCGCCTGGCGCGGATCCACACCCCGCGCTATCTGGCCTTTCTCGAGACCATTCACGCCCGCTGGTCGGCGCTGCCCGGAGCCGCCGAGATGGTGGCCCCCAATGTCCACCCCTGCGGGGGTGGCCACCACTATCCCCGCCACCCGGTGGGGCAGGTGGGCTGGCACATGCACGACATGGCCTGCCCGATGACCGCCGACAGCTTCCCCGGCATCCTGGCCAGCGCCGCCAGCGCCGAGGCCGCCGCCGAGGCGGTACTGGCCGGCGACGCCAGCGCCTACGCGCTGTGCCGGCCGCCGGGCCACCACGCCGGCCCGGATCGCGCCG
>PUOM01000210.1 GCA_003552795.1 Halomonas sp. | reverse complement strand
CCTGGGCACCCGTCCGCAGCATGCCCTGGTGATCTTCGGCCACCTGCTGTTCGTGCTGCCCTATGTCTTCCTGTCGCTCTCGGAGGCCTATCGGCGCTTCGACCCGCGCTGGTCACAGGTGGCCCTGAGCCTGGGCAACACGCCCAACGGCGCCTTCTGGCGCGTGCGTATGCCCATGCTGCTGGCCCCGCTGCTCACCGCCATGGCGGTGGGCCTGGCCGTCAGCATCGGCCAGTACCTGCCCACCCAGCTGCTCGGCGCCGGCCGGGTCCCCACCGTGACCACCGAGGCCGTCTCCCTGGCCGCCGGTGGCGACCGACGCCTGATCGGCGTCTGGGCACTGGTTCAGGCCAGCCTGCCGCTGCTGGGCTTTCTTGTCGCCGTGGGCCTGCCACGGCTGCTCTGGTCCCACCGTCGCGGCATGCGAGGTTCGCCATGAACGATCGCCATCATCTGGTGCTGAAGGACGTCCAACTCGCCCTGGACGGGGCGAGCCTGCTGACACTCGATGCCGAGGTGGGCCCCGGAGAGATCCTCTCCGTGATGGGCCCCTCCGGCTCGGGCAAGTCGACGCTGCTGGCCTTCGTGGCCGGCTTCCTGGCACCGGCCTTCGACGCCTCGGGCCGGGTGCTGCTGAACGGCCGCGACATCACCGGCCTGCCGGCGGAGCGCCGCGGCATCGGCCTGCTGTTCCAGGATCCGCTGCTCTTCCCGCACCTCTCGGTGGCCGGCAACCTGCGCTTCGGCCTGCCGCGGGCAACCCGGGACAAGTCGGCCAGCATCGAGGCCGCCCTGGCGGATATCGGCCTGGCTGGCTTCGGCGAGCGCGACCCGGCCACTCTCTCCGGCGGCCAGCAGTCGCGGGTGGCGCTGATGCGACTGCTGCTCTCCGAACCCCGGGCGGTGCTGCTCGACGAGCCCTTCTCCCGACTCGACAGCCACCTGCGCCAGGAGATGCGCCAGCTGGTGTTCGACCGGCTGCGCGACGCGGGCCTGCCCAGCCTGCTGGTCACCCACGACCGCGAGGACGCCGCGGCGGCCGGCGGACGGATCATCACCCTCGCGTGATATCCTCCTGGCGCTCCTGCCCGAGTGCTTCGCCGGTGCCCCCCGGCGCCCCGCGCCGCCAGGCAAAGTAGCGCGCCAGCCAGCCCAGCAGCCGCTCCGGCTTGTGGGCATTCTTCCATACGCCGGCGGTCGCCTTTACCGCCTCGCTGCGCGTGGGATAGGGGGGAATGGTGGAGAGGAGGCGGTTGAGCCCGATGCCGCGGGTCATCGCCAGGGTGAAGGTGGCCAGCATCTCGCCGGCTCCCTCGCCGACGATGGTGGCCCCGAGGATGCGATCGCTGCCGGGGGGTGTGAGCACCTTGACGAAGCCTTCGCTGTCGCCTTCGGCCAGGGCGCGGTCGAGCTCCGACAGCGCATAGCGAGTGACCTCATGGGCGACACCCTGCGCCTTTGCCTCCCGCTCGTTGAGCCCCACCCGCGCCACCTCCGGGGTGGTGAAGGTCACCGCCGGCAGCGCCCGATAGCTGACTCGAAAGCGCTTTAGCTCGCCGAACAGCGCATTGACCGTGGCGTGCCAGGCCTGATGGGCCCCGGCATGGGTGAGCTGATAGGGCCCCGCCACGTCGCCGCAGGCCCAGACGTTGGGCAGCACGCTGCGCAATGTCTCGTCCACGTCTAGGGTGCCGTTGGCGCGGGTCTCGACGCCCAGCGCCTCGAGGCCCATGCCGGTGACGTTGGCCTCGCGCCCCACGGCCACCAGCAGATGGGTAAAGGGCAGCCGCGCAACCTGCCCTCCGGCATCGGCCACCTCCAGGGCGTGACCCTGGCCGTCATCGACGACCCCCAGTGCTCGCTGACCCAGGCGAACCTCCACGCCCTCCTCGCCCATGGCGCTCAGCAGCGCCTCGGCGACCTCCGGATCCTCCCGGGGCAGCAGCTGACCCGCCGACTCCACCAGGGTCACCCGGCTGCCCAGCAGGGCGAAGCTCTGGCCCAGCTCGCAGCCGATCGGCCCGCCGCCGAGCACCAGCAGGTGATCGGGCAGCGCCTCGAGCTGCCAGAGCGTGTCCGAGGTCAGCACCTCGACGGACTCGATCCCCGGCAGCTCGGGCACCCGGGGTCGCGCGCCGCTGGCGATGATCACATGGCGGGTGGTCAGGGTGCGCGGCCCTTCCGGCGTCGCCACCGTGACCTCCCAGGGGCTCGCCAGCCTCGCCTCCCCCTCGAGCACCTCCACCCCCAGGCCCTGGTAGCGCTCGACGCTGTCGTGGGGCGCGATCGCCTCGATGGCGCCGTGCACATGGCCCATCACGGCGGCGAAATCGACCTCGGGCTCGGCGACGCGCACGCCGTAGCGATCCGCCCGCCGTACCTCCCGGACCGTGCGCGCGGCCCGGATCAGCGCCTTGGAGGGCACACAGCCGGTATTGAGGCAGTCGCCCCCCATCTTCTCGCGCTCCACCAGGGTCACCCGGGCGCGCACGGCCGCGGCGATATAGCTGGCCACCAGCCCGGCGGCGCCGCCGCCGATCACCACGATATCGCGGTCGAAGCGCGACGGCCTGGCATAGCGCCTGGCCAGGGCACGGCGCTTGACCAGGGCCACCAGCCCCTTCGCCAGCCAGGGAAAGAGGCCGATCAGGGCAAAGGAGGCCAGCAGCGAGGGCGAGAGGATATCGCCCAGGGCCTGCAGCTCGGCCAGCTCGCGGCCGGCATTCACGAAGACCACCGTCGCCGGCAGCATGCCCAGCTGGCTGACCCAGTAAAAGGTGGTCAACCGCATCCGCGTCAGGCCCATCACCAGATTGATCACGAAGAAGGGAAAGAGCGGGATCAGGCGCAGGGTGAAGAGGTAGAGGGCCCCCTCGCGGCGGATACCGGCGTTGATGCGCGCAAGCGGCCTGGCATAGCGCCGCTCCAGAGGGGCACGCAGCAGAGTACGCGCGATCAGCGCCGCCAGGGTCGCTCCCAGGGCGCTGGCGAAGGAGACGATCACCAGCCCCCAGCCCAGCCCGAAGAGGGCGCCACTGAGCAGCGTCATCAGGGTCGCGCCCGGCAGGGAGAGCCCGGCCATCGCCACATAGAGCAGGAAGAAGCCCCCGATCACGGTGACCGGCTCCCGCGCCAGCCAGGCCTGGAAGCGCACCTGCTCGGCCTGCAGGACCTCCAGGGTGAGAAAGTCGCCGGCCCCGGACAGGAAGAAGGCCGCCACGGCGACAGCCACCAGCAGCAACAGCAACAGGCGTCGTGATCTCATCAGAGTTCCTCGTTGATCAAAGCGGTAGAAAAAATGCGTATGCTTGGGTCGCCGCATCCAGGGCTGGCTTACACGCCACGCCAATCCCCGGAAGCGTCGAGCCCTGAAGACAGCAGAGAGGAAGAGAGCCATGCCGGCGCCAACGCTGAGCCTTATCATGCCCGTATTGGATGAGGCGTCCACCATCGAGTCCACGCTCGCCTCGCTTCAGCCGCTCCGGGCGCGAGGCGCCGAGGTGATCGTGGTCGACGGCGGCAGCCGCGATTCGACCGCGGTCCTGGCCGCCCCACTCTGCACCCGGGTGGTCGAGGCCCCCCCAGGCCGGGCCCGCCAGATGAACGCCGGGGCGGCCGCGGCCAGCAGCGGTGCCCTGCTCTTCCTGCATGCCGATACCCGCCTGCCCGAGGAGGCCGACCGGCTGATCGAGGCGGCGCTGGCGGGAGGCCGCTGCTGGGGTCGCTTCGCTATCCGCCTCGAGGGGCGTCACCCCCTGCTGCCGGTCATCGCCACCGCCATGAACCTGCGCTCCCGCCTGACCGGCATCGCCACCGGCGACCAGGCGCTGTTCATGACCCGCGAGGCCTTCGCAGTGGTCGGCGGTTTCCCCGACCAGCCGCTGATGGAGGACATCGAGATGTCGCGTCGACTGAGGCGCCTCTCCTCCCCCGCCTGCCTGCGCGACAAGGTGACGAGCAGCGCCCGCCGCTGGGAGCAGCAGGGTGTCTGGGCCACCATACGGCTGATGTGGCGGCTGCGCTTTCGCTACTGGCGCGGCGAGTCACCGGAAACCCTGGCCCGGGAGTATCGCCATGTACGCTGACCCCGACTTTCCCCTGGCCATCCTGGCCAAGGCGCCGGTCCCGGGTCGGGCCAAGACCCGCCTGATTCCGGCACTGGGCCCCAGGGGGGCCGCCCGTCTCCATGAGCGGCTGCTGCGTCATACCCTGGCGACCGCCCTGGCCGCCACCCCGGCGCAGCGAATCACGCTGTGGACGGCGCTGGATCACGCCCATCCGCTGTTTCTCGAGCTGGCCGAGCGCCACGGCATCGCCCTGCGCGCCCAGCCCGATGGCGATCTGGGGACGCGGATGCACCAGGCGCTGCTTGCCATGGAGCGACCCGGCCTGCTGATCGGCAGCGACTGCCCGGTGCTCACCCCGGCGCTGCTCGGCACCTGCGCCGAGGCGCTGGCGGATCACGACGTCGTCTGCCTGCCCGCCGAGGATGGCGGCTATGGCCTGGTCGGTGTTCGTCACCCCGACCCGCGACTCTTCGACGCCATTCCCTGGGGCACCGAGCGCGTGATGGCCGAGACCCGCGAACGCATCGCGGCGCTGGGCTGGCGGCTGGCCTGCCCCGCCACCGTCTGGGACGTCGACCGCCCGGAGGACCTGGCCAGGCTGTCGGCGACCTGGCCCGCGCTGGCAGGAGAGCCGTAAGGTTACCGCACACTATGCGACACAGGGAGGTGATCCCTGACGGTACCGAAGCCACCCGACCCTTGCCATGCCACTTCCTCAGGAGCACAGATGTAATGGCAGATGAGACATTCCCGGAAGCGGACCTCAGGGTGGCCGAGTCGCCGACCCGCATGGAACGGCTGGCGGCGGTCAGGCCCAGGCTGCTCTCCTTCGCGAGACTGCACCTGAGGGACAACGCCCTGGCCGAGGATGCCGTGCAGGAGGCGATGATGGCCGCCATCGAGAAGGATGCCAGCTTCGCCGGACGCTCGGGCTACGAGACCTGGGTCTTCGGCATCCTCAAGTACAAGATCCTCGACGTGATGCGCTACCAGAAGCGCCAGGGGCGCCTGCAGCCCCTGGAGGATGAAAGCGACGACGATGCCATCGACCGGCAATTCCAGGAGAACGGGCGCTGGCAGGAGCATGCCCGCCCGGCCAGCTGGGGAGAGCCCGACCGGGTCTTCGAGAGCGAGCGTTTCTGGCAGGTATTCGACGCCTGCATGATCGCGCTGCCGGACAATACCGCCAGGGTGTTCTCGCTGCGGGAACTGATGGGGCTCTCCACCGAGGAGATCTGCCGGGAGCTCGAGATCAGGGAAAACAACTGCTGGGTCATTCTGCATCGCGCCCGGCTGAGGCTGCGCGCCTGCCTGGAGCAGGGCTGGCTGAAGGAGGTAACACCATGATGATGATGTGCCAGGGCGCCACCCGCCTGATGTCCCTCAAGCAGGATCGCCGGCTGACGTTCCAGGAGCGCCTGTCGCTGCGTCTGCACCTCTCGATGTGCGGCGCCTGCCGGCAGTGCGACCGGCAGTTCACCCTGCTGCACCGGGCAGGTGAGCGCTTCGAAGCCGACCTCGGCGACGGGACCGACGATCACGAATCAAGCGCTACCGGCCCCGATCGGCGCGAGTAGGCCTCACTCCACCATCGCCGGCGGAGCCTCCCGCCGCCAGTGGCGCAGGGTCGAGGG
>PUOM01000270.1 GCA_003552795.1 Halomonas sp. | reverse complement strand
CCGGAGATCACCATCGGCCTCTACCCGGATATCGGGGCCAGCTGGTTCCTCAACCGCATGCCCCCCGGGGTGGGGGCCTATCTGGGCCTGACCGGCGCCCACCTCAACGCCCGGGATGCCCTCGACCTCGGTCTTGCCGACCGCTTCATCCCCCGCGACCGTCATGGCCTGGTGCTCTCCGCCCTTACCGAGGCCGACTACGGCGACCGCAGCGGTCCGGCCCTACGCGGCGCGGTGCAGCAGGCGCTGGACCTGAACGAGGCCCGCGATGCCGCGCCGGCGGGGCAGGTGATGCCCAATATCGATCATATCCAGGCGCTGGCTGGCGCCGTGGACGCCACCACCGCGGTGCAGCGCATCCTGGCCGATACCCGCGATGACAAGTGGTTCTCAGCCAACCGCGCCCGCCTGGCCGACGGCTGTCCGCTCAGCGCCCAGCTGATCTGGCGGATGCTCGAGCGCCACGCCCATACCAACCTGGCCGACGCCTTCCGCGACGAGCTGGTGCTCTCGGTGCAGTGCTGCCGCCACGGCGACTTCGTCGAGGGCGTCCGCGCCCTGCTGATCGACAAGGACAAGGCGCCTCGCTGGAGCCACCCCGATGTGTCCAGCGTACCGGAAGCGACACTCCAGGCGCTGTTCACCTCGCCCTGGGACAGCGAATCCCACCCGCTGCGCGACCTCGGCCTCGGCCACCGCGTCGGCTAACCCCGCTTCAGGGTCAGACCCTTAAATTCGCTTTGGGGTCTGACCCCTAAATAGAACGTAACAATGACAAGGAGCCAACCATGAATATCGCCTTTATCGGCCTCGGCAACATGGGTGCCCCCATGGCCAGCAATCTGGTCAAGGCCGGCCACAGCGTCACCGTCTTCGACCTGGTGGAGAGCGCCATGCAGACGCTGGAGAGCGAGGGCGCCAGCCGAGCCGCCAGCGCCGAGGCCGCCGCTCGCGGGGCGGAGGTGATCATCTCCATGCTGCCTGCCGGCGCCCACGTCAAGGGGCTCTACCTGGGCCGCGACGGCGCGCCCGGCCTGTTCGACAGCGTGGAGAGCAAGCCCCTGGTGATCGACGCCTCCACCATCTCCCCGGAAGACGCCCGCAGCGTGGCGGCCGCCGCGGCCGAGCGGGGCATCACCTACCTCGACGCCCCGGTCTCCGGCGGCGTGGGCGGCGCCAAGGCCGGCATCCTGACCTTTATCGTCGGCGGCGACGCCGCGGGCTTCGACAAGGCCAAGCCGGTGCTCGAGGCCATGGGCAAGAATATCTTCCACGCCGGCGACAGCGGCGCGGGCCAGGTGGCCAAGATCTGCAACAACATGCTGCTCGGCATCCTGATGAGCGGCACCGCCGAGGCGCTGGCGCTGGGGGTCAAGAACGGCATGGACCCGGCGGTGCTCTCCGAGATCATGAAGCAGAGCAGCGGTGGCAACTGGGCACTCAATGTCTACAACCCCTGGCCCGGCGTGATGGAGGGCTCCGCCGCTTCCCGGGACTACCAGGGCGGCTTCCTCACCGACCTGATGGCCAAGGATCTCGGCCTGGCCTGGGAGCTGGCGCTGGGCTCCAGGTCCACGGTGCCCATGGGCTCCCAGGCGCGCAACCTCTTCGCCCTGCACAGCGCCCAGGGCAACGGCGGTCTGGACTTTTCGAGCATCCAGGCGCTCTACCGCGCCGGCGAATAGCAGGTAACAGTGCAGGCGTCAGGGAGAGTTCCGCGCGGGGCTCCCGGCGCCTGCCCGCCCTGAGCCCGGGCGGTCCCGCTCCCCCCTCGCCGCTGCCGGTATGGCACAATCATCGCCCTGCATGGCAATCAAGGATTCGCCCCATGGCGTATGTTCTGGTGATGGGCGGTCTGGCGCTGTCGGTCAGTTTTACCCTGGGCTGGGTGCTGTGGCGCGCCGGACGCTGGGCCCGGGCGCTGGTGGCCGGGCCTCCGGCGCGGCGACGGGCGCAGCCCAGGCCGCGTGCCCGCAAGGCTCCGGCGCCGCGCAAGACGGCCGCCAAGCCCGCTCCCAAGTCCGCTCCCAAGTCCGCGGCGAAACCCGCCGCCAGGCCGACCCCGCGGGAGCCCTGGGCCCTGACGCGCTGGCTGGCGTGCCGGCACTCCGCGCTGCCCCTGGCGAGCCTCGCGCTGCTCCTCTACGGACTCACTCGAGTGGTGGAATTCGGCATGACCCGGCGTCCGCTGTCGCCTCCCGCCGGCTATCATGGCCTGGTGAATGCCCTGGGCTGGACAGCGGCGGTGCTGCTCGCCCTGGCGCTTCTCAACCTCCTGGCGCGCTGGCGCTGTCGCCGGAGCTGAGGTGCGGCCGAGCGGCGCCGGCGGGAGAACGTCGGGCGGCGTTGCCGGTCATACGGCCAGGCAGACATGAGGAGAGTGACCGTGCTTACAGGCATTCAGCGTTTTTTTCAGCAGATGCTGGCCGAACCCGAGGCGCGGGAGGATGAGCTCCCGACGCTGGAGCTGGCCGCGGCCGCGCTGCTGTGCGAGGTGATGCGCGCCGATTACCGAGTGGATGGCGCCCAGCTCGAGGCCCTGCGCGAGCTGCTCATGACGCATCTGCACGTGGCGGCCGAGGACGTGGAGTCGCTGATGGCGATGGCCCGTGAAGAGGTGGAGACGTCCGTGGATCACTATCAGTTCGTCAGCCTGATCAAGGAGCACTACGACTATGGGCGGCGCATCGAGCTGGTGAGGATGATGTGGCTGCTGGCGCTGGCCGATGGGGAGCACCATCATCTGGAGGAGCATCGCATTCGCCAGCTTGCCGACCTGCTGCACGTGAGCCACGGCGACTTCATTCGTGCCAAGCTGCAGGCCCAGGGGGCGGGTGCATGAAGTCATCGTCTGTCCAAGGGGGCTTTTTAAGCAAAAAAAATTGATCGATTATTTTCAGAGAGAAAAAACATCTGAATTTGTCCGTACTTGCCGATGTTCTCTCGAGCCCTGCTAAACTCCATCCCATGCTGGCCCCGCTGACAGGCGGGGTTTTCTCTTTGTCTGAGCAGGGAGACTCACATGTCCCGCAACATCATCGTTCTCGGCGCCGGGATTGTCGGCGTCTCGGTTGCCTGGCACCTGGCGCGTCGTGGCCATGCCGTGACGCTGGTGGATCGTCGCGAGCCGGGCCGCGAGACCTCCTTCGGCAACGCCGGCATCATCCAGCGCGAGGCGGTGCGTCCCTACGCCTTCCCGCGCGACCTCGGCACCCTGCTGCGGGTGCTGCCCAACCGTCAGGTGGACATTCGCTATCGTCCCGCCGGTATGGTCGGCGCGGCAGGGCCGCTGCTGCAGTACTGGATCAACTCGGGCGGTGCGCGTTACGAGCGCATTGTCGAGGAGTGGGCCTCGCTGATCGTGCGCTGCCAGGAGGCTCACGCGCCGATGATCGAGGCGGCCGGCGCCGAGTCGCTGGTGAGCCAGGGGGGGTGGCTGGAGCTCTACCGGAGCCAAAAGGCCCTGGACAAGCGCCTCACGGCGGCCCGCGAGGATCATGAGCGCTTCGGAGTGGAGTATGAGCTGCTCGACGCCGAGGCGCTGAAGGCCGTGGAGCCGCATCTGGACAAGGGGCTGGTGGGCGCCATCCGCTGGACTCAGCCGTGGATGGTGGCGGATCCGGGCGCCCTGGTGCAGGCCTATGCGAAGAGCTTCGAGGCGCTGGGCGGGCAGCTGATGCAGGCCAGCGTCGAGGAGGTGCATCGGGTAGGCAGCGGCTGGCGCGTGACCACCAGCGAGGGGGCTCTGGAGGCGCAGCAGGTGGTGGTGGCCATGGGGCCCTGGACCGGCAAGCTGCTGTCGCGACTGGGGCTGCATGCGCCGCTTTTCGCGAAGCGCGGCTATCATATGCACTACTCGGCAGGCGAGGGCGCGAAGCTCAATCACTGGGTGATGGATGCCGAGGAGGGCTTCCTGCTGGAGCCGATGCGGGCCGGTATTCGTCTGACCACCGGGGCCGAGCTGGCCGACCTCGACGCGCCGCCCCAGTATCGTCAGCTGGCCGCCGCCGAGAAGGCCGCGCGCGGGCTTTTCCCGCTGGGCAAGCGGCGCGATGCCGAGCCCTGGAAGGGCGCGCGTCCCTGTCTGCCGGACATGAAGCCGGTGATCGGTGCCGCGCCCGGCAAGGAGGGGCTGTGGCTGGCCTTTGGTCATGGCCACCAGGGCTTCACGCTGGGGCCGGCTACCGGCGAGCTGCTGGCCCAGATGATGGACGGGGAGACCCCGGCGGTCGACATGACACCCTTCCGTTTCGAGCGCTTCTGAGCCTGCGGCCCGGATGCAGCGCTACTCGGCGGTGTCGCCGCCGTGGCGGCCGCGCCGTGCGAGGTGCAGGGCCAGCTTGATCAGCACGGTGACGACGAAGACCAGCCAGCCGGCGGTGGCGAAGACATTGAACAGCAGCATCTTCTGCTGGCCGCTGAGGGGCGTCAGCAGATATTCGATGCCGATGCCGAAGCCGAAGGCCAGCATCAGCGGCAGCGCCAGGATATGCATCCACATCTCGGTGCGCCGCTTGCGCACGTGGTAGCGGCGCAGCAGGACGCGGATGGGACGATGCACGAAGCTGACCAGCACCAGCGCGCCCAGCATCAGCAGGGCGGCCAGGGTAGGCTCGATGCTGCCTATCTGCGCCGTCAGGCTGACCGACCAGAACACCACCAGCCATGACAGTCCTGACAGGACGGTGACCAGATCGGCATAGTGGCGCACCTTCGGCATGTTCGTTTCCCTCGTTGGATCTGCGGGCATGATACGGGAATTCAGCGCCGCGTGACGAGTCGGCGGACCCAGTGCCAGCGATTGATCATCAGGGCGGCGAAGATCAGCGCGCAGCCCGCCAGCTGCAGCGGCGTCATGGTCTCCCGGTACCAGGCGGCGGCCAGCAGCGCCGTCCAGACCGCCTCCAGCATCAGGATGACCGCGGCATGGCTGGGCGTGGTGAGCCCCTGGGCGTGAACCTGCAGGAAGAAGCGCAGGGTGCTGGCCAGCAGCACGCTGGCGGCCAGCCAGCCGAGTGTCACGCCACCGATGCGCGCCGGCCAGGGTTCGACCAGCAGCGAGCCCAGGCCGAGCAGGAGCCCCACCACGGCGAGCTGAATGACCGTCAACGGCAGGGCCGGCACTCGATGCACCACCCGCGAGTTGACGTTGATGAGGATCGAGAAGAGCACCGCCGAGGCGGTGAACAGGGCCTGGCTGGCCTCGATGCGCAGGCCGGCATTGAGCGACAGCAGGGCGAAGCCGACCAGCGCCACGGGCAGGGCGATCCAGGTCGTGCGGGGCGGGCGATCACCGAACAGCAGGCGCGCCATGATCGGTACCAGCAGGATGCCCAGGCTGTTGATGAAGGCGCTCTCGCCCAGGTGCCGGGAGTGGTGCAGGCCGAGGATCCACAAGGCCAGAGCGGCGCTGAACAGAATGCCGACCCCGGCGCAGGCCATGACGTCGCCGCGGGACAGCCGGCGCAGGGAGGGCAGGGCGAAGGCGGCCAGGATCAGCCCGGCCAGCAGGAAGCGGGTGCCGATGAACAGCAGCGGCGGCATGCCCGCCAGGGCCTCCTTGGAGAAGATCCAACCCGCCGCGGCCAGCAGCGTCACCAGCAGCAGGAGCAGGTCGGCGCGCAGCGGTGGGCGGTTTGGGGTAGCGGGCATGGGCACCTGGCGGTCTGAGTCGAGGGGGATAATGTTAGCAGACAAAATAACTGACCGCGTACGGTACGGCGGCCGCCCGCGGCGGTTTCTCATAT
>PUOM01000129.1 GCA_003552795.1 Halomonas sp. | reverse complement strand
TCATGGACGGCTCCTGTCGGAAGGTGGCTTGACGTCAGGAGCAGTTTGGGGGAGATGGGGGAGAATGAGTTTTCATAATGCGACTTTTTATCCGCGCTATACGACGCGCTGTGCTCGCGCCGGCCAGTATCACTCGCTGCCTGCGTTTGATGGTTTCGTACCCTGTGACGCGATAGGCTGGATCATTCAAGTGAGCCTCAGGCACCAGGGGAATCGTCATGTCACCAGCTGTGACCCTGCATCGCTCACCTCGTGGAGAGCCACTGTCGGTCGGCTTCGTCCTGCTGCACCGCTTTACCCTGATGCCCTTTGCCGCTTTCGTGGACTGCCTGCGCCTGGCGGCCGACGAGGGGGACCGCAGCCGCCAGCTGCGCTGCCACTGGACCTTCATGGCCAGTGCCGGCGAGGCGGTCCTCTCCAGCTGCGGTGCCGCTGTCTCCCCCTGCGAACGGTTTCGGGATCCCGCCGAGTTCGACTATATCGTGGTGATCGGCGGCGTGCAGGACGAGCGCGACCGGACGGATTCCACCGCCCTGGCCTACCTGCGCCAGGCGGCAGATGCAGGAGTGCCGCTGGTGGGGCTGTGCACCGGCGTCTTCGCTCTGATCCAGGCGGGATTGATGAAGGAGCGTCGCTGCTGCGTCAGCTGGTACCACCATCGCGACATGGTCCAGCGCTTTCCCACCATTCAGCCGGTGGCCGACCGCCTGTTTATCGACGACGGCGACCGGCTCACCTGTGCGGGCGGGGTGGCAGCGGTAGACCTGGCCGCCTATCTGGTCGAGCGCCACCTGGGCAAGGCCTGGGCCATGAAAAGCCTGCATATCATGCTGCTCGACGAGGCGCGTGCCGGCACCCAGCCGCAGCCGCAGCCGGTGGTGTTCGGCAAGATCGAGGATCGTCTGGTGCGCCGCGCCATCGCCGTGCTCGAGCAGCATCTGGGCGAGGCGATCTCCATGGAGGCGCTGGCCGAGCGGGTCGGCACCTCGCGCCGCAACCTGGAGCGCCGCTTTCAGGAAACCCTGGGGGTCGGGCCCCAGAAGTTTTCCCGGGACCTGCGGCTTCGCTACGGGGTGTGGCTGCTCCACTACACCGGCAAGAGCATCACCGAGATCGGCGAGCGCTGCGGATTCGCCGACACCGCCCACTTCTCACGTCACTTTCGCAGCGCCTTCGGCATGACGCCGTCGGAGATGCGCAAGCGGGCCGGCGAGCCCGGCAGCGACCGCGTCGATCCCTTCTTCCTGCATGTCGAGGGCCGCCCGGCGCTCTGATGCCGCCATGGCCGACCGCCGTATCTTCTGGCTTCACGCCTTGGGCGTGAGGCACGCCTGCGCCCGCTCAGGCCGGCGTCCGGCATCTCGGTTCGTATCCGGCGTTCCACAAGTCTGTCGCATTTGTTCAATTCTTCCCCGCCGTCGTCACCTTTAATCGGTCCATCAGCCGGATGAGCTGGGCAGAGGTTATCTGCGCATAAGGATTTCAAATTTTTCACCCGGGCGGGTCACCGATAGATTCGAGGAACAGCCTGCCACCCCCGATAACAACAGGAGTCAGTCATGAACCCGATTTCTCTCGCCGCCTTCGATTCCCAGGTCGCCGCCGCCATCGCCGACGAGGTGGTACGCCAGGAGGCCCACGTCGAGCTGATCGCCTCCGAGAACTACGCCAGCCGGGCGGTGATGGAGGCCCAGGGCACTCAGCTGACCAACAAGTACGCCGAGGGCTACCCGGGTAAGCGCTACTACGGCGGCTGCGAGCACGTCGATGTGGTCGAGCAGCTGGCCATCGACCGCGCCTGCGACCTGTTCGGCGCCGACTACGCCAACGTCCAGCCCCACTCCGGGGCCCAGGCCAACGCCGCGGCCTTCATGGCGCTGGTCAAGCCGGGCGACACCATCCTCGGCATGAGCCTGGCCCACGGCGGCCACCTGACCCACGGCGCTGCGCCGAATTTCTCCGGCAAGCACTACCACGCCGTGCAGTACGGCCTGAACCCCGAGACCGGCGAGATCGACTACGAGGAGGTCGAGCGCCTGGCCCGCGAGCACCAGCCCAAGCTGATCATCGCCGGCTTTTCCGCCTACGCCCGCGTGGTGGACTGGCGGCGCTTCCGCGCCATCGCCGACGAGGTGGGGGCCTGGTTCATGGTCGACATGGCCCACGTGGCGGGCCTGATCGCCGCCGGTCACTATCCGAGCCCCGTCCCCTATGCCCATGTGGTCACCACCACCACCCACAAGACCCTGCGCGGCCCCCGTGGCGGCCTGATCCTTTCCGCCCACGGCGATGCTGACCTCTACAAGAGGCTCAACGGCGCGGTCTTCCCCGGCCAGCAGGGCGGCCCGCTGATGCACGTCATCGCCGCCAAGGCGGTGGCCTTCAAGGAGGCCATGAGCCAGGCGTTCGTCCAGTACCAGCAGCGCGTCATCGACAACGCCCGGGCCATGGCCGGGGTGTTTATCGAGCGCGGCTACGACGTGGTCTCCGGCGGTACCGACGACCACCTCTTCCTGGTCTCGCTGATCAAGCAGGGCGTGACCGGCAAGGACGCCGATGCGGCGCTGGGCCGCGCCCATATCACCGTCAACAAGAACGCCGTGCCCAACGATCCCCAGAGCCCCTTCGTCACCTCTGGCCTGCGCATCGGCACCCCGGCGGTGACCACCCGCGGCTTCGACGAGACCGAGTGTGGCGAGCTGGCGGGCTGGATCTGCGACATCCTCGATGTGCTGGCCGAGCAGCGCAACAGCGACGCCGTGGAGGTTGAAGTGCGCGAGAAGATCGCCGCGCTCTGCGAGCGGCACCCGGTCTATGCCGAGACAGCCTCCAGCGCAGCCCCGGCACGCGAAACCGCCACCGCCTGAACCCCCAGGGTAACGGCCCCGCTCGCCGGGGCCGGTTGAGGAGAGACGAGATGCAACGCTATTCAGGATTCGGGCTGGCCAAGCACGCGCTCAGCCACCACGAGAACTGGGAGCGCCAGTGGCGCAACCCCACCCCCAAGAAGCAGTACGACGCCATCATCGTCGGCGGCGGCGGCCACGGCCTGGCCACCGCCTACTACCTGGCCAAGGAGCACGGCATCACCAACGTGGCGGTGGTGGAGAAGGGCTGGCTGGGCGGCGGCAACACCGCCCGAAATACCACCATCGTGCGCTCCAACTATCTGTGGGACGAGTCGGCGGCCCTCTATGAGCACGCCATGAAGCTCTGGGAGGGGCTCTCCCAGGACCTCAACTACAACGTGATGTTCTCCCAGCGCGGGGTGATGAACCTGGCCCACACCCTGCAGGACATGCGCGACGTCCAGCGTCGGGTCAACGCCAACCGGCTGAACGGCATCGACAGCGTGGTGCTCACCCCCGAGCAGATCCAGGAGATCGTGCCGATCATGGACTGCTCGAAAAACGCCCGCTATCCGATCCTCGGCGCTTCCTGGCAGCCGCGGGCCGGGGTGGCGCGCCACGACGCCGTGGCCTGGGGCTATGCCCGGGCCGCCGACGCGCTCGGCGTGGACCTGCTGCAGAACACCGAGGTCACCGGCTTCAAGATCCGCGATGGTCGCGTCTACGGGGTGCATACCAACCGCGGCGACATCGAGGCGAAGACCGTGGGCTGCGTGGCGGCGGGCAACTCCGGGGTGCTGGCCAGGATGGCCGGTTTCCGGCTGCCGCTGGAGTCGCACCCCCTGCAGGCGCTGGTCTCCGAGCCGCTCAAGCCGGTGCTCGATACCGTGGTGATGTCCAACCACGTGCACGGCTATATCAGCCAGACCGACAAGGGCGATCTGGTGATCGGTGCCGGCATCGACGGCTACAACGGCTACGGCCAGCGCGGCAGCTACCCCACCGTGGAACACACCCTGCAGGCCATCGTCGAGATGTTCCCGATCTTCTCGCGGGTGCGCATGAACCGTCAGTGGGGCGGCATCGTCGACACCTCTCCCGATGCCTGCCCGATCCTCTCCGCCACGCCGGTGAAGGGGCTCTTCTTCAACTGCGGCTGGGGCACCGGCGGCTTCAAGGCCACCCCCGGCTCCGGTCACGTATTCGCCTGGACCCTGGCCAAGAACCAGGCTCATCCCCTCGCGGCGCCGTTCTCCATCGACCGTTTCCACACCGGGGCGCTGGTCGACGAGCACGGCGCGGCCGGCGTGGCTCACTAAGGAGGCAATCCCATGTTTCTTATCTACTGCCCCCACTGCGAGGAGCTCCGCGAGGAAGAGGAGTTTCACCCCAAGGGCCAGGCGCACATCGCGCGCCCCGAGAATCCCGAGGCCTGCTCCGACGAGCAGTGGGGCGACTACCTCTTCTTCCGTGACAACCCGCGCGGCATCCACCACGAGCTGTGGGTGCACGCCGTCGGCTGTCGCAAGTTCTTCAACGTCACGCGCAACACCGTGAGCTACGAGATCCTCGAGACCTACAGGATCGGCGAGCAGCCGCGCTTTACCGCTGAGCCCCCCGAGGGCAGGCCCGCCGAGAGCGTCGTCCCCAGGGCGGAAGTGGTCGAACGTCAGGAAGGAGTCAAGGCATGAGCCAGTCGTTGAAACAGCCCAATCGTCTCAGCCAGGGCGGGCGCATCGATCGCGCACGGCGGCTGACTTTCACCTTCAACGGCAAGCGCTACCAGGGGCATGCCGGCGACACCCTGGCCTCGGCGCTGCTCGCCAACGGGGTGGATATCGTCAACCGCAGCTTCAAGTACTCGCGTCCGCGCGGCATCGTCGCCGCCGGCGCCGAGGAGCCCAACGCGCTGGTCCAGCTGGGAAGCAGCGAGGCGGCCCAGGTGCCCAACGTGCGCGCCACCCAGCAGGCGCTGTTCGACGGGCTCACCGCACGCAGTACCAACGGCTGGCCCAACGTCCAGCGCGACGCCATGAGCCTGGTGGGCAAGCTGGGTGGGCGCTTCATGCCGCCGGGCTTCTACTACAAGACCTTCATGGCGCCGGCCTCCCTGTGGATGACCTATGAGAAGTTCATCCGCAAGGGGGCGGGCCTGGGCCGCAGCCCCATGGAGCGCGACCCGGACAGCTACGACCACCTCAACCAGCACTGCGACCTGCTGGTGATCGGCGCCGGCCCCGCCGGCCTCGCCGCGGCGCTGAGCGCGGCGCGCAGCGGCGCCCGGGTGATCCTGGCCGACGAGCAGGAGGAGATGGGCGGCTCGCTGCTCGACAGCCGAGAGCTGCTCGACGATCAGCCTGCCGCCCAGTGGGCCGAGCAGGCGGTCGCCGAGCTGGCCGAGCACGACAACGTCACCCTGCTGCCGCGCACCACCGCCAACGGCTACCACGACCACCACTTCGTGACCCTGCACGAGCGGCGCACCGAGCATCTCGGTGAGACCGCCCCGCTGGTCGACGGCTACCGGCTCTCGCGCTCACGCATGCATCGGGTGAGGGCGGGGCAAGTGCTGCTGGCCACGGGTGCCCATGAGCGGCCGCTGGTCTACGCGGGCAACGACGTGCCGGGCAACCTGGTCGCCGGTGCCGTCTCCAGCCATATCCGCCGCTACGGCGTGGTGCCGGGCAACAAGCTGGTGCTCTCCACCAGCAACGACCACGCCTACCGCGCCGCCCTGGATTGGCACGAGGCCGGTCGCGAGGTGGTGGCCATCGTCGATGCGCGCCAGGCGCCGGATGGCGAGCTGGTGGAGCAGGCCCGCGCCCGCGGGATCCGCGTCATCACTGGCTCGGCCGTGTTGGAAGCCAAGGGCAGCACCCGGGTTAGCGGCGCCCGTGTCGCCACCATC
>PUOM01000035.1 GCA_003552795.1 Halomonas sp. | reverse complement strand
GCTTCCAGGCGGTGGGCGCAGAAGGTGCACTTGTCGGCGGTCTGGGTCCTGTCGTTGATGAAGCGCGCGTCGTAGGGGCAGGCGTTGACGCAGTAGGCGCAGCCCACGCAGCGGTCGCTGTCCACCACCACGATGCCGTCCTGCTGCTGGTAGGTCGCCTCCACCGGGCAGACCGGCACGCAGGGCGGGTTCTCGCAGTGGTTGCAGAGGCGCGGCAGCATGAAGGTGGCAAGCTCGCCGCTCTCCTGATGTTCCACCTCGTACTGGGAGACGGTGGTGCGGAACTTGCCCAGGGGGGCGTCGTTCTCGATATGGCACGACACGGTACAGGCCTGGCAGCCGATGCACTGGCGCAGGTCGATGAGCATGCCGTAGCGCTTGGTGGGGTCGCCTTCTCGGCGGGGCGGCTGGCTGTTGATGCCGGCGCTGGCAACGCTCGACAGCGGTATCAGGGCGGCCCCCGCGCTGAGGCGGGCCAGCTGGCCGAGAAGGGAGCGGCGAAGGGGGTCCATGGCGCCTCCTGTGGCGGGGTGTCGCGGGGGAGGGTGCCCTGCGGCGGGAAATGGGATGATACGCAAGAGTTTATACTCGACCGGGGTAAGCCCCCTTGATGTGCATCAACAAATCATTAGCATGCTCTTAATTCTCGCTTAATGTTCGAGGCCTCTCGTCATGCATCGAGGGAGGGGGTGGCGTCCTGATCGAATCATGGTCGAGAGCGCCACTTGCCGGCCGTCGGCGGGACTGGTACCGCTGTTGACGTCTCGCCACCCGGCGAGAGGGTCGCGACAGGGAAACGCTGATGTATCTGCTGCTGGTCGATGATGACGAACGCCTCACTCGCCTGCTGGACCATATGCTGCGCCAGGCCGGTCATACCGTGGATGTGGCCCACGACGGGCGCGTGGCGGCGGCGCTGATGGCTCAGGGCGACTACGATCTGCTGGTGCTGGACTGGATGCTGCCCCACGAAGACGGCGTGGCGCTGTGCGAGCGGGCCCGGACCAGCGGCTTCGAGGGCGGTATCCTGATGCTGACCGCCCGTGACGCCCTGGAGGACCGCCTGGAGGGCTTCGCCGCCGGGGCCGACGATTACCTGCTCAAGCCCTTCGAGCCCGAAGAGCTGCTGGCGCGGCTCGCGGCCCTGGGGCGCCGCGCCCGACGGCCCCTGGATGGGCGCCGTCTGCAGGTCGGCGACTGGGTGCTGGAATGCGACGAGCGGCGGGTCGAGCACGGCGGCCGGGCTGTCGAGCTGACCCAGCGGGAGTTCCAGCTGCTCGAGCTGCTGATGCGCCGCGCCGGTCATAGCGTGCCGCGGGAGCTGATCTACGAGCGGCTCTGGGGACGCGACCAGGCGGTCACCGACAACGCCCTGGACGCCACCCTGCGTCTGCTGCGGTGCAAGCTGAAACGCGTCACTGCACGCCAGCCCATCGAGACGCTGCGCGGCCTGGGCTACCGCTTCGATGAGGGGAGCTGAGCGGGCCTTTCAGGTGGTTTTCAGGCCGCTGGGGTATGCTGGGCGGCCAAGCCTGCCGCCCGGACGTCTTATGCCGCGACCGCCAACGCCGCTTCACGACCTCTCCCGCCTCGACGCCTGCCGGCGGCGCCTGGCCTGGCGCTATGCCCTGGGCATGGCGCTCGGCCTCTGTGCGGTGCTGCTGGTGGGCTACCTGATGCATTCGGCGCTGGTGAAGCAGTCGCTTAAGAGTGAGCTGGTACAGCTCGCCCAGCGCGAGGCGGAGGTCCACAAGCCGGATCTGGAGGACTGGGTGGCCGGACGGCGCGGTCCCGCCGATGTCAGCATCGGCTTTCGCCCCCATCGCACCGCCTTCTATTACATTCTCGGTCCCGATGCGCGGCTGGTGCACGGCAACGAGACGCGCCCGGCCCTGCGCGACGAGGTGCTGGCGCTGCTCAAGGGCAACGCTCTGCCTCGCGATCGGGTGGTCTTCGAGGAGATCCTCGCCGACGAGGAGGGCGCCCTGCAGCTGGCCCTGCTGCGCCACCCGGTCAAGGGGGCCGAGGGGAACTATCTCGGCAGCGTCTATGCTGCCACCGACGTGGGCGGCAGTCTGGCCCACCTGGAGCAACTGCTGGTGCTGCTGCTGGTCCTGGCGCTGGGCTTCGTGTTGCTGGCCGGCCTCGGCGGCTGGTGGATGGCGGACCGCAGCCTGCGACCCCTGCAGCAGGCGCTGCGCCAGCAGCGCGAGTTCATCGCCAGCGCCTCCCACGAGCTGCGTGCGCCCTTGACGGTGATGAACACCGCCCTGGCCCTGGTGGAGCAGGAGAGCCGCGAGCGCCTGGACGACTTCCACCACCAGACCCTGGTGGATGCCCGCGACGAGGTGCGTCGGCTGGGGCGGCTGGCGGAGGAGCTGCTGCTGCTGGCCAGGATGGATGCCGGCGGGATATCGCTGCGCCAGGAGCGCCTTGCGCTGGACGAAGTGGTGGAGCGCCAGGCGCGCCTGCGCCGCCCCCAGGCCGAGGCGCGACGGCAGATGCTCGAATGCCAACTGGCCGAGGGGCTTCGGGTGGTGGGCGACGCCGACCTGCTCGCCCGGCTGGTGGGCGCCGGGCTCGACAACGCCGTGGCCTATACCCCGCCTGGGGGGGCTATCACCGTCCGCCTGGCGGCCGAGGCGGGACGGGCGCGGCTGGAGATCGCCGACAGCGGCCCGGGGATGAACGTCGAGCAGCGCCGGCGAGCCTTCGAGCGCTTCTATCGCGGGGACCCCTCCCGGCAGCGCCACCGGGGAGGGGCTGGCCTCGGGCTTGCCATCATCGAGGAGGTGGCGCGCCAGCACGGCGGCGAGGTTCGGCTTCTCTCCGCCCCGGGGGCAGGGACCCGGCTGGTGGTGACCCTGCCCCTGGCCCCGTGAACGCCTTTCAGTTGGATTTCAGGGAGGCGCGCTAAGGTGATGGCTCGGAATCGTGTGATGTCTTGGTCAACAAGGAGAGTCCGATGAGTCATACCCCACGCCTGACCCCGACCCTGCTGCGCCGCGCCGTGGCGGCCGGCATGGGGAGCCTGGCGCTCGCCAGCCTGCCGGCCCTGGCCAACTACGGCACCCTGCCGGAGGCCGCCGGCGTTGACCTGCCAATCCCTGCCCAGGTGGGCGATGACGGCGAGGCGCTCTTCTACCAGGAGGCCCTCTATCACCGCGACATCTCGGCGGTCCAGCACGCCATGGCCAGCGTCGGGCGCATCATGCGCGACAGCGAGATGGGCCATGAGAACTATGCCCCTGAGCTCGCCGACGCCCCCATGGCGGCCCAGGGGCAGGCCTGGCTCGACCTCCAGAATCAGGCCGCGGCCTTCTTCACCGACGAGGGTGCCGTGGGCACCATGGTCCAGGGGAATGGCGAATGGGAGCCGGGGCGCGAGATGAAGCTGGCCGACCTCGCCCAGGCCGCCTTCAGCTACCACATGCACCACAGCGGCGGCCGCTGGGCCGGCCATGGCCTGGAGAATGCCATCACCTATGGTCCCGCGGGCTACCTGGGGGCCATCACCCAGCGCCTCTATGAGAGCCACTACGGCCAGCGCGGCTTCCAGGACGTGGGTAGCGAGCGTGACGCCGCCAGCCTGGCCCACGGTTTGGATGTGCTGCACAGCCTCGCCTACTCCTGGGTGCGCTGGGACAAGCCGGGCGGCGCCGACGACATGGGCCAGCTCAGCGAGGAGCGCATGGAAGCGGCCCACGGCATCAGCCTTGAGCGGCTGGTCGACATCAGCCGCAACCTCGCTGGAACCCTGGATGCGGCCTGGGACGACGAGCGGAAGGTCTACGACCTGGACAACGACGGCGCCTACCACTTGGATACCCTGGGCAGCCTGGTGCGAGGCCACAAGGCCCTCTACGAGATCCTTTACGTTTTCGGCGACGAGGAGGACCGGGCACTGGCCGCACAGCTCTTCGAGCGCAAGGCGGACATGACCCTGGCACTGCTGGACAGTGACGAGGCGGTGCGCGACTGGGGCATGGCCGAGCGGGTCGTCTACACCGAGGAGGGGGTGCAGGCCGACGGCGAACGGATCGATACCGAGAGCCAGTGGCGCTTCCTCAACCACTTTGCCGGCGGTTTTGGCACCCTGCGCGAGCGCGAAGGAACCTCAAGCTTCCTGGAGACCCGCCCCGAGCTCGGCGAGCGGATCGGCGAACTGAGCGATCGCCTGCTGCAGGCGGCCCTGGACTACCAGCTGGGCGATGACGGCCTGATGCAGCGTCGCCTGGCAGTGGCGGATGGCGAGGTGATCGACGAGCGTCGCCAGGTCGCGGCCATCGCCTGGTTTGCCACCGCGGCGGGCAATGCCTATCGCAGCGGCGAGGCCTTCGAGCGCCCCGGCGACTGGGACGATGACGCCGAGCTGGAAGCGCGCAGCCGCGAGCTCTACGGCGCCATCCGCACCAACAACGACTGGCTGATGACCCTGCTCGACTGAGTGGCTTTCCCGCCACAGAATCACGAAGAGCGCCCCGCGGGGCGCTCTTCGTATATTGGGTCATCGATCATCCACGCTGACTGGCGTCAGGCGTTGCCGCGGCATCAGTGCGCCGTAGGCTGCGGGTCGATGGTGCGGTAGAGAATCTGCAGCTCTTCGACGGAGAGGTGCTCGATGCGGCCGGAGAGCAGATCGCTGACCTTCTGGGCCGGCAGGCCGGCGCGGCGGGCGATCTCTCGGCAGCCGAGGTCGGAGACGGCGATCAGCCGAGTCACGATGCGCATGAGGCGTGTACGTTTTTCCAGGTCCCTGACATCGAGGTCAGGGCTGCTTCGCGGGGGGTCGGAAAGGTCCGCGCTTTGGGTGTGACGAGTGCTCATGATGCTCCAGTAGGCGATATCGACAGCCACACTATGGGGTCTCTCCGGCGATTTTGCCAGTGGCGATTTGATGATGCTTTGGTGGCAGCGCAGGGGGGAGCAGAAACGCCGCGAGAGCCCTGAGGGCCCCCGCGGCGGGTCTTGCAGTGATGCGGTTGTGGATGCGGCTAGAAGAGCAGATTGGGCAGCCACAGCGCGATGCTCGGGAAGGCCACGATCAAGGCCAGGCCGAGAATCTGCAGTCCCACGAAGGGCAGGGCGGAGCGGTAGATGTCGACGATGGATATCGACTTGGGCGCCACCGATCGCATGTAGAACAGGTTGTAGCCGAAGGGTGGCGTCAGGTAGGCGGACTGCATGCTCAGGATGAACAGCACCGCGAACCAGGTGGTGTCGAAGCCCAGCTCGCGCACGATGGGAATGTAGAGCGGCACCGTGATGAAGAGGATGGCGAAGTCATCCAGGAACATGCCCAGCAGGAAGAAGCTGAAGATCATGAAGATGATCACGGTGTAGGGCGACAGGGAGAAGTCGTGGATCAGGTCGCTGATCATCATGCCGGCGCCCAGGCCCATGTAGATGCGGCTGAAGAAGACCGCGGCGATGGCGATCCAGATCAGCATGCCAGTGATCCTGGTGGTGCTGAGCATCACGTAGCGCAGCAGGTTCCAGCTGAGCTTGCCGCGCATGGCGGCGATCACCAGGGCGCCGGCGGCGCCGACGGCGGAGGCCTCGGAGGGGGAGGTCACCCCGCCGATGATGCAGCCCAGCACCGTGACCACCAGCAGGCCCGGGGCCAGGATGTGGCGCAGGGACTGCAGCTTCTCCTTGGCCGAATAGCGCTCTGCCGGCGGCGTGGCGGGGCCCAGCTCCGGGTTGAGCCGGCAGCGGATCAGGATGTAGGCCATGTAGATGCCGGCCAGCATCAGGCCGGGCATCAG
>PUOM01000131.1 GCA_003552795.1 Halomonas sp. | reverse complement strand
GAGTTTCTCCATGTGAGAGTAGGTCATCGTCAGGCACTTATTCAGAAAAGCCCCGATCATCATACGATGGTCGGGGCTTTTTCATGATCAGGCCCCGATAGCGATAGAGAAAAGCCCCGCGCTCGCAAGAGCGCGGGGCTTTTGGCATGGGGTGTGGGGAGGGCTTAGCCGCAGAGAGTCTCGAGAGTCTCCAGCAGGCTCTCCATCTCGTCTTCGGTGCCGATGGTGATGCGCAGGAAGTCGCGCAGCGCCTCGGTGTTGAAGTGGCGTATCAGGATGCCGCGTTCGCGCAGCCCGGCAAACAGCTGGGCGGCATCATGATCCGGGTGGGTCACCAGCACGAAGTTGGCCTGGGACGGCAGCACCCGGAAGCCCAGCTTCTCCATCCGCGTACGGGTGCGCTCCCGGGTGGTGATCACCTTCTCGCGGCAGGCCTCGAAGTGTTCATGATCCTCCAGGGCGGCGATGGCCACGGCGCTGGCCAGGCTGTCGACGGGATAGGAGTTGAAGGAGTCCTTGACCCGGTTCAACCCTTCGATCAGCTCCCGAGAGCCTACCGCATAGCCCAGGCGCAGGCCGGCCAGGCTGCGTGATTTGGAGAAGGTGCCGGTCACCAGCAGGTTGGGGTGCTCTGCTACCAGCGGGATGGCACTCTCGCCCCCGAAGTCTACGTAGGCTTCGTCCACCAGCACCACGGAGTCGGTCACTCGCCCGAGCAGCTCGGCGATCGCCGCTCGACTGTGGCCGTGGCCGGTGGGGGCGTTGGGGTTGGCGAAGAGGGCCCCGCCGCCGTCGGCGGCAAAGGCGGCCAGGTCCACCTCGTGGCTGGCGGTCAGCGGATGGGCGCGCCGCTCGATGCCGTAAAGCCGGCAGTAGACCGGATAGAAGCTGTAGGTGGTCTCCGGCATCTCCAGCGGCTTCTCCTGACAGAAGAAGGCCTGGAAGGCCAGCGCTAGCACCTCGTCAGAGCCGTTGCCGACAAAGACCTGCTCGACCTCGACGCCAAACTCCCGGGCCAGCGCCTCGCGAAGGGCGCGGGATTCCGGGTCAGGGTAGAGCCGCAGATGATCGGTGGGATAGTCGCGCAGCACGGCGCCCACGCCGGGGGCGGGCGGATAGGGGTTCTCGTTGGTATTCAGCTTGATCAGGCGCTCGCGTGGCTGTTCACCGGGGATATAGGGCGTCAGCTCGCGCACTCTGGGACTCCAGAACTTGCTCATGGTCACTCACTTGTTGCCAAGAGTAGGGGGCTCGGCTCATGGTGACCTGCCCGGGGCAGCCGCGCAAGCCGGTGCCGTGCTAGCCTGGGGCGCATTCGCCGATTCGAATCCACTGAGACCCCCATGACCGCCAAGATCCTCGCCACCCTGCTGCCGGTGTTCCTGATCGCCGGCTGTGGCACCCTCTACGGCCGCTTTCGCACGCCGGATATCCGCAGTATCAACACCCTCAACATGGAGCTGTTCGTGCCCATGCTGGTGTTTGCGGTGCTGGCCGATGGTCAGGCACCGCTGGAGGAGTACGTCGGGCTGGCGGTCGGTGCCGCGGTGATCGTGGTGGGCTCCGGGCTGCTGCTCTGGCCGCTGGTGAAATGGCTGAAGCTGAATCCCAAGACGTTCCTGCCGCCGATGATGTTCAACAATTCCGGCAATATGGGGATTCCGCTGCTGCTGCTGGCCTTCGGCGAGGCGGCGCTCCCCGCGGCGGTCGTGTTGTTCATCGTCGAGATGCTGCTGCATTTCTCGCTGGGACTCTGGATGCTCAGCCCGCGAACGCCGCTGTGGCGGATCCTGCGCATGCCCATCGTGCTGGCCAGCATCGCAGGACTCGCCGTCAATCTGGCCGGCGTGCCGCTCCCGGGCTGGCTGCTGGAAGCCCTGCATATGCTGGGCGGTGTCTGTATCCCGTTGCTGCTCTTTGCGCTGGGCGTGCGCATGCTCGATATCGACTTCGGTGACTGGAAGACCGGCATGCTCGGAGCGCTGCTCTGCCCGCTTTCCGGCCTGGTGCTGGCCGCCCCGCTGATCTGGCTGCTGGGGCTCTCAGGTCTGCAGGCCGCAGCACTCTGGGTGTTTGCGGCCTTGCCGCCGGCGGTGCTCAACTACCTGGTGGCGGAGCAGTATCGTCAGGAGCCTCACAAGGTGGCCTCCCTGGTGTTGATCGGCAACCTGGGGGCTCTGGTGGTGATGCCGGTGGTGCTGGCTATCGTCTTCGGGCATGTCCATCCCGGGGCCGGCTGAAGGAAGGCCGGGCTGGCAGGCTGTCCGCCAGTAGCGTGAGAGGTTATGCTGTCACTCAGGCCGCCGTGAATGACGGTGTCATTGCCCACTGCTCAGGAGGACATATATGCAAATCAGGACCTTGCTTGCAGGCTCGGCCATGTTGGCACTACTGGCCGGCTGCGCCGCTGGCCCGGTTTCCGGCCCCGATGCTCCCGACGCCGAGGTGGATGAGGAGCGTTACCAGGGCACCCTGCCGTGCCGCAACTGTGATGGCATCGACCTGGACGTGGTGATGCAGGGAGACGAGCAGAGCCAGCCGGAGGAGCGCACCTTTACCCTTCAGGCCTCCTATCGCGCCCACCCCGAGGATCCGCCCGATGAGAACTACTCCGGCAACTGGGAAGTGCTGGACGGCACCGCCAACGAGCCGGATGCCACCGTCTACGAGCTGACGCCGGACGGCGAGGGTCAGATCTACTACTTCCTGCGCCTCGACGAGAGCACTCTGGAGCTCATCGACCCCCAGCGGCGCCGTTTCCAGAACAGCGAGATGTTGCAGCTGCAGCGCCAGTAAAAACGAGCCAATCGCTTGCAGAGGGCGGCCCGGCTGGGCCGCCCTCTGCATTTGACGATCCGAGAGCGAGGAGCCATGGCCAAGGCAAAGAGCGCCTTCGTCTGTACCGAGTGCGGCGCCGAATACCGCAAGTGGCAGGGGCAGTGCACAAGCTGCCAGGAGTGGAACACCCTGAGCGAGGTGCGCCTGGCCGCGTCACGCCCCGGTGCCGGCACTGCGGGAAGCGTCGGTGGGCGCAGCGGCTATGCCGGCGCCCTGAGCCGGGAGGTGGTGGACCTGGCCAATGTGGACCTCTCCGAGGTGCCCCGGCTCTCTTCCACCTTCGGCGAGTTCGACCGGGTGCTGGGTGGCGGCCTGGTGCCGGGGTCGGCGGTACTGCTGGGGGGGCACCCCGGCGCCGGGAAGTCGACGCTGCTGCTGCAGACCGCCTGCAAGCTGGCCCAGTCCCGCCGTGTGCTCTATGTCACCGGCGAGGAGTCGCTCTCCCAGGTGGCGATGCGCGCCCACCGCCTGCAGCTGCCGGTTCAGGGGCTGAAGATGCTGGCCGAGACCAGCGTCGAAACCGTGCTCGCCGTGGCCGAGCGGGAGCGCCCGGAGATTCTCGTGATCGACTCCATCCAGACCATGCACCTGGAGGATATCGCCTCGGCCCCGGGGGGGGTGGCCCAGGTGCGCGAGTCGGCGGCGGCGCTGACCCGCTTTGCCAAGCACTCCAATACCGTGCTGCTGCTGGTGGGTCATGTGACCAAGGATGGCGCCCTGGCGGGCCCCAAGGTGCTCGAGCACATGATTGACGCCTCGCTGCTGCTGGAGGGGGGCGCCGATTCCCGTTTCCGGACCCTGCGCGGCCAGAAGAATCGCTTCGGCGCGGTCAACGAGCTGGGCGTGTTCGCCATGCTCGAACACGGCCTCAAGGAGGTGAAGAATCCCAGCGCGATCTTCCTCTCGCGTACCCAGGAGCAGGCGCCGGGCAGTCTGGTCATGGTGGTCTGGGAGGGTACCCGGCCGATTCTGGTCGAGGTGCAGGCGCTGCTCGATGACTCGCCGCTGGGCAACCCCCGCCGGGTCGCCGTGGGGCTGGACCCCAATCGTCTGTCCATGCTGCTGGCCGTGCTGCACCGCCACGGGGGGCTTTTCACCGGCGATCAGGATGTGTTCCTCAACGTGGTGGGGGGGGTGAAGGTGCTGGAGACCAGCGCGGACCTCGCCGTGCTGCTCGCGGTGGTCTCCAGCCTGCAGAGCCGTCCGCTGCCCCGGGAGCTGGTGGTGTTCGGCGAGGTGGGGCTCTCCGGCGAGATCCGCCCGGTGCCCAGCGGTCAGGAGCGCATCATCGAGGCCGCCAAGCACGGCTTCACCCGCGCCATCGTGCCGCGCGGCAACGTGCCGAAGGCATCGCCTCCGGGGATGGAAGTGGTTGCCGTCGACAAGCTCGCCGAGGCCCTGGAGGCGCTTTAAGCGCCGGCCGGTAGCAGGCAGACCCAGGGTCCCTCGAGCGGCGGCTGGCTTGATGTAGAATATCCCCATTGCCTGCCAAGGAGACCCCGATGAGTGCCATTCGCCTGACCCAGTACAGCCACGGCGCCGGCTGTGGCTGCAAGATCGCTCCCGACGTGCTTGACGGCATCCTGGCCAAGGCCGGCCCGGGGGCGAGCCACTCGCGGCTGATCGTCGGCAACCAGGGGCGCGAGGACGCCGCCGTCTACGACCTGGGCGATGGTCGTGGCATGATCGCCACCACCGATTTCTTCATGCCCATCGTCGATGATCCCTTCGATTTCGGCCGCATTGCGGCCACCAACGCCATCAGCGACGTCTATGCCATGGGTGGCACTCCGGTGCTGGCCCTGGGCATCCTCGGCTGGCCGCTGGACAAGCTGCCTGCCGAAGTCGCCGGTGATGTACTGGCCGGCGCCCAGGCGGTGTGTCGCGAGCTGGGTCTGGCCCTGGCCGGCGGTCACTCCATCGATTCCTCGGAGCCGATCTTCGGCCTGGCGGTCAACGGCCTGGTGGAGCTCGAGCACCTCAAGCTCAACAAGGGAGCGAAGCCCGGCGACCTGCTGTTCCTGACCAAGCCGCTGGGGGTGGGCATGCTCACCACCGCCGAGAAGCAGGGGATGCTGGAGCCCGGCCACCAGGGCCTCGCCCGGGAGACCATGCTCAAGTCCAACCGCATCGGTGTGGATCTGGCCAGGGTCAAGGGCGTCAATGCCATGACCGACGTCACCGGCTTCGGCCTGGCGGGCCATCTGGCCGAGGTGTGCGCGGCCAGCGAGGTGGCGGCGCGAATCAATTTCCGCCGCCTGCCGCGGCTCGCCGAAGCGGAGGCCTACCGCCGCCAGGGGGCGGTGCCCGGTGGCACTCTGCGCAATCGCCAGGCCCTGGGCGAGCGTCTGCCGGCGATGGACGAGCCCCACTGGCAGTGGCTCTGCGACCCCCAGACCTCCGGCGGCCTGCTGCTCTCGGTGGATCCCGCCTGGGAGGATGACGTGGAGCGGATCGGCCGCGACCACGGCATCTCGCTCGTGCCCTTCGGCGAGATGGTCAAGGCCGAGGGACCCGCACTGATCGGGGTGAAGGGGTGAGCGAGCTGCCTCAGGTCGAACCGGCCCCTGCCCTGCTGCGAGAGGGACGGCTGCTGATCGACGTGCGCGCCCCGGTGGAGTTTGCCCAGGGGGCGCTGCCCGGGGCGATCAACCTGCCGCTGATGGATGATGAGGAGCGCCACCGGGTCGGCATCGAGTACAAGCAGCGCGGCCAGCAGGCCGCCATCGAGCTCGGCCAGCGGTTGGTCAGCGGCGGCACCAGGGCGGCCCGCGTCGACGCCTGGCTGCGAGCCCTGGAGGCTCACCCTGACGCCATCGTCTACTGCTTTCGGGGCGGGCTGCGCTCGCAGATCGCCCAGCAGTGGATCGGCGAGGCGGGCATCACCCGGCCACGCATCCGCGGCGGCTGGAAGGCGATGCGTCAGGCGCTCTGCGCGCGCAT
>PUOM01000015.1 GCA_003552795.1 Halomonas sp. | reverse complement strand
CGTCGAGGGTGAGCTTGGTACCGGCGTCACCGCCAAGGACGTGGTGCTGGCCATCATCGGCAGGATCGGCACCGCCGGGGGCACCGGCTACGCCATCGAGTTCGCCGGCAGCGCCATCCAGGGTCTCTCCATGGAGGGGCGCATGACGGTCTGCAACATGGCCATCGAGGCCGGCGCTCGGGTCGGCCTGATCGCCGTGGATGACACCACCATCGACTATATCGCCAACCGCCCCTACGCCCCCAGCGGTGAGCAGTGGGAAGCCGCCGTGGCCGACTGGCGCGGCCTGGTGTCCGATGCCGACGCCGAGTTCGACAAGGTGGTGGTGCTGGATGCCGCCGAGATCGAGCCCCAGGTGAGCTGGGGCACCAGCCCCGAGATGGTCACCGGCGTCTCCGGCGAGGTGCCGGACCCGGCTGAGCAGGGCGACGACACCCTGCGCAGCGGCTACACCCGCGCCCTCGAGTACATGGGGCTGGCGCCGAAGCAGAAGATCACCGATATCCGCCTCGACAAGGTGTTCATCGGCTCCTGCACCAATTCGCGCATCGAAGACCTGCGCGAAGCGGCCAAGGTCGCCCGCGGCAAGAAGGTCGCCGACACCATCCAGCTGGCCATGGTGGTGCCGGGCTCCGGTCTGGTGAAACGCCAGGCCGAGGCCGAGGGGCTCGACAAGATCTTCATCGAGGCGGGCTTCGAGTGGCGCGAGCCGGGCTGTTCCATGTGCCTGGCCATGAATGCCGACAAGCTCGGCGCCGGAGAGCACTGCGCCTCCACCTCCAACCGCAACTTCGAGGGGCGTCAGGGCTACGGCGGGCGCACGCATCTGGTGAGCCCGGCCATGGCCGCCGCCGCCGCCATCGCCGGCCACTTCGTGGACGTGAGGCAGTTCGCCGCCAACGACGACGCCCAGGCACAGGAGGCCTGAATCATGAAGAAATTCGAACGCATAGAAGGGCTCGTGGCGCCCCTCGACCGGGCCAACGTCGACACCGACCTGATCATTCCCAAGCAGTTCCTGAAGTCGATCAAGCGCACCGGTTTTGGCGTCAACCTGTTCGACGAGCTGCGCTATCTCGACGAGGGCCAGCCGGGTCAGGACTGCTCCCAGCGCCCGCTGAATCGCGACTTCGTGCTCAACCAGCCGCGCTATCAGGGCGCCAGCGTGCTGCTGGCGCGGCGCAACTTCGGCTGCGGCAGCTCCCGCGAACACGCCCCCTGGGCGCTGGAGGATTACGGCTTCCGGGTGGTGATCGCGCCGAGCTTCGCCGATATCTTCTACAACAACGCCTTCAAGAACGGCCTGCTGCTGGTGACCCTGCCCGAGGAGACCGTCGACCGCCTGTTCGGCGAGGTGGAGGCCAACGAGGGCTACACCCTGGACGTGGATCTCGAGAACCAGCGCGTGATCACCCCCGCCGGCGAGATCATCGAGTTCGAGGTGGATGCCTTCCGCAAGCACTGTCTGCTCGAGGGACTCGACGATATCGGCATTACCCTGCAGGACGAGGAGGCGATCCGCGCCTTCGAGGCCAGGCACCGCGCCGCGCGCCCCTGGCTGTTCCGGGACAGCGCCCAGGCCTGATCCATCACTGCTTTACCGGCCGGGTGACGGGTCTGATTCTGAGGCCTTTCCACGAATAACCGAATAAAATCAATTGCCTGGCGGTATCTCGGTGTGACTTTGCCAGCGTTGGCGGGCCCTGAGGGGTCAGACCCCGGCGGCGTCGAACCCGCTCGCAAGGCGCACCATGACGGGCTTCGTGACTTGGCCGGGGTCTGACCCCAAAGGGGCACCACCCTTGGCGATGTGTCTGTTTACTTATCGAAAAAGGACTGCTGCGTAGATGACTCAGAAGATTCTGGTACTGCCGGGTGACGGCATCGGCCCCGAGATCACCGCCCAGGCGAGCCGCATCCTGGCCGCCTGCCAGGCCCGCGGCCTCGATGTGGAAGTGGAAGAGGCCCTGGTCGGCGGTGCCGCCTACGACGCCCACGGCGAGCCGCTGCCCGCCGAGACCCTCGAGAAGGCCAAGGCCGCCCGGGCCATCCTGCTCGGCGCCGTGGGTGGTCCCCAGTGGGACACGCTCGAGGACCTCAGCAAGCGCCCGGAGAAGGGACTGCTCGGCCTGCGCAAGAACCTGGGCCTGTTCGGCAACCTGCGCCCCGCGATCACTTACCCGCAGCTGGCCGACGCCTCCAGCCTCAAGCCTGAGCTGGTGGCCGGCCTCGACATCATGATCGTGCGCGAGCTCACCGGCGGCATCTACTTCGGTCAGCCCCGGGGCATCGAAGAGCGCGACGGCCAGCGCGTCGGTTTCAACACCTATGTCTACTCCGAGAGCGAGATCGAGCGCATCGGCCGCGTCGCCTTCGAGATGGCGCAGAAACGCGGCAAGAAGCTCTGCTCCGTGGACAAGGCCAACGTGCTGGAGGTCACCATCCTCTGGCGCGAGGTGATGGAGCGGCTGGCGCCGGAGTATCCGGACGTCGAGCTCTCCCATATGTACGTCGACAACGCCGCCATGCAGCTGGTGCGCGCGCCCAAGCAGTTCGACGTCATGGTCACCGGCAACATGTTCGGCGACATTCTGTCGGATGCCGCCGCCATGCTCACCGGCTCCATCGGCATGCTGCCGTCGGCGTCGCTCAACGAGAGCGGCCAGGGCATGTACGAGCCCTGCCACGGCAGCGCCCCGGACATCGCCGGCCAGGGTATCGCCAACCCGCTCGCCACCATTCTTTCCGTTGCCATGATGCTGCGCTACTCCCTGGACGAGCCCGCACTCGCCCAGCGCATCGAGGACGCCGTGGGCCAGGTGCTGGACGACGGCCTGAGAACCGCCGATATTGCCTCCGAGGGCACCCGCACCGTCTCCACCGCCGAGATGGGCGACGCCGTGCTGGCGGCTTTCGAAGCGCAGTAAAGGGCTATTCGGGGTGCTTATCCGGGCTCGCCTGCGAGGCGGGCCCGGTTTCTGTATAATACTTCCCACATTCGATTACTGGAGGACTTCACATGTTGAAAGTCGGTTTCGTCGGTTGGCGCGGCATGGTCGGTTCCGTGCTCATGCAGCGCATGGTGGAAGATGGAGACTTCAAGGGCATCGAGCCGGTCTTCTTCACCACCTCCCAGGTCGGCCAGGCCGGCCCCGACGTCGGCGTGGATGTGCCTCCGCTGAAGGATGCCACCGCCATCGATGAGCTCAAGGTGCTGGACGTCATCGTCACCTGCCAGGGCGGCGACTACACCAAGCAGGTCTACGCTGATCTGCGCGCCAGCGGCTGGAAGGGCTACTGGATCGACGCCGCCAGCACCCTGCGCATGGAGGACGAGGCCACCATTATCCTCGATCCGGTCAACCGCCAGGTGATCGATGACCAGCTGGCGCGGGGGGCGAAGACCTTCGTCGGCGGCAACTGCACCGTCAGCCTGATGCTGATGGGGCTGGGCGGTCTGTTCGAGGCGGACATGATCGAGTGGATGACCTCCATGACCTATCAGGCCGCTTCCGGGTCCGGCGCCAAGCACATGCGCGAGCTGCTCAATCAGATGGGCTCCCTGCGCGACAGCGTGGCCGATGAGCTGGCCGACCCGTCCAGCGCCATCCTCGACATCGACCGCAAGGTCACCGCCGCCATGCGCGCCGGCGACTTCCCCACGGATAACTTTACCGCGCCGCTGGCCGGCAGCCTCCTGCCCTGGATCGACACCAAGCTCGACAACGGCCAGAGCAAGGAAGAGTGGAAGGGCACCGTGGAGACCAACAAGATCCTTGGCCTCCAGGACAGCCCGATTCCCATCGACGGCCTCTGCGTGCGTATTGGCGCCATGCGCTCCCACAGCCAGGCCTTCACCATCAAGCTCAAGAAGGACGTGCCCCTGGACGAGATCGAGGATCGCCTGGCCAAGCACAACGACTGGGTCAAGGTGGTGCCGAACGACAAGGAGGCCACCATTCGCGACCTGACTCCGGCCGCGGCGACCGGCACCCTCACCGTCCCGGTGGGCCGCCTGCGCAAGCTGGCCATGGGTGGCGAGTACCTCTCCGCCTTCAGCGTCGGTGACCAACTGCTGTGGGGGGCCGCCGAGCCGCTCAAGCGCATGCTCAAGATCCTGCGCGAGCAGTAAACAGGCGAAAGCCTGGCCTCGGCCAGAGTGCCGGGGTCTCCGGACGGCGGGGCGCTTCCTTCGGGAGGCGCCCCGCTCGTCTTGCGGTAGGCAGGACGTTTTCCGGCGGAGATCGCAGGCCTGCGCTGTTGGTATCAGGCCGGTCTTGGCCTGGATGAGCCCCTCATGACCAGAGATATGGTACATAATGGTGAGATGTATCATGCCCTGACCTGATAGCGGGTGACGTGGCACTGTCGCCGGATCCTGTCGATGGATGCCAAGGAACATCATGAATCGCAAGCTGACTCTCGCCCTGCTGCTGTCGCTCTCCACCGCAAGTCCCCCGGCACTGGCCCTGGGGCTCGGCGAGGCGGATGTGCGCTCCACGCTCAATGCGCCCCTGCGCGCCACCCTGCCGTTGAGCGACGCTGATGGCATCGAGTCCGGGCTGCTCAACGTCTCGGTGGCCGACGAGCGCGCCTTCGAGGAGGCAGGTCTGGAGCGGACCCTGCTGGCGGCCGGGGTGCGGCCGGCGGTGGAGCAGCGCGGGGGGCGCCTGGTGGTGGAGCTGACCACCGAGCGGCCGGTGCGCGAGCCCTGGCTGGACCTGCTGCTGCGCTTCGACTGGCCGGGCGGGCGGCAGCTGCATGAGGTCACCCTGCTGCTCGATCCCCCGGGCTATGAGCAGATGCCGGTCCTGGTGGCCGGTGGTCGCGGCGTGGCGTCCGCCGCCCCCCCTGCGGCGCCATCGCCCGGGGAGGCGGCGCCAGGCGCCGCCGCGACACCGGTCCGGGAAGAGGCCGAGCAGATCCGGGTGCGCAGCGGCGATACCCTGTGGAGCGTGGCAGGACGCCTGCGTCCGGATAGCGACATCACCATGAATCAGATGATGGTGGCGCTGGTGGAAGCCAACCCCGAGGCCTTTCCCACCGGCAACATCAACGCCATGCGCGCCGGGCCCGGACTGACCGCGCCGAGCCGGGAGGCGATCGCCGTGCGCTCCCCCGAGGACGCCGATCGCATCGTGGCGGCCATGAATCAGGCCTGGGCCAGCCGCGGCTCCGGCGCGCCGGCAACGGTAGGTCTTGTCGCCACGTCGCCCAGTGGCGCCGTGGCGGACGCTGCGTCCGGGGAGGCCTCGACGCAGCCTCCGTCAGCCCCGGCTGCCGTGGCCGCTTCCGAGGAGCCGGCTGAGCCCCGCCTTGCGCTGCTGACCGACGCTCAGCTGGCGGCCGAGGGCGCCGCGACCCACGCCGCGATGCCCGCCGAAGATCGCGGAGATGACGTCGCCGATGAGGCTGAGGTCGCAGGCGCGCCCCGGATCACGGTCGACCCCGAGATGCTTGCCGCGCTCTCCGGCGATGGCGAGCTGAGCCGTGATCAGCGCCTGGCGCGCCTGGAGCGGGAGGGGCGCGAGAGTCGCGATGCCCTCGAGGCGGTACAGGGGGAGCGCGATCGGCTGCAGGAGGAGCTCTCGGAGCTGCGCGATGAGGTGGCCAGCCTGCGCGAGCAGCTGGCAGCGCTGACCGCCGCCGATGCGGGGTGGGAAGGTCCGCAGGAGAATCCCGGGCTGGATGGCTCCGGGCTGGATAGCCCCGAGGCGGATGAGCCCGGCGCCGTCGGCATCACGCCTTCAGGCGGTCAGGCCGAGGAGCGCCCCTGGTGGAGCGCCCTCACCCCGGGAGGCGTCG
>PUOM01000180.1 GCA_003552795.1 Halomonas sp. | reverse complement strand
TGGGGCCGGAACCGCTGCTGCTGATGCTGATCGTCTTTGCCTGGACCCCGCCGCACTTCTGGGCGCTGGCGCTGCACAAGCGCGATGAGTATGCCCGCGCCGGGGTGCCGATGCTGCCGGTGACTCACGGCGAGGCCTTCACCCGGCTCCAGGTGTGGCTATATGGCTGGCTCACCGTGGCGGTGACCCTGATGCCCTTCGTCATCGGCATGAGCGGGGCCGTCTACCTGGTGGGGGTGACGGTCCTCAATGCCCGCTTCATGTTCTGGAACTGGAAGGTGTGGCGGGGCCGGGATCCCCGGGCGCCCCTGGCCGCCTTCTGGTTTTCGATTCGCTATATTCTGGCCCTCTTCGGCGTACTGCTGCTCGATCACTACGCCATGGCCTGGTCCCTCTGGGCATGAGGCGGGGCTCGGACACGACGACGCCCGGCCAAGGCCGGGCGTCGTCGTTGAGGAGCAGCGGGTGCGACCAGCACCCGTTACCAGAAGGTGATCACCAGGAAGTAGGCCATCAGGGTCACCACCACGGTGCTGGCTAGGTTGAGCATGAAGCCGGCACGGATCATCGACTGGATCTTCATGTGTCCCGTGGCGAACACGATGGCATTGGGCGGCGTGGCCACCGGCATCATGAAGGCGCAGCTTGCGGCGATGGCGGCCGGCACCGTGACCAGCAGCGGCGAGATGTCCAGGGACAGGGCCAGGGCACCGAGGAGCGGCAGGAAGGCCGCGGCGGTCGCGGTATTGGAGGTCACCTCGGTGAGGAAGATGATCACCAGCACCACCACGGCGATCATGGCCAGCAGCGGGAAGGTGCCGAAGATGGCGAGCTGCTCGGCGATCCACTCGGCCAGGCCGGTGCGGGTGATGGTGCCGGCCAGCGCCAGGCCGCCGCCGAACAGCAGCAGGATGCCCCAGGGCAGCTTCTGGGCTTCCTCCCAGATCATCAGGCGCTCGCCGTCGCCGCGGCCGCTGGGTACCAGGAACAGCAGCACGCCGGCGGCGATGGCGATGCCGGTGTCGGAAAGCCAGGTCAGGCCCAGGTCATTGAGCAGAGGGCGTGTCACCCAGGCCAGCGCCGCCAGCGAGAAGACCATGCCCACCCGCGTTTCAGCCGGGCTCATGGGGCCGAGCTTTTCCAGCTCCTTGCCCACCATCCCGGTGCTGTCTTCGCCGGCCTCGAGGCGGAAACCGCCGCGGGTCAGCCACCACCAGGCGACGGTCATCATGGCGATGCTGATGGGCAGGCCGATGACCATCCACTGGGCGAAGCCGATGTCGATGCCGCGGTCCTCGGCCAGATAGCCGGCCAGCAGCGCATTGGGCGGGGTGCCGATCAGGGTGGCCACGCCGCCGATGCTGGCGGAGTAGGCGATGGCCAGCAGCAGCGCCGTGGCGTAGCGCTTGAGCTCGACGGGGTCGTTGTCGCCGAGCAGGCTGATCACCGACATGCCGATGGGCAGCATCATGATGGCGGTAGCGGTGTTGGAGACCCACATGCTCAGGAAGCCGGTAGCGATCATGAAGCCGGCGATCTGACGGCGTGGCTGGTGACCCACCAGCTTGAGCACATGCAGCGCCAGGCGACGGTGGAGGTTCCAGCGCTGCATCGAGATGCCGAGCAGGAAGCCGCCCAGGAACAGGTAGATGATCGGGTTGGCGTAGCTGCCGGAGGCCTCGCTCATGGTGCCAAGCCCTAGCGCGGGCACCAGCACCAGGGGCAGCAGCGAGGTGACCGGGATGGGCACGGCCTCGGTGGACCACCAGGTGGCCATCAGCAGGGCCAGGCCCACACAGGCCCAGGCGGGGTCGCTCATGCCGGCGGGAGGCGGCAGTATCAGGGTGGCAAGCAGCAGGGCAGGGCCCAGCCACAGGCCAAAGCGACCCGGGCCGGCGGGGCCCTGGGTCTTCTTGGGAGCGTCGGGGCTCGTCTGCATGAGTGACTCCTGAGTTGGATATGACGTTGCCTTGGAAGCGATGGCGGATTCTACTTAAGTCGATGGAAACCGTCAGACTCCTTTTCTACGCCTTTAGTATTATCCCGCTGCTTTCGCCCCGGCGCGGCGGAGGAGCGTCCTGGCTCGCTACCGGCATGAGTGAAGGGTAGCCCCGGGAGTTGACGGCAGGGGGTGTGGTGAACGGGCTACTTCGTGTATAATGTGCGTACAACTTTTGCCACTCGATCTGGATGCTTCAGATGACCACAACGACCGTGCTTATACTGGCTGGCCTGGGGCTGGCCATCATCGCCGGCCTCGCCGCCTACGCCTATACCCTTCGCCAGGAAGTTCGCCGCCGTGAAGCCTTTCGCGAGGAGGAGGAGCGACGCGCCCGAGAAAACTGCCTCGAGAACCTGCAGATGGTCGCCTCGGCGCTGCTGCAGGGGCAGGTAGAGGTGACCGAGGCATCCTGGCGGTGCAAGGTGCTGCTCGAAATCCTGGACCCCAGCCTGATGGAGCGAGAGGCCTTCCGGCCCTTCGGCGAGGTGCATGCGCGTACCCGCCACCTGCATACCCATGAGGCACGCAAGGCGCTGACGCCCAAGGAGCGCTTCAAGGAGGACCGCGAGCGGCTGGCCGTGGAAGATGAGCTGCGTGAAGCGGTGCTCGTCGCGGCCGGCGCCGTGATCGAATTCCGGCGCAACTGGCCGCAAAGCCTGAACTGATCGCGCCACTTGGTGTATTGCATTTTCGAACACTGTGCGCATACTGCTCCCGTCTGCTAAGTTCATCAGTGTGCGCGATTGAAAGATGGGTCTGGCTGCTTCAAGCTTGACCCGTGCCGAACCTTGTCGAGACGCTAGTGCCGTCGGCATGTTCGGTTCGGTCGCGGCGGAGCGGATTCCGCGGCGTCCAATCGTCGGGATCATCTGGGGAGGCGCCCGCATCGGCCGCCTGACCTGGAGCCAAGAATGAAAAATGAGAAGGAGTTTCACATGAAGAAATCCACGACTGGCTTGCTGCTCGGTTCTGCTCTGGCGGTTGGCCTTGCCGGCTGTGCCACCCCCAACACCACCCCCTCGTCCGAGCGTCCCTGGTACCAGCAGCCGGTGACCTGCGGCATCGCCGGCAGTCTGATCGGTGGCAGCATCGGCTATGCCACCAGCGGCAGCTCCGATGAAGAGGAGGGCGCTGCCATCGGCGCCGGTGCCGGTGCGGCCATCGGCGCGCTGCTGTGCGCCGACCGCGCGCCGGAGCCGCCCGCCGAGCCGGAGCCGATGCCCGAGCCCGAGCCCGAGCCCGAGCCGGTGCCCGAGTTCGAGCCGGTGACCCTCTCCAGCGAGGTCAACTTCGCGTTCGACTCCGCGGAGCTGCGTCCCCAGGCCGAGGAGACCCTCGACGAGGTGGCCCGTCGCCTGCGCGAGCACACCGAGGTGAGCATCCGCATCGAAGGCCATACCGACTCCGTGGGTTCCGCCCAGTACAACCAGGGGCTCTCCGAGCGGCGCGCCGAGTCCGTGCGTGACTACCTGGCCAGCCAGGGCATCGATGCCGATCGCATGATGGCCGTGGGCTACGGCGAGGAGCGTCCGGTCGCCACCAACGAGACCGACGAGGGGCGTGCCCTCAACCGTCGGGTCGAGATCGACCGGCAGTAATCGACGGTCGCGACCCGGGCGAGGCATCGCCCGGCGTCTGCAGGGGCGCCTTCGGGCGCCCCTGCTGCGTAATGCGCAGCAGTCGGCCGGTGGCGCCCCGGGAGCCGGTTCTGGTAAGATAGCCCCCTGATTTTCCATCCCTGTTTACCGCGACACGTGGTCTCTCGTATGGGCCACCACTGCGCACAAGGACCCTTCATGCCCATCGTGACCCTGCCCGACGGCAGTCAGAGAACCTTCGATAAACCGCTCACCGTGATGGAACTGGCCGAGGAGATCGGTCCCGGGCTTGCCAAGGCCTGCGTGGCCGGCAAGATCGACGGCATCCCGGTGGATACCGCCGATGTGATCGATCGCGACGCCGAGGTCGCCATACTCACCGCCCGTGATCCCGAAGGGCTCGAGGTGATACGCCACTCCTGCGCCCACCTGATCGGCCATGCCGTCAAGCAGCTCTACCCCGAGGCGAAGATGGCCATCGGCCCGGTGATCGACGACGGCTTCTACTACGACATCGATTTCGGCCGCTCGGTGACGCCCGAGGACCTCGAGGCGATCGAGAAGCGCATGAAGCAGCTGATCGATCAGGACTACGACGTGGTGCGCGAGTATGTCGATCGCGACAGGGCGATGCTCACCTTTCTGCACCGCGACGAGCCCTACAAGCAGGAGATCGTGCGCGAGATTCCGGAAGACGAGACCATCCGTCTCTACCATCATGAAGAGTACACCGACATGTGCCGGGGCCCCCATGTCCCCAATACCCGGCACCTGAAGGCGTTCAAGCTGACCAAGCTGGCCGGCGCCTACTGGCGCGGCGACGCCAGCAAGCCGATGCTCACGCGCATCTACGGCACCGCCTGGCCGGACAAGAAGCAGCTCAAGGCCTACCTGAAGCGCCTCGAGGAGGCCGAGAAGCGCGACCATCGCAAGCTGGCCAGGAAGATGGATCTCTTCCACCTTCAGGAAGAAGCGCCCGGCATGGTGTTCTGGCATCCCAACGGCTGGACCATCTATCAGGCCCTCGAGCAGTACATGCGCCGGGTGCAGATCGAGAACGGCTACCAGGAGATCAAGACCCCCCAGGTGGTGGATCTTTCCCTGTGGAAGAAGTCGGGCCACTGGGGTCACTACAGCGAGCTGATGTTCACCACCGAGTCCGAGAAACGCGACTATGCGGTGAAACCGATGAACTGCCCCTGCCACGTGCAGGTGTTCAATCAAGGCCTGAAGAGTTACCGGGACCTGCCCCTGCGCCTGGCCGAGTTCGGCAGCTGCCACCGCAACGAGCCCTCCGGGTCGCTGCACGGCCTGATGCGGGTGCGCGCCTTCACTCAGGACGATGCCCACATCTTCTGCACCGAGGCGCAGATCCAGGCCGAGGCCGAGGCCTTCATTGCCCTGACGCTCAAGGTCTACAAGGATCTGGGGTTCGACGAGGTGGAGCTCAAGCTCTCCACCCGTCCCGACGATTTTCTCGGCGAGCCGGAGAAGTGGGACCGCGCCGAGGCGGGCCTCGAGGCGGCGCTCAATGCGACCGGGCTCGCGTGGGACCTGCAGCCGGGCGAGGGCGCCTTCTACGGCCCCAAGATCGAATTCTCGCTGCGCGACTGCCTCAATCGCGTCTGGCAGTGCGGTACCCTGCAGCTGGACTTCAACCTGCCGGGCCGCCTGGGCGCTCAGTTCGTCGACGAGGACGGCGCCCGCAAGACGCCGGTGATGCTGCATCGTGCGATACTCGGGTCCTTCGAGCGTTTCCTCGGTATACTGATCGAGCACTATGCCGGGGCCATGCCGCTGTGGCTGGCGCCCCAGCAGGCGGTGATCCTCAATATCACCGATTCACAGCGCAATTTCGTGCTGGATCTCGAGCAGCGGCTGCAGAAAGACGGCCTTCGCGTCAAGGCGGACTTGAGGAACGAGAAGATCGGCTTTAAAATCCGCGAGCATACGTTGCAGAAAGTTCCCTATCTCCTCGTGGTGGGGGATAAGGAAGTCGAGGCCGACTCGGTGGCCGTGCGGACACGCACCGGCGAGGATCTAGGCACCATGCGGGTCGATGACCTCATCGAGCGTCTGAACGCCGAACTCGGCTGACGACATCGTCAATCGTCTTAAGGAGACTGAGCGATCAAGCGAAGCAACCCAAGAGGGCGCGTCCAGGATAAGCGCCCCCCGATGAACGAGCGCATTACCGAGGATCAGGTTCG
>PUOM01000321.1 GCA_003552795.1 Halomonas sp. | reverse complement strand
CCAGGAAGAGACAGTCGATGGCCCAGCCCAGCACCCCGCGTTTTCGGTGGGGGCCGAAGACCGGGAAGATCAGGAAGGCCAGCAGCATGATCAGCATCAGGTGGATGCTGCGCTGATAGAAGAGTCCCAGCGGCTGGATGCCGGCGGAATAGAGCTGGAACAGCGAGAGTCCCACGGCCACCAGGGTGATCAGCCACAGGACGGGGCGCGCCTGAATGGCGTTGCCACCGGGAACGGTGACCTCGGGCTTGGCAGATTCGCTCATGAGCGGTCTCGTCAGGAGGTAGGTGACGAGGTGCGCAGGTGGATCGTCACCCGCTCGCCGGCGGCCTGGTCGCTCAGGCTGAGCCGGCGATCCTCGTGCAGCAGTCGATGGTTGACCTCCGGGGAGCCGACCCGAAGGTGATAGCGGTTGCCGGGCACCGGCTCATCGATGCCCTCGATCCAGTACCCCCCCTCGCCGTCGGAGACCTGGCGTCCCCGTCCGGGCACGTGGCCGAGGCCCGCGGAGAAGTCGGGCTGATGGCTGCGTTCCAGCACCATCAGGCCCTCGCGATGGCGGTAGCAGTCCTGCACGCGGATCCCGGTGACCGAGTGGTTCCACTCCAGGCACCAGGCCTCGCCCTCGGGCATCGGCAGCGAGGCGATCAGCCGGCCGCTGTCGGCGGTCACCTCGAGCCAGCCCTCGTCGGCGAGGGCCGGCGGAGCGAGCAGCAGGCACAGAAGGGCGGCCGCCGGCCCGAAGGCTCGGCGGCTTGCGGCGGGAGTCGAGGCGCGCATCGAAGTGCCCGGTTCAGGCAAGGTTACGGACGCTGGTGGTCCTGCACCTCGGCGCCGACCTCCTCGTAGTAGCGCAGGGCACCGTCGTGGAACGGAATCGGCGTGGAGTCGATGCTGAACTCGACGGTGGTGTCGTTGGCCGCCGGGTGCACGGCGATCAGCTCGTCGGTGTGCTCGAAGAGCAGCTGGGTGATCCGGTAGGCCAGCTCCTCGTCCATCTCGCTGCTCACCGCCAGCACGTTGGGAATGCTGATGGTGTGAATCGCCTCGTCCATGCCGTCGTACATGCCGGCGCGCAGCTCGTAGGGGGCGAAGACCGGCTCCACCTCCTGCGCGTTGGCGATCTCCTCCTCGGTCAGGCCCACCAGCCGGATATCACGGGTGGTGGCCAGGTTGAGGATGGAGCTGGTGGGCGGCCCCACGCTCCAGAAGCCGGCGTCGACGTCACCGTCGCGAATGGCATCGGCGGTCTCGTTGAAGTTGAGGCGCTGAGGGCGGAAGTCGTCGTAGTCGATACCGTTGGCCTCGAGCAGGGCGCGGGCATTGAGCTCGGTGCCGCTGCCCGGAGCGCCCACGGAGACCCGCTTGCCGCGCAGGTCGTCGAGGGACTCGATGCCGGAGTCGGCCAGGGTGACCAGCTGCACGGCGTTGGGGTAGACCGAGGCCAGGGCGCGCATGTTGTCGAGCTGGCGACCCTCGAAATCGCCGGTGCCGCTGTAGGCCTGATAGACGGTGTCGGCCAGGGCCAGGGCGAGGTCGGAATCACCGCGCCACACCAGCCCCATGTTCTCCACCGAGGCCCCGGTGACCTCGGCCACGGCGCTGACGCCCTCCACCTGATTGTTGATCAGCTCCGCCAGGCCACCGCCCAGCGGGTAGTAGACCCCACCGGTCCCGCCGGTGGCGATGGAGAGCTGCTGGGCGGCGGCCAGCGGGGCCGTGGCGAGCAGCGAGGCGGCAATGGCGTACTTCATGGCGTTCATGGCAATCCTCCGGGCTGGAACCCGATTATCTTGTAGAGTTGTTATCGGCGCAGGCGTCGTGGCGCCACCCATGCAAGCTAGCATGGCCCCTGCGTGAGAGGCCAACCGCCATATTTCTACGTTCCTGTCTTTTTTCGGCACTTCCAGCCAGGTCGCACCGATCACCGGCCCGCGGCGCCACGCCCTCTACTCTCTCGGCCCCTCACCCCCGCCTTCTCACTCGTCCACCATTGTCTTCACCTGCTCGACGATATGGGCGCCGATGGGAAGCGCCGAGGTGGCCGCCGGCGACGGCGCGTTGCCCACGTTGAGGGTGCGCCGGGTGTTGACGAAGAGGAAGTCGTCCACCAGCTTGCCGTCCCGGGAGACCGCCTGGGCGCGCACGCCCGCAGGATAGGACTCGAGATCCTCCAGAGCCAGGCTCGGGCAGTACTTGCGCACCAGCTCCAGATAGCCGCGCTTGTAGAGAGAGTTCTTCATCTCGAAGAGCCCCGGGCGCAGGTTGCGCGCCAGCACCTTGAGAATCCCCGGGTTGGTGGCCATCTGCGCCAGATCGGAGAACGAGACGTCGCGCTTGCGATAGCCCTCGCGCTTGAAGGCGAGCACCGCATTGGGGCCCACGGTGACGCTGCCGTCGATCATGCGCGTCAGGTGCACGCCCAGGAAGGGCATGGAGGGGTCGGGGATCGGATAGATCAGATGGTTGACGATGGCATTGTGCTTCGCCGGCAGGCGGTAGTACTCGCCCCGGAAGGGACAGATGGTGAAACCCGGATCCCGGCCCAGCAGGCGGATCACCCGGTCGGCCATCAGCCCCGAACAGGTCACCAGGTAGCGGCCGGTGAACTCGCCGCCGCCGCTCTTCACCACCACCTCCTGGCTGCGCTCCTCCAGGCCGGTCACTTCGCAGCCGTAGCGGATCTCGCCGCCCATGCGCTCGAACTCGGCGGCCATGGCCCGGGTCACCGCGGCGTAGTCGACGATGCCGCTGGAGGGCACGAAGATGCCGCCCACCCCGGTGATGTTGGGCTCGCGCTCGGCCAGCGCCTCGCCGGAGAGCCACTCCCGCTCCAGGCCGTTGGCCTCGGTGCGCTCCCAGAGCGCCTTCATGCGCTCCATTTCCAGCTCGTTGGTGGCCACCAGCAGCTTGCCGCAGGTGTCGTAGGGAATGTCATGGGCCTGACAGAACTCGACGGTGGCGCGATTGCCGGCCAGGCAGAAGCGCGCCTTGAGGCTGCCGGGCGTGTAGTAGACCCCGGCGTGGATAACGCCGCTGTTGTGGCCGGTCTGGTGCATGGCAGGGCCGGCCTCCTTCTCCAGCAGCAGCATGCGCCGGTCGGGGTAGGCCTGCTTGAGCTGCATGGCGGTGGACATCCCCAGGATACCGCCGCCGATGATGATGAAATCGTGCATCTTGTCTCTCCCGCTGAATGCGCTCGCTGGACACGCAAAAGCCACGCCGTGAAGGCGTGGCAGGGTTCATAGCATGACAACCGCCAGGGCTGCCGTCATCTCTGACGCCATCACACCTGGCAAGGGTTGCGCAGGGTCTTGGCGTGGGTGAAGTAGCCACGCTGGCGCATCAGTTCGCGGCGCAGATCGGGGTGCGGGGTGAAGCGGTCGCGGCCGTGCAGCCAGAAGTGGTTGTTGATCAGCAGGAAGCTGCCCACCGGGTTGGGCAGGGAGACGATGGCCGGGCTGTTCTCCAGGGACTCGGAGAGATCGGTCAGCCAGTTGCCCTCTTCATAGTCCTTGGGCTGCACGAACTGGTCGATGTAGGCCATGATCGGACGCCCTTCGCAGTCCACGTCGAACACCGGGTGGAAGACGTCGCGGGCGACGTTCTTGCTGGGCGGCGCGGTCCAGCGCATCGGGCGATGGGCCAGCGGATGGGCGAAGAACTGCTCCAGGCCTTCCCAGTCGTCCAGGTGCAGCAGCAGGGAGTTGCCGCCCTCCATGTTCTGCTCGTCGATCTTCATCATCAGCACGTAGTCGGTGTCCTGCTCGACGAAGGTGCCGTCGTTGTGCAGCTCCATGACCCGGTGCGGCTGGCGCAGGTAGGAGTCGGAGTTGTCGACGTTCTTGACCACGAAGCGCGCATAGTACTGGCCGCTCATGGCGTCGTAGTTGGAGCGCCCCATCAGGTGGGCCACGGCGGTGGACACCTTGACCATGTCCTCGGCCTGCTCCACGGAGTCGAGCCCCTCCATCACCACCTGGAAACCGCCGGTGGCGCGATCCACCAGGGTATTGACCAGCACGGGCTGCAGGGTGTTGTCGCACAGGTCGTCGAGGATCTTCGCCACGCGGAAGCGCAGCATCGACTTGTACTCCAGCGCCTGTACCGGCCACTCGGCCACGGCTTCCAGGAAGGCGCTGACGACCTCGCGGGAGATGGTCAGCTGAAGCAGGCGGGGCGAGGCGGCAGACGGCGCCAGGGTGAAGCCGCGGATGTCGGCGGGCAGCGGCATGGCGGTATCGGGAAGCTGGGTAAGCACGGTCATGTCAGGGGCTCCAAACGAGATATATCCAGACGAGATACATGGGGTGCCGCCATGGACTGGCGACATCGTCACCTCAAAAAATATCTACATTTTTAGCTTTAGTCAACAAAATAGAATTATAGCCCTTGATATAAGCTTGCATTGATTTTTTAAACTAAAGTAGACGTTGATAATTCCTGTCGCCGATGCCGGAATATAGAGTCCCCTTCCCCATGACGGAGTCATCAACATGCACACGCGATCCCTGCTCCTGGCCCTTGGCCTGTCGACGCTGCCCGGCCTGGCGGCGGCCCAGCAGCTCTCCATCGCCACCGGCGGGACCGGCGGGGCCTACTACCCGCTGGGCGGTGGCCTGGCGGAGCTGATCAACAAGCAGGTGGAGGGCGCCAATGCCGTGGCCGAGGTCACCGGGGCCTCGGTGGAGAACATGGGCCTGATCTGGCGCGGCGATTCCGATATCGCCTTCGCCCTGGCCGACACCGTCCACCAGGCCTACAGCGGCACCGGCGACTTCGAGGGCCGCCAGCTCGACAACATTCGCGCCCTGGCCTCGGTCTACCCCAACGCCGTGCAGCTGGTCACCCTGGCCGACTCCGGCGTCGAGTCCCTCGACGACCTGCGCGGCAAGCGGGTCTCCGTGGGCGCCCCGGGCAGCGGCACCGAGCTCAACGCCCGGGCTCTGCTCGAGGCCAACGGCATCAGCTACGACGATTTCCGTCCCCAGCGCCTCAACTTCAACGAGACCGCCGATGCCATTCGCGACGGCGACATCGACGCCGGCTTCTGGAGCGTGGGGCCGCCCACCAGCTCCATCCTCAACCTGGCGGCGACACGGGATATCCGGCTGATCGGCCTCTCCGAGGAGGAGATCGCCAACGCCCAGGAAGCGGAGCCGGTCTTTGCCGCCTACGAGCTGCGCGCCGGCATGTACGAGGGCATGGAAGAGGGCGTGCAGACCGTCGGCATCCCCAACGTGCTGGCGGTAAGCAGCGAGATGGACGAGGAGCTGGCCTACCGGATCACCCAGCTGCTGTTCGAGCACACCGACGAGCTGATCGCCGTGCACCCGGCGGCCAACGACACCACCGTCGAGTTCAGCATCGACTCCACGCCGATCTCCTTCCATCCCGGCGCGCTGCGCTACTACGAGGAGGTCGACGCCGAGGTGCAGGACCATCAGCGCCGCTGATGCGCCTCTCGGGCACTTGCCATGATGCCGATGCGCCGCCTGCCCGAGCAGCGGCGCGTCGGCATGACTCTGACCACCTTGACACTGCGCGGGTCTTGACGTGAGCGATTCTCATTCCTCTGATAACGCCCCTCCGCCCATGGCGCAAGCCAGGGCCGTTCTCTGGCTGATCACCCTGGTAGCCGTGGGACTCTCGCTGTTCCAGCTCTATTCCGCCGGCATCCAGCCGCTGGGCATGTTCTATCAGCGCAGCATCCACCTGATGCTGATCATGCTGCTGGCCTTCCTGATCTTCCCGGTCTTCGGCCCCCACCGAAAACGCGGGGTGCTGGGCTGGGCCATCGACTGTCTCTTCCTGG
>PUOM01000058.1 GCA_003552795.1 Halomonas sp. | reverse complement strand
GGAAAGGCGCATGGGGCCAGTCGAGCTGCTGGCGGGCAGCGGCCACCTCGTCCTCGCCCAGGGGCGCGCCGTGGCACTCTTCCTTGCCCTGCTTGTTGGGCGCACCGAAGCCGATCATCGTCTTGCAGATGATCAGGCTCGGCTTGTCGCCGTGGCTCCTGGCCAGTTCGATGGCGGCCTTGATCTCTTCGGGCTTGTGGCCGTCGACATTGGGCACGACGTGCCAGCCGTAGGCCTCGAAGCGCTTGGCGGTGTCGTCGGTGAACCAGCCCTCGACCTCGCCGTCGATGGAGATGCCGTTGTCGTCGTAGAAGGTGATCAGCTTGCCCAGCTGCTGGGTGCCGGCCAGCGACGCGACCTCGTGGGAGATGCCTTCCATCAGGCAGCCGTCGCCGACGAAGCACCAGGTGGTGTGGTCGACGATGGTGTGGCCGGGCCGGTTGAACTGCGCGGCCAGGGTCTTCTCGGCCAGCGCCATGCCCACCGCGTTGGCCAGCCCCTGGCCCAGCGGGCCGGTGGTGGTCTCGATGCCCGGTGCATAGCCGAACTCCGGATGGCCGGCGGTCTTGGCGTGGAGCTGGCGGAAGTTCTGCAGCTCCTCGAGGCCCAGGTCGTAGCCGGTCAGGTGCAGCAGCGAGTAGAGCAGCATGGAGCCGTGGCCGTTGGAGAGCACGAAGCGGTCACGATCGGCCCACTTGGGGTCTTCCGGATTGTGCTTGAGGTAGTCGTTCCACAGCACCTCGGCGATGTCGGCCATGCCCATGGGCGCGCCGGGATGGCCGGACTTGGCCTTCTGGACGGCATCCATGGAGAGAGCGCGAATGGCATTGGCCAGTTCGAATCGTGACGGCATTGGAGAGCTCCTCGCCTGCGGCAGAAAATAAGGGTGATGGCCACCGCCGGCGGACAGCGGGGCATGCATTCTGACTGGGTAGGTCGCCGCGGGACGCGTGCGGCGCGATGGAATTCGGTGCCATATTGTCGCCGACTTGACGCCCGGCATCAAATCGTGGATGCCCCGTCAGGTCCGAGGGTGTAGACTCTTGCCCCTTAAAACTGCTTCACACAAGGTCGAGGGCGCGATGAGCGAATACTCCCTGTTTACCTCCGAATCCGTCTCCGAAGGGCATCCCGACAAGATCGCGGATCAGATCTCCGATGCGGTGCTCGATGCCATCATCGCCCGCGACAAGCAGGCCCGGGTGGCCTGCGAGACCCTGGTCAAGACCGGCGTGGCCATCGTCGCAGGCGAGATCAGCACCTCGGCCTGGGTCGATCTCGAGGCGATCGTGCGCGAGGTGATCACCGGCATCGGCTACACCTCCTCGGACGTGGGGTTCGACGGCGAGACCTGCGGCGTGCTCAACCTGATCGGCAAGCAGAGCCTGGACATCGCCCAGGGGGTCGATCGCAGCCAGCCCGAGGACCAGGGGGCCGGCGACCAGGGGCTGATGTTCGGCTACGCCACCAGCGAGACCGAGAGCTACATGCCGGCGCCGATCCACTACGCCCACCGGCTGGTGGAGCGCCAGGCGGAGCTGCGCAAGCACGGCCTGCTGCCCTGGCTGCGCCCGGACGCCAAGAGTCAGGTCACCTTCCGCTATGACGCCGAGGGCAGGCCCTGCGCGGTGGAGGCGGTGGTACTTTCCACCCAGCACGACCCGGGCATCGACCAGGACGAGCTGCGCAAGATGGTCAAGCGCGAGATCATCGAGCAGGTGATCCCCGCCGACTGGCTCACCGAGCAGACCAAGTACCACATCAACCCCACCGGCAAGTTCGTGATCGGCGGCCCGGTGGGCGACTGCGGCCTCACCGGGCGCAAGATCGTCGTCGACACCTACGGCGGCATGGCCCGCCACGGCGGCGGTGCCTTCTCCGGCAAGGATCCCTCCAAGGTGGATCGCAGCGCCGCCTACGCCGGCCGCTATGTGGCCAAGAACATCGTCGCCGCGGGCCTGGCCGAGAAGTGCGAGATCCAGGTCTCCTATGCCATCGGCGTGGCCGAGCCCACCTCGGTTTCGGTCAACACCTTCGGCACCGGCAGGGTCGACGAGGCGCGCATCATCGAGCTGGTGCGCGAGCACTTCGACCTGCGTCCCCACGCCATCACCCGCATGCTCGACCTGCTGCATCCCATGTATCAGCTCACCGCGGCCTACGGTCACTTCGGTCGCGAGCCCTTCGAGACCTCCTACACCTGGCGCGATGCCCAGGGCGAGGAGCACACTGAAATCTTCACCGCCTTTCCGTGGGAGAAGACCGACCGCGCCAACGCCCTGCGCCAGGCCGCCGGTCTCTGACCTCACGCCTGAGCGACAGCGCCTGAACGATAACGCCCGGCCTGCGCCGGGCGTTATCGTTGTCGGGGGACACTTCTTGGCCAGCTTCACCGACCGCGGCCTATAGTGAAGGTCACGCTTTCGCTGCCCAGAGGTGACCCATGAACCAGCCCGCCATGACCACAACCCCTAGCCATGACCACAAGGTGGCCGACCTTGCCCTGGCCGACTGGGGGCGACGCGAGATCCGCATCGCCGAGACCGAGATGCCGGCGCTGATGGCGATCCGCGCCAAGTACCGCGACGAGCAGCCGCTGGCGGGGGCGCGCATCGCCGGCTGCATCCATATGACCATCCAGACCGCGGTGCTGATCGAGACGCTCATCGAACTGGGCGCCAGCGTGCGCTGGTCGTCGTGCAATATCTTCTCCACTCAGGACCATGCCGCGGCGGCCATCGCCGCGGCGGGCATCCCGGTGTTCGCCTGGAAGGGCGAGACGGAGGAGGCGTTCTGGTGGTGCATCGAGCAGACCGTGGCCGGCCCCGACGGCTGGGTGCCCAACCTGGTGCTCGACGACGGCGGCGATCTCACCGCCCTGCTGCACGACAAGTATCCCCAGCGGCTCGACGCCGTCCACGGCATCTCAGAGGAGACCACCACCGGTGTGCATCGGCTGGAGGAGATGCTGCGCGACGGCCTGCTTCGGGTGCCGGCCATCAACGTCAACGATGCGGTGACCAAGTCGAAGAACGACAACAAGTACGGCTGCCGCCACTCCCTTTCTGATGCCATCAAGCGGGCCATCGACCATCTGCTGGCCGGCAAGCAGGCGCTGGTGGTGGGCTATGGCGACGTGGGCAAGGGCTCGGCGGCGTCGCTGCGCCAGGAGGGGATGATCGTCAGGGTGGCGGAGGTCGATCCGATCTGCGCCATGCAGGCCTGCATGGACGGCTTCGAGGTGGTGTCCCCCTACGTCGGCGGCATCAACCGCGGCCGGGAGAGCATCGACCGGACACTGCTGGGCCGCATCGACCTGGTGGTCACCGCCACCGGCAATATCGACGCCTGCGATGCGGCCATGCTGGAAGCGCTCAAGCCGGGGGCGGTGGTCTGCAACATCGGCCATTTCGACAGCGAGATCGATACCGCCAGCATGCGCCGCCGCTGGCACTGGGAGGAGGTCAAGCCCCAGGTGCACAAGGTCTACCGGGACAGCCGGCCGGGGGAGTTCGATCCGGCCAGCCGCGACTATCTGATCCTGCTCTCCGAGGGGCGGCTGGTGAACCTGGGCAATGCCACCGGCCACCCCTCCCGAGTGATGGATGGCTCCTTCGCCAACCAGGTGCTGGCGCAGATACACCTCTATCAGCGGCGCTTCGCCGAGCTGCCCGAGGCCCAGAAGCGCGAGGCGCTCGCGGTCACGGTGCTGCCGCGCCACCTGGACGAGGAGGTGGCCCGCTACATGGTGGAGGGCTTCGGCGGGGTGGTCACCCGCATGACCCCGGCCCAGGAGGCCTACACCGGCGTTCCGGCTCAGGGGCCCTACAAGCCCGACAGCTATCGCTATTGATCACGGGCCGGCCAGGCGCATCATCAGGGTGAGGTAGAGCGGAATCAGCAGCGGCGCGGCCAGGGTGGTGGCCAGCACGGCGAGCGCCCCCTTGGCCGGGGCGATGCCGAGCTCCATGGCCACCACCACCACGTTGGCCGCCATGGGCACCACCCCCAGCAGCAGGATTGCCATGGCCAGCTCCGGTGACAGGGGCGCGAGTGCCTGCAGGGCCAGGACCACGCCGAGCGCCAGCAGCGGCCAGGCCACGCAGCGCACGGCCACGCAGGCGCCGATGAAGCGTGCGTCAAGCGCGTGGATCGACACCCGCCCCAGGGTCATGCCGATGATCATCATGCCCAGCAGGGTGTAGGTGGCCGGGAAGACCGCCAGCCCCTCCAGGGCCGCCGTCGGCACCGTCAGCCCCAGTCCGCTGACCAGCAGTGCCGCCAGAAAGGCGTAGATCAGGGGCAGGCGCAGGATCTTGGCCAGGCTCTCGCCCACCGAAAACCGCCCCCGGGCGGAGAGATAGAAGCCCACGGTGAACTCGTAGAGGGTGATGCCCAGCACGCAGAACAGGTAGAGGGTCACCCCCTCCGGAGGCAGCAGCACCATGGCCACCGGGAGGCCGAAGTAGCCGGTGTTGCCGGTGCCGGCCGAGAACGCCAGCAGGGCGCTCTCCTGGGGGGCAAAGGCGCGGCGGGTCAGGTAGTGCATCGACACCGCCAACAGGCTGGCGGTGACGAAGGCGGCCAGGGTCAGCAGCAGGTAGCTGGGGGTCGGCCCCCCCAGCACCAGGCCGCGGAAGAAGGTGAGCGGAGCCACCAGATAGATGAGCAGGGTGGCGATGGGGCGGGGATCCACCGAGAGGCGTCGGGCGGCCAGCCAGCCCAGGGCGATATAGGCCAGCAGGGTCCACAGCGGGCCCATCAGCGTGGTGGGGTCGAGCGCGGTCATCGTGTCTCCCTGTCGGTCGTCGGCGTCCCTGTCCTGGCGCATCATGCCTGCCGACGAAGGCGCTGTCAGCGTCCCAACATGAATGAAATTGATACAGCCGCACCGGAACTTTCATTGGTCGCCGGCGCCGGTCCTCGTCAGAATGGCGGCCAATCACGTCACACGCTACAGAGGTGCCACCATGAGCGCGCAGGAACATCCGCTGGGTATCAGCTTCGAGTTCTTCCCCCCCAACACCGAGGCGGGGCGCGAGAAGCTGGTCGGTGCGCGTGACGCCCTCGCCAGCCGCCAGCCGCGCTTCTTCTCGGTGACCTACGGGGCCGGTGGCTCCACTCAGGATCGCACCCTGAACACCGTGCGGCAGGTGCGCGACAGCGGCATCACCACCGCGCCCCATCTCTCCTGCATCGGCAGCGAGAAGGGCCAGCTGCGCGAGCTGCTGGCCCGCTACCGGGAAGAGGGCATCGACAGCCTGGTGGCCCTGCGCGGCGACCTGCCCTCGGGCATGGGGGGCATCGGCGAGCTGCGCTATGCCAACGAGCTGGTGGAGTTCATCCGTGAGGAGACCGGCGATTATTTCGAGATCGCGGTGGCCGCCTATCCGGAGTCTCATCCCCAGGCGCCCAGCTTCGAGCGCGATCTCGAAAACTTCGCCCGCAAGATGAACGCCGGGGCCAATCTCGCCATCACCCAGTACTTCTTCAGCGCCGACGCCTACTTTCACTTCGTCGAGCGGGCGCGGGCGCTGGGGGTCGAGGCGCCCATCGTGCCGGGCATCATGCCGATCACCAACTACGCCAAGCTGGCGCGCTTCTCGGATGCCTGCGGCGCCGAGATCCCGCGCTGGATCCGCAAGCAGCTCGAGGCCTATGGCGACGACAGCGACTCCATTGCCGCCTTCGGCGAGGAGGTGGTCTCGCGGCTCTGCCAGCGCCTGCTCGACGGCGGTGCGCCGGGCCTGCACTTCTACACGCTCAACCGGGCCGCCCCGAGCCTGAAGATCCTCGACAATATCACCGGCTAGCGGCCGACCGTTTCGACGGCTGTCCAGAACGCCCTCGCCCCGCCATTGGCGGGGCG
>PUOM01000288.1 GCA_003552795.1 Halomonas sp. | reverse complement strand
GTGGGACGAACGGCGCTTTCGCGACTACGACGACTCCCTGGAACTGGGCACCCGCAACATCAAGATGGCGCTGCGCCGGCTCAGGAAGTTCGCCCGCCAGGGGGCGGCGGAGGAGTTCGACGTCGACGCCACTATCCGCGAGACCGCCCGGGACGCCGGCCTGCTCAACGTGCAGATGCGACCCGAGCGCCACAACGCGGTGAAGGTGCTGCTGCTGCTCGACGTGGGCGGCTCCATGGATGACCACATCCGCACCTGCGAGGAGCTCTTCTCGGCGGCCCGCTCGGAGTTCAAGCACCTGGAGCCCTACTACTTCCACAACTGCGTCTACGAAGGGCTGTGGCGGAACAATGCGCGACGCCACGGCGAACGCATCCCGACCCTGGACGTGCTGCACACCTACGGCAGCGACTACCAGGTCGTCATTGTAGGTGATGCCGCCATGTCGCCGTATGAAGTGACTCATCCCGGCGGCAGCGTCGAGCACTTCAACGACGAGGCCGGCGCGGTGTGGCTCGAGCGCCTGGTGCACAAGTTCCCCCGCCTGGCCTGGCTCAACCCCATGCCGCCTCGCGCCTGGGAGTTCACCCACTCCACCCAGCTGATCCGCCGGCTGATCGACGACCGCATGTACCCCATGACCCTCGAAGGGCTGGAGAGCGCCATGCGGGACCTGGCCCGGTAGCGGTCGTCGTGGCCCGAGGCCGCTAGAGGGTCTCCCCCGCCGCGGCCCCGGGCAGATAGTGGATGACGTCATGGAAGCGTAGCGGCGCCTCGCCGAGGCTGCGCATGACGTGGTGGCAGTCCGCCTGGAAGCGCAGCGCCTCGCCGGGGCGCAGCCGCTGCTCCTCCGCCTCGCCCAGGGTCAGGCCCAGCTCCCCTTCCAGCACCACGATGTGCTCCACCACCCCCGGGGCGTGGGGCGAGGATTCGCTCGCCGCCCCGGGGGCCAGCGCGATCTCGAACATCTCGAAGCCCAGCAGCGGGTCATAGGGAAAGATCACCGTCGCCTGCATGCCCACGGCGTCGCGCCCCCAGCGCGTCTCGCCGGCGGGCCCCGCCTCGCCGCTCGGCGCCCCGAACAGCGACGAGAAGGAGACCGAGAAGCCGCTGGCGATCTTCCACAGCGTCGACACCGTGGGGCTCGACTCGCCCCGCTCGATCTGTCCGAGCATCGCCTTGCTGACCCCGGTGGCCCGGGCGGCCGCCTCCAGACTCCAGCCCCGCGCCTGGCGCAGGGCCTTGAGCCGCCGCGCGATATGAGTGGCGATCTCCTGCATGGAGAATCCTCCCGAAACGACTTGTGCGCTATAACGCACGGTGGTAGGGTGCCACCCATTGTACGCTATAACGCACGGCCGTCGACAGCCGTGAGGAGTCCGAGATGATCGAATACCGCGATACCCCCGTGACGCGAGACGCGCCGGCACGCTCGGTATGGCAGGACGTCAGCGCCTCCACGCTGGTCACCGGGCTGGTGGCGGTGCTGGTGGGCTACGGCAGCTCGGCGGTGATCATCTTCCAGGCCGCCGAGGCCGCAGGTGCCAGCGACGCCCAGATCGGCTCCTGGCTGTGGGCGCTGGGCATCGGCATGGGGCTCACCTCGCTGGGGCTTTCGCTGCGCTACCGGATGCCGATCCTCACCGCCTGGTCGACCCCGGGCGCCGCCCTGCTCGCCACCAGCCTGCCGGGCGTTCCCATGGAGCAGGCGATCGGGGCCTTCCTGTTCTCGGCGGCGCTGATCACCCTGTGCGGGGTGACCGGCCTGTTCGGCGCCCTGGTGAAGCGTATCCCGCCGGCGCTGGCCGCCGCCCTGCTCGCCGGCGTGCTGCTGCGCTTCGGCATCGAGCTCTTCGCCACCCTGGCCACCGCCTGGCTGCTGCCGCTGGCCATGCTGGCCAGCTACGTGCTGGGTCGGCGCTTCGCGCCCCGCTACGCCATCGTGCTGGTGCTGCTGGTCGGGGTCGGCCTCACCGCCGTGCAGGGGGAGCTGAACCTTGCCGGAGTGAGCCTCGCGCCGACCCTGCCGGTCTTCACCGCCCCGGCCTTCTCGCTCGCTACCCTGGTCGGGGTCGGGATCCCGCTCTTCGTGGTCACCATGGCCACCCAGAACCTGCCAGGCATCACGGTGCTGCGGGCCGCCGGCTACCGGCCGCCCACCTCACCGCTGATCGGCTGGACCGGGGCGGCCACCCTGGGCCTCGCCCCCTTCGGCGGCTTCGCGCTCAACCTGGCCGCGATCAGTGCCGCGGTGTGCATGGGGCGGGAGGCCCACGAGGATCCGTCGCGGCGCTACACGGCGGGCGTGGCCGCCGGCGTCGGCTACCTGGTCCTCGGGGTGTTCGGCGCCACGGTGACGGCACTCTTTGCGGCGCTGCCGGCCGCGCTGATCGCCGCCCTGGCCGGGCTCGCGCTGCTCGGCACCATCGGCAACGGCCTGGCCGCGGCGATGGCCGACGAGCGCCAGCGCGATGCGGCCCTGGTGACCTTTCTCTTCACTGCCTCGGGAGCCACCCTGCTCGGCATCGGGGCCGCCTTCTGGGGGCTGGTGGCGGGGATGGCGGTACTGTGGCTCGGTGCCGGCCGGCGACCCGCCGGGCGCCCTCTCACCCAGGAGAGGGCGACACAGGATGACCAGGCAGCGACCGGGTGAGCGCTACGCAAGCCGCCGCCGCCGGGGGTGTCAGATCAGGCCTCGCCGTCGGTGGCGGTGCCGAGCCGCGCCTCGTCGTCGATGCCGGCCATGCGCACCAGGGCCAGCGCCTCCTCCAGGCTCGCGACCTCCTCGACCCTCATCAGCTCGCTGTCCAGGCTCACCGCCTTGCCGCTCTTCTCGGAGAGCAACCGCTCCAGGGAGGCGACATCCATGTCTTCCTCGAGCTTCAGCGCATCCACGCCGGCTGCGGTGTGCCCGCCGGGCAGATAGATGGTGCCATTGGAGAAGTCCACCGCGTAGGCGATCACCCCGGGCACGATGAAGAACAGCAGGCCGACGCCGTTGGCGATGGCCACCGCCGGGTCGATGCGCCCGCTCACCTGCCCCTTGCGTTCAGGATGGAAGAGGGTGCCACAGCCCACCAGGGCGGTGATCGAGACACCGAGAGCAAGGCCGGTCAGGCCGCGGCGCAGGAGGGAAGACATGGCGCAGGCAATCTCCGTGAAGAACGGGGTCGATGTCGCTGACAGGCATTGTCGGTAGCGGCGACGCTGGTCAGAATCGGGAGGAGTTTACCACAGGCCGGGAGGTCGCCTATGCCGACCTTCCCATGCTCGGGAGAGACCATGGACGCCATCCGACTTAGCCGCTGTCAGGGCCAGGCCATTGCCCCTCACCTGGAGGACCTGGCGCGGCTGCGCATCCGGGTATTCCGCGACTTCCCCTATCTCTACGACGGCGACCTCGGCTACGAGGCGGATTACCTGAGCCGCTACGCCGAGTGCCCGGCGAGCCTCTTCCTGCTGGCCTTCGACGGCGACGCCCTGGTGGGCGCCGCCACCGGCATGCCGCTGGCCGCCGAAGTGGCCGACTTCCGCGCCCCCTTCGAGGCCCGGGGCCTCCCGGTCGACGCGATCTTCTACTACGGCGAGTCGGTGCTCCTCTCCGACTATCGCGGCCACGGCATCGGCAAGGCCTTCATGGCCGAGCGAGAGGCGCATGCCAGGCGCGAGGGGTTCACCACCGTGGCCTTCTGTGCGGTGGAGCGCCCCGAGGCGCACCCCCGGCAACCCGCCAACTACACCCCGCTACACGGCTTCTGGCGCTCCCGGGGCTACGCACGCCAGCCCGCCCTCACCACGACCTTTCGCTGGAAAGATCTCGGCGAGACGGACGCGACCGATAAGCCCATGGTGTTCTGGTTGAAGACCCTGGAGTGACAGGGGCGGCCTGTTGCCGCGAGGGCATGGCTGCCCTCGGGTGAGCCGGTGGATCGACACCGCGCGAGCCGCCCGGCCAGGGCGGCCCTGCCGATGATCCATGCCCTTTTGCCGCGCCTCGCCCTTGGCCGTACAATGCGCCCACCACCGCCGTCCTGGCGGACCGACCCTTTGACGAGCCCGAGGAAACGCCGGACCCATGCGCGCCACTCAACTGTTGATCGCCACCCTCAAGGAAACGCCCGCCGACGCCGAGGTCATCAGCCACCAGCTGATGCTGCGTTCGGGCATGATCCGCCGCCTCACCTCCGGCCTCTATACCTGGCTGCCGCTGGGCCTCAAGACCCTGCGCAAGGTGGAGCGCATCGTCCGCGAGGAGATGGACCGTGCCGGCGCCCAGGAGCTGCTGATGCCCGCGGTGCAGCCCGCCGAGCTGTGGCAGGAGTCTGGCCGCTGGGAGCAGTACGGCCCGGAGCTGCTGCGCCTAAAGGATCGCCATGAGCGCGACTACTGCGTTGGCCCGACCCACGAAGAGGTGATCACCGACCTGGTGCGCAAGGAGATCGCCAGCTACAAGCAGCTGCCGGCCAACTTCTACCAGATCCAGACCAAGTTCCGCGACGAGATCCGCCCGCGCTTCGGGGTGATGCGCGCCCGGGAGTTCATCATGAAGGATGCCTACTCCTTCCATGCGGACGAGGCCTCCCTCGAGGCGACCTACCAGGCGATGTACGACGCCTACACCCGTATCTTCACCCGCCTGGGCCTGGACTTCCGCCCGGTGCTGGCGGATACCGGCGCCATCGGCGGCGACAACTCCCATGAATTCCACGTGCTGGCCGACTCCGGCGAGGACGCCATCGTCTTCTCCAGCGACTCCGACTACGCCGCCAACATCGAGAAGGCCGAGGCGCTGCCGGCGCCGCTGGGCACCACCCCCGAGCGCGCCGCCCCGACCGAGGAGCTGCGCCTGGTGGACACCCCCGATGCCAGGACCATCGCCGCCCTGGTGGAGCAGCACGGCCTGCCCATCGAGAAGACCATCAAGACCCTGATGGTGCACGCCGCCGAAGGCGGCCTGATCGCCCTGCTGGTGCGCGGCGACCACGAGCTCAACACCATCAAGGCCGAACACCTGCCCGAGGTAGCCGAACCGCTGACCATGGCCAGCGAAGAGGAGATCCGCGCCGCAGTGGGCGCCGGCCCCGGCTCGCTCGGCCCGGTGGGCCTCGAGATGCCGATCATCGTGGACCGCAGCGTGGCGCTGATGAGCGACTTCGGCGCCGGCGCCAACGTCGACGGCAAGCACTACTTCGGCATCAACTGGGAGCGCGACGTCCCCCTGCCCGGGGTCGCCGACCTGCGCAACGTGGTGGAGGGCGACCCCTCGCCTGACGGTCACGGCACCCTCGCCATCAAGCGTGGCATCGAGGTGGGTCATGTCTTCCAGCTGGGCCGCAAGTACAGCGAGGCGATGAACGCCACCGTACTGGGCGATGAAGGTCGCGCCCTGCACCCCTGGATGGGCTGCTATGGCATCGGGGTCACCCGGGTCGTGGCCGCCGCCATCGAACAGAATCACGACGACGCCGGCATCATCTGGCCCGATGCCATCGCTCCCTTCCAGCTCGCCCTGGTGCCGATGAACGCCCACAAGTCCCAGCGGGTTCGCGAGGAGTCCGCAAGGCTCTACGCCGAGCTGACCGCCGCCGGCTTCGAGGTGCTGCTGGACGACCGCGACCTGCGTCCCGGTGCCAAGTTTGCCGACCACGAGCTGATGGGGCTGCCCCACCGCCTGGTAGTGGGCGATCGGGGCCTGGACAAGGGGGAACTCGAGTACAAGGGACGCCGCGACAGTGATGCCACCATGCTGCCCGCCGAGCAGCTCCTCGACTTCCTGCGCGAGCGCATCGGCCGCTGATCCCCGCGGCGGCGTCAAGCGCTTCGCCGCCGTGCTGGGCGGGCTCTGCCTGGCCGCCGCCACCTCGGTTGCGGCCAGCGATAACGAATTTCAGGACTCTCTGGAGACCGATCGGCACC
>PUOM01000064.1 GCA_003552795.1 Halomonas sp. | reverse complement strand
GTGGTGGAGATGAGCAGCGGCTGTCTCTGCTGCACCATTCGCGGCGACCTGAGCAAGAGCGTCCAAGAGGCCTGGGAGGCGCTCGAGCGTGACGGGGGCCGGCCGATCTCGCGGATGATCATCGAGACCACCGGGCTGGCCGACCCGGCGCCCATCCTGCAGACGCTGATGACCGACCACTGGCTCGCCCAGCGCTTTCGCCTGGACGGCGTGGCCTGCCTGGTGGATGCGGCCAACGGCCTCTCGACCCTCAACGCCCACCGGGAATCCCAGCGCCAGGCCGCCATCGCCGACTGCCTGCTGATCACCAAGGCCGACCTGGTCGACGACGACCGTCTGGCCCGGCTGCGCGAGCGGCTCACCGAGGTCAACCCCGCCGCCGAGCAGCTCGACGTGCGCCAGGGCGAGCTGGACGCCGAGCGGCTGACCGCCCGGCGCCTGCCCGCCGCGGGCAGGGCGGGCCAGCAGGCCGAGGGCTGGCTGGGTGCGGCCTCCTACGCCCAGGTCTCGCTCCAGCCGGGACTGGCGCCCACCGCCGCCGAGGCCTCCGCGCCGCTGCTGGCGCCTGCGGCCACGGCCCCGCTCAGCCGGCACGGCGAGCAGATCCGCTCCTTCTGCTTCAGCGTGGAAGATCCCATCGCCCCCGAGGTGCTGGAGGACTGGCTGGAGCTTCTGATGAGCCTGCTGGGGGAGAAGATGCTGCGCGTCAAGGCCATCGTGAACATGGCGGGGCAGGCGCAGCCCCTGGCCCTGCACGGCGTGCAGCATATCTTCCATCCCCCGGTGACACTGCCGACGGAGGCCTGCCCGGACGGGGTCTCGCGCTTCGTCTTTATCACCAGCGGCGTGGCGCCCGAGGCCGTGACCCGGCTGTTCGACTACTTCCAGGCGCCCCAGGCCGAGCAGAGCCCACCGCCGCCGTAAACCGCCCAGGAGGACGACAAAAAAGGCGCATGGTGCTTGTCAGCCTCATGCGCCAATACGTTCGAAACAAAGGACTCAAGGAACGGTTTTCAGCTCATATCAGCACTCCGACCACATTCTCACCAGGTTGTTGTAGGTGCCCGTCAGGGCCACCAGGTCCGCCTGGGCCTCGCCCTGCTCGGCTCTCAGGCGGCGCAGCGAATTGTCCATCTCGTAGAGCAGGCGGCGCTTTTCCGTGTCGCGAATAAGGCTCTGCATGAACATGTAGCACCCCAGCCGCTCGCCGCGCGTCACCGGCGTGACCTCGTGCAGCGAGCCCGACGGATAGGTCACCAGACTCCCCGCCGCGAGCTTGACGGTCTGCTCGCCGAAGGTGTCGATGATCTTCAGCTCGCCCCCGTCGTACTCCTCCGGATCCGACAGGAACAGCGTCGCGGAGACGTCGGTGCGCAGGTAGCTGCCGTCCGGCAGGGGGCGCAGCGTGCTGTCGATATGCTTGCCGTAGTGGCTGTCCTCCACGGTATAGCGGTTGAAGTTGGGCGGGATGATCTTGAAGGGCAGCAGCGCGCTCATGACATCGGGCGAACGATTCAGGGCCCGCATCACCAGAGTGCGCAACTCCTGCAATACCGCCGACTGTTCGGGTATCTGCAGATTCTTCTTCACCTGCCTGGCCTGGGGCCCCGCGCTGATGCCGCGGGCCCACTCGGCGGCCAGCAGCTGGCGGCGCACGGCCGCCAGCTCGTCAGGTGTCAGAATGTTTTCGAAACTGACAATCATGGAATGGCTCTAGAAGTCATAGCGCAGCGTGGCGATGGCGTGCCGGCCCGGCCCGGGAATGCCCTGGGCGCCACCCTCGGCCAGCTGGGAAATGTAGTCCTTGTCGGTAAGGTTGAAGGCGTTCACACGCAGCTGGAGCTCATCGGTAAAGCGATAGGCCGTGGACGCATGGAAGACGGAGTAGCCGTCGATCTCCACCTGGCGACGGCGAGCGCCGGGCTCGGAGGCCACGCTGTTGACCTGGCTGGCCACATACTCCATGCCGCCCCCGACGCTCCAGCGAGAGGTCACGTCATAGTCTGACCAGACGTTGAAGGTGTGGCGCGGCGTACCGCCAAGCCGCGAGCCCTCTTCCCACTCGTTGTTGGAGCTGCGCACCTCGGAGTCCATGTAGGTATAGCTCGCGTACAGGTCCCAGCCGGGCGCCAGGCTGCCCATGGCCCCCACTTCGAACCCTTCCACCCGCTGCTTGCCGTCCAGCACGTCGAGCAGGTCGCCGCCGCCCTGGGCGGGGGTCCGGGCGTTGGTCTTGTCGGTACGGAACAGCGCCGCGCTCAGCAGCAGGTTCTCACCTACGTTCCACTTGGTACCGAGCTCATAGGCCACGGTGCGCTCGGGGTCGGTGTCGAAGGCCGACTCGTCGATGATGTCTTCCCGCCGCCGATCGCCGCCATGCTTCTGGCCGGTGGCATCGGCGCCGCCGGCCAGCTGTACCAGGCCGCGGTCGAAGGTGCCGGTGACGTCAAAGGCGGTCCCCACCGACGCATAGACGGTGCCGTTCTCCGTCGGCTTGAAGACCAGCCCCAGGTTGCCGCTCCATTCGCTGTCCGTGCGCGATGCCGGCCCGAGATTGCCGCCGGGAAGCCCTTCATAGCCGGTATCGGTTGCCGTGGACTTGACGTGGTCCCAGCGCACCCCGGTGTGCAGGTCCCACTGGGGCGAGAGAGCGGCCACGTTCAGCGCATAGAGCCCCAGCTGCTCCGACTCCAGGCGATGGCGGGTGCCGTCGTAGTAGGCCACCGGCCGGAAGCGACGCTCGGGGTCGTAGAGAGACGTCCGGGGGCCGCTCTGGTCGGGGCGGCGGTCGTTCTTGATGTCGACATAGCCCACTTCCGCGCCGAGGATCAGGTCGTGTTCCACCTGGCCGGTATCGAAGCTGAGCAGCAGGTCGGTCTGGTTGAAGAAGGAGGTATCGGTCTGGTCGCGGGGCTTGAGATCGCCCTGCACCAGCGCCTGGTCGAAGTCGCCGCTTCCCCAGGCGGCTTCAGGCACCTTGATACGCGGCGAGGAGGTGATGGAGTCATTCTCCACGCGGCTGGCGCGAAACTGGTTGCGCACGCTCAGGCTGTCGTTCACGAAGTGTTCCACCGCCACGCCCAGCTGGTCGACGTTGACCTTCTGATAGTCATCCACGTGGCCGTAGTAGCTGCCGTAGTCGATGCCCGGCGGCAGCTGCCCCGTGTAGTAGCCATCGCCGGCGCGCTGACCGCCTGAAGTGCGTCCGCGGTCGTTGAGCACCGCCGGGTCGCCGCTGAAGCCTTCGCGATCGATGGGAATCCCCTGATCGGGGATGTTGTTCTGACGCGTGTGGAGGAAGTCCAGCTCGACCTGCGTGTCCTCCTGCAGCCCCCAGACGTAGGCGGCATAGACGCCGTGGCGGTCCTGCTCCACCACGTCTCGGCCGTGGCCGTCCTGGGTGTGGTGCATGAGGTTCAGTCGCACGGCGCTGTTGTCGTCGATGCGGCGGTTGAAGTCCCCGGTCAGGCGAAAGAGGTTATCCGTGCCGACCGACGTATCGATCCGGTTGCGGTCTTCCATGAGGGGCTGCTTGGTCACGAAGTTGATGGTGCCGCCGGCGGAACCCCGGCCGGAGAACGCCGAGTTGGGCCCCTTGATCACCTCGATCTGCTCCACGTAGAAGGGATCGCGGAAGTAGTTGCCCAGGTCCCTGGCGCCGTTGACGTTGATATCGTCGCGGGCGTTGAAGCCGCGGATCTTGAGCTGGTCGCCGCCCGGCGGGTTGCCCTCCCCCGCCTGCAGGCTGATGCCGGAGACGTTGCGCAGCGCATCGCGCAGCTCGGTCACGTTCTGATCTTCCAGCAGGTCGCTGGTCAGCACCGTCACGATTCGCGGCGTTTCCTGAACGCTGCGCTGGTAGCGCACGCTGTCCATGAAGGTGCCGCGATATCCGGTGACGGTAACGGTCTCCAGGTCCGCCGACGGCGCGTCCTGGGACTGGGCGTGAACGTTGACGCTCATCGCGGCCAGCATGCAGGCACCGGCGGCGACAACGCCGCGGCCCAGCGAAGACCTGGAGGGCGCCGGGGAGAGCGCCTCGAGCGCCTTGGGCAGCGCTTTTTTCTGGCAAAGAAGCATGGGGTGTTCCCTTTCTGGAGGACGGTACATGACGGTCCTCCCCCCTCGATTCGGCACGGCGGGTTCCACTTCTCTGGTGAGAGCCCTGTTATTGTTCGCTGGAAATCCTGACCAATATAGCAAACAATGGACTTAATGCAAATAAAAAGTATTCGCATTTTAATTCTTGACTCCCCATGCGCCGCCCCGGCAGGGATAGCCCCACCGCCACCGAGCCGTCAGACCTGGCCGCTCTCCTCAGCTGACGGCACCGGTTCAACCGCGGGATGCGACGGCAGCGGCAGCGCATGGTGTTCAGGCCCCAGGGGCTCGGCGGCGATCACGTAGTCCGCGCCGCAGGGCAGCCCCGTCTCGCTGCGCGCATAGGGAAGCGCCTCGGCACGCAGCGACTCGATGCGATCTCGAAGGGCCTGCTCCAGGACGGGGTCCTGCAGTGCCTCCAGCTGCTTCAGGCACATGTCCAGCTGGGAGTTGACGAAGCGCTCGCGATAGCGGATGGGGAACTGCCGGACCTCTCGGACCCGAAAGCCGGCAATGCCGAGCTGGCGCTGCACCCAGGAGGCCGGATACTCACGATAGGGGCGCCCGTTGCCCATCAGCAGGCAGGCGTCGCGCAGCCGGCCGATGGCCTGGACGATGCGCCCCTCTTCGGTATCGGGCGCGTCCAGCACGTAGGGCTCGGTGCCGACGATATAGAGCCTGCCCTTCACGTGGGGCCTCAGGCGCGTCAGCACCTGCTCCTGCCAGTAGGGCGCAAACCCCTCGATGGCGCCGATAAAGTAGTCCAGCAGCACCGTATCGAAGCACTCCCCGTAGAGCAGCTCGGGCGCGTTCCAGTTGGCCACCAGCACGCGATCCTGGGGTCGCATGCGCTCCCCCGCCGCCTTCCTGGCCGTGCGCGCCATGCCGGCCGAGGCGGTGACCGCGGCCCAGCGCTCGGTCTCAAGCGAGGAGACCCAGCGCAGCGAGTTGTAGCCGGTGCCCGCATCGAGGAAGCTGCCCCAGGGCTGGCTGCCCTGCAGGGCCTCGATGGTGCGGAAGATCGGCGACGCCGTCGGTGAAGCGGCGGAAGAAGATGGTGAAACGGTTGAGGAAATGGGCTGCATCGATGTGACCGGTGGATTCGAGATCAAGGGAGGATAACGCACGAGCCAGCGGAACCGTAGCCGGGCTAGACGCCTCAGGAGAGCAGCGGCAGTCCGCCCGTCGGCGCGCTGCCGACCTGCCAGGCCAGCGAGGCGCCGAGCCACAGAATCGCCAGGCCGCCTCCCATGGCCAGCCAGCCGCTTAGCCGCCCCAGGCGCGCCGCGCCCCCACCGCCGGCGAACCGGCCGTAGTGGCGAATGACCCAGTCCCGGGCCAGCACGCTGGCCAGCGCCAGGGCCGAGACCGTCATCGCCGTGCCCAGCGCCATCACCATGACCGCCGCGGCCCCCAGGGCCGCATGGCCCAAGAGGCTGGCCGCCCCCATCATCAGCACCGCGCCGGTGCACGGGCGCAGGCCGATCACCACCACGGTGGCCAGCGCCGTGCGCCAGTTGCCGACCTCCTCCGGGGCGATATGGTGGCGCGACCCGCAGCCACAGCCATCGTGCTGATGGCCGTGAGCGTGCCCATGAGCGTGGCTGTGATCATACGTATGGCTATGTTCATGGCTGTGGTCATGGGCGTGGCTGTGGTCATGGGCATGGCGGTAAGCGTGCCCATGACCGGGGCCGGGTTCTGGCCCCAGAGCGTGCTGATGGCCGTGATCGTGGTCGTGATCGTGGTCGCGATCGTGGTCGTGATCGTGGTGGTGGGCGTGGCGATGATCATGCTGGCCGTGATCGCCGCCGGCCCGCGTGCGCCGCAGCAGCCGCCAG
>PUOM01000114.1 GCA_003552795.1 Halomonas sp. | reverse complement strand
TCAAGGAGTCCGCCGAGGGCGCCGGTGCCCGCGAGGTGTTCCTGATCGAGGAGCCCATGGCGGCCGCCATCGGTGCCGGCCTGCCGGTCGATGAGGCCAAGGGCTCCATGGTGGTGGATATCGGCGGTGGTACCAGCGAGATCGCCATCATCTCCCTCAACGGCATCGTCTACTCCGAGTCGATTCGCGTCGGCGGGGACCGCTTCGACGAGGCGATCATCGCCTATGTGCGCCGCCACTACGGCAGCCTGATCGGCGAGGCCACCGCCGAGCGCATCAAGGAGGAGATCGGCTGCGCCTATCCCGGCGGCGAGCTGCGCGAGATCGACGTGCGCGGCCGCAACCTGGCCGAGGGCATTCCGCGCAGCTTTACGCTCAACTCCCACGAGATCCTCGACGCCCTCCAGGAGACCCTGGCCTCCATCGTCACCGCGGTGAAGAACGCCCTGGAGCAGTCGCCGCCGGAGCTCGCCTCGGACATCGCCGAGCGCGGCCTGGTGCTGACCGGCGGCGGCGCCCTGCTGCGCGACCTGGACAAGCTGATCGCCGAGGAGACCGGCCTGCCGGTGATCGTCGCCGAGGATCCGCTGACCTGCGTGGCCCGCGGCGGGGGCAAGGCGCTGGAGATGATCGACCAGCACACCTTCGAGTTGCTCTCCAGCGACTGATTCGGGGGGCTTCCCTATCAAGCCGCTGTTCTCCGACGGATCGCTGCCCGGCTATCGCCTCTTCCTGTGCGTGCTGCTGGCCTCGGCGCTGATGTTCGCCGATACGCGCCTGACGCGCATGGAGGAGGTACGCGCCCAGCTCTCCACCCTGGTGGCGCCCATCCAGTGGGCGGTGAGCCTGCCCAGCGATGTCCTCAACTGGGGGTCGCTGGCGCTCTCCGACCAGCGCGCCCTGCTGGAGGAGAATCGTCGACTGCGCGAGCAGATCCTGACGCTCTCCCATCGCGTACAGCACATGGCGAGCCTTACCGCCGAGAACGTGCGCCTGCGCGAGCTGCTCTCGGCGGCGAACCATAACGACATGCCCTTCATCACCGCCGAGCTGCTCTCCCTGGATCCGGACCCCTTCGCCCACCAGATGGTGATCGATCGCGGTCGGCGCAACGGCGCCTACGTGGGTCAGCCGGTGATGGACGCTTCCGGCCTGGTGGGGCAGGTGACGTCGGTGTCGGCCTACTCCAGCCGGGTGCTGATGGTCGCCGACGCCAGCCATGCGCTGCCGGTGCAGGTCAATCGCAACGGGCTGCGCTTCATCGTGCAGGGCAGCGGCCGCTACGATTCGCTTACGGTGCTGCACGTGCCCGACACGGCGGATATCCGCGAGGGCGATCTGCTGGTCACCTCGGGGCTGGCCGGGCGCTTCCCCCCGGGCTACCCGGTGGCCCGGGTCGCCGAGGTGGTCCACGATCCGGGGCAGCCCTTCGCCCGGGTCACCGCCACGCCGGTGGCTCAGCTGCAGCGTTCGCGCCACTTCCTGCTGCTCTTTCCGCCCCCTGCGCCGGGAAGCGATGACGAGATCTGGGAGCTCGACCTCTCCGTCCAGGCGATCGAGGCCGCCCGGGCGCTGATCGGGCTCGACGCCGACCAGGAGGCACGCTGATGGCTTCCCCCTCTTCCGCCAACCTGGCCCTGCCCTGGATCTGGCTGTCGCTGCTGCTGGCGCTCTGCCTTCAGGTGATGCCGCTGGCTGACGGCTGGCAGATCTGGCGCCCCGACTGGCTGGGGCTGCTGCTGATCTACTGGTGCATGAAGGCGCCGAGCCGGGTAGGCGTCTTCCACGGCTTTGTGCTGGGCATCCTGCTCGATCTGATCGAGGGGGCCGCCCTGGGGCAGAACGCCCTGATCCTGTCGCTGCTGGCGTTTCTCTGCGCCCTGGTCTATCCGCGCTTCCGGGCCTACTCCCTGGTCCAGCAGGCGGTGCTGATCTTCGTGCTGCTGGGCACCGTGCAGCTGGCCGAGCAGTGGCTGCGCACCCTGCTGGGTCCCTTCTCCATCCATCTCGCCTTCCTGTTGCCCTCGCTGATCGGCGCCGTGCTCTGGCCCTGGCTCGCGACGCTGTTCGAGGCCCTGGGACGGCGCCTGGCCCGCGACTGACCCGGAGCCGCCATGACCTCTGCTCACCCTTCGCCTTCGCCCTCGCCTTCGCTCTGCCTGGCCAGCGCCTCGCCGCGGCGCCGCGCGCTGCTGGCCGCCATCGGCGTGCCGGTCGAGGTGCGCCCGGTGGATATCGACGAGACCCCGCGCCCCGGGGAGTCCGCCGCGGACTATGTGGTGCGCCTGGCCCGGGAGAAGGCGCTGGCCGGCGCTGGCCTCACGGCGCTGCCGACCCTGGGCTCGGACACCGCGGTGGTCTGCGACGGCAAGATCCTCGGCAAGCCGGAGGGGCCCGGGCACGCCGCCAGCATGCTGAGTGGCCTCTCCGGCCGTGCCCACGAGGTGCTCACCGCGGTGGCCGTGACCGGGCCGGCCGGCGTGCTCGACGCCTGCGTCGCCACCCGCGTGACCATGCGCGAGATCAGCGATGACGAGATCGCCGCCTACTGGGCCAGCGGCGAGCCCGCCGACAAGGCCGGGGGCTATGCCATCCAGGGGCTGGCGGCGGTATTCGTCGAGCGCATCGAGGGCAGCCACTCGGCGGTGGTGGGGCTGCCGCTCTTCGAGACCGCCGAGCTGCTGCGTCGCCAGGGGGTGGCGGTCTGGGGCGGAGCGCTCCGTTAAGGCCTCGCCGGTCATCCGCTCCTTGGGCGGATGACACTATGTCATAATGACCGCAAAGCATTCTGGACAAGGACTTCCGCATGAGCGGTGAAGTACTGATCAATCTGACGCCCATGGAGACCCGCGTGGCCGTGGTGGAGAACGGCGTGCTGCAGGAGGCCTTCATCGAGCGCAGCCGACGCCGCGGTATCGTCGGCAATATCTACAAGGGCAAGGTGGTGCGGGTGCTGCCCGGCATGCAGGCGGCCTTCGTCGATATCGGCCTGGATCGCGCCGCCTTCATTCACGCCCACGAGGTGATGCCCCCCGGCACCCCGGCCGAGGAGCAGCTCTCCATCGGCCACCTGCTCCACGAGGGCCAGGCGCTGGTGGTGCAGGTCACCAAGGACCCCATCGGCTCCAAGGGCGCCCGTCTCACCACCCACCTGTCGGTGCCGTCGCGCTATCTCGTCTACATGCCCGATGCGCCCCACCACGGCGTCTCCCAGCGCATCGAGGACGAGCGTGAGCGCGAGCGGCTGCGCGGGCTGATCGAGGAGGCCCAGGGCCAGCAGAGCCTGGAGGTGGTCGGCGGCTTTATCGTGCGCACCGCCGCCGAGGGGGTGGGGCTCGAGGAGCTCGCCATGGACATGCACTTCCTGCTGCGCCTGTGGCGCAAGGTCAGCGAGCGCAAGGTCACCGCCGGGGCGCCCAGCGTCATCTATGACGATCTGCCGCTGTTCATGCGCATCCTGCGCGACGTGATGCGCGACGACATCGAGAAGGTGCGTATCGACTCTCGGGAGAACCACGTCAAGCTGATCGAGTTCGCCGAGGAGTTCATGCCCGCTGCCGTTGAGCGCATCGAGCACTATGCCGGCGAGCGGCCCATCTTCGACCTGTTCAGCGTCGAGGACGAGATCCACAAGGCCCTGGGCCGCAAGGTGCAGCTCAAGTCCGGGGGCTATCTGGTGATCGACCCCACCGAGGCGATGACCACCATCGACGTCAACACCGGCGGCTACGTGGGGCACCGCAATCTCGAGGAAACCATCTTCAAGACCAATCTCGAGGCCGCCACCGCCATCGCCCGACAGCTGCGCCTGCGCAACCTGGGCGGCATCATCATCATCGACTTCATCGACATGGAGGACACCGAGCACCAGCGCCAGGTGCTGCGGATGCTCGAGAAGTCGCTGGAGCGCGACCATGCCAAGACCAAGTGCACCGGGGTCACCGAGCTGGGCCTCGTCCAGCTGACCCGCAAGCGCACCCGGGAGAGCCTCGAACAGACCCTCTGCGAGGCCTGTCCCACCTGTGGAGGGCGCGGCACGCTCAAGACCCCCGAGACCGTCTGCTACGAGATCTTCCGCGAGATTCTCCGCGAGGAGCGTGCCTACAGCGCCGAGACCTACATGGTGCTGGCGGATCAGGCGGTGGTCGACCGCCTGCTCGACGAGGAGTCCGCCGCGGTGGCCGACCTGGAGGAGTTCATCGGCAAGCCGATACGCTTTCAGGTGGAGCACCACTACTCCCAGGAGCAGTACGACATCGTGCTGATGTGATCCCATGTCTCCGATTCGCCTGGTGACGCGCTGGAGCCTGACCCTGGTGGCGCTGCTGCTGGCGTCGCTGGCGCTGCTGCTGCTGGCGCTGCGCCTGGCGCTGGCCTTCGCCGACGGGCTCACGCCGAACCTCGAGGCGCTGCTCACGGCCCGCTTCGGTGCCGAGGTGCGTATCGCCGAGCTCGATACGCGCCTGGCCGGACTCGACCCCTCGCTCTCCCTCGACGCCCTGACCATCGACGCCCAGGCCCAGGCGCGACGCTTGCCGCTGCTGGAGGTGGAGAGCGGCCAGCTGCGCCTGGACACCCTGGCCAGCCTGCGCGCCGGAATGCCGGTGGTGGAGGACGCCAGACTCACCGGGGTGACCCTGCACCTCTACCAGACCCCCGGGGGCGGCTGGCACTGGCCCGACCCCGCCGAACTGCCTCCCGAACTGCAGCCCCGCGGTGAGCTGGACCTCGAGCGCCTCGACTTCTGGGTCGGGGTGCTGCTGCGCCAGCGCGCCTGGGCCGATGACGTTCGCGTGGTGCTGCATGGGCGGGAGCGACGCGTGGTGCTCGAGGCGCCGCGGCTGCTGATGACCGGCGATGAGCGGCGCGCTCACCTGGAGGGGGAGATTCGTCTCGAGGGGGACCCGGACGCCGCCATGCAGGCGGCCCTGGAGGTGTTCCCCGGCCCCGGCGGCTTTCGCGACTTCAGCGCCGCCCTGCAGGCCGACATGAAGCTCGACAGCCTGATCAGCCTGGTGGAGGTGCTGGGCCGCGATGACCCCCTGCGCCTCGACGAGTCCAGCGGTCAGGCGCGGCTCTGGGGGCGCTGGCACCGGGGGCGGCTGGCCGATGCGCGACTGGACCTCGGCATCGCGCGACTGGCGGTGAGCCACGAGGACGGCAACGGCGAACGTCAGCGCACCGAGCTGGTCGACGTCGAGGGGCGCGGCCGCTGGCTGCGTCGGGATGACGGCTGGGAGGCCTGGTTCGAGGGCGATGCGGAGGGACCCGCGGAGAGCGATGGCGAGGCGCGGGAGGCGCGCTGGGGCCCGGCGCTGCCTCACCGCTGGCAGTTCAGCGGCGATGCCGACGGCTGGTGGCTGGATACCAGCGGCTTCGACCTGGGGTCGCTGGCCGCCTGGCGCCACCGCCTGCCGCTTCCGGAGGCCCTGGCCCGGGTAGTGGATACCCTGGACCCCCGCGGCCAGGTCAACGGCTTCCGCCTCGGTCATCGCGAGGGGCAGTGGCTGGCGCTGGCGGCCCTGCAGGAGGTCGAGGTCTCGCCCTGGGAGCAGGCGCCCGGCGGGGGCCCCCTCGACATGTGGGTGGAGGCCCGCGACCTGACCGGCCGGGTGCACTTCAGCGGTGCCGAGGGGGCCACCCTGCATTTCCCCGAGCTGTTCGATGCCCCCATGGCGCTGGAGCATGCCGCCGGCGAGGTGCTCTGGACCTACGATGGGCCGCGCAGCCTGGTCAGCGGCCGCGACCTGCGGGCCGGCTGGAACGGCGCCGAGGTGGAGGGCGGCTTCGGCCTGTCGGTAGGGGGTGAGCAGCGCGGCGGCTTCGGGCTGACGCTGGGCTTTCGCGATGTGGATGCCGTGGAGACGCCGCTGGCGGAGTGGCTGCCGATGGGCATCCTCGGTGACGAGCTGCGCGACTGGCTTGACGGGGTGGCCGGCCGAGTGAGTGAG
>PUOM01000317.1 GCA_003552795.1 Halomonas sp. | reverse complement strand
CTGCGGCTCGGCCTTTGGCGTCTCGGCTTTCATCTCGGGCGTCTGCGCGGGCTTGGGCGCGTCGGCCTTCGCCTGGGGCTGTGCCTCGGCCTTTACCTCGGGCTTGGCGGCTTCGACTTTGTCGGCCTGGGCGTCGGCTGCCGACTGCGCCTCGGCGGCTTCCGCCTGGAGCCGCTGCTGCTCGGCTTCGGCCTTGGGGTTGATGGCGTGCTGACGGCGGCGGTTGCGCGGATTGTTACGGGTGCGCTTGGGCTTGCCATCGTCTACCGGCGCCTCGGCCCCGGGGGTTCCACCCTTGGCGTCAGCGGGCTTCTCGGCGGGGCGCTCGTCGCGCTTCTCCCCCCCGCGGCCGCGACGCGAGTCGGTGCGGGGCTTGTCGTCCCGCGCCTTTTCTTCCTGGAGCTTTTCCGCTCCGGGCTTCTCATCGCGAGCCCTGGGCGCCTCCTGCTGGCGAGCCTGACGGCTGTCGTCCTGGCGACCGCGTCCACGGCCGCCGCGGTTGGCGTTGCCGCGATTGGCGTTACCACGGTTGGCGTTACCGCGATTGTCGGCGCCACCGCGATTGTCGGCGCCCTCCGCTCGACCATCGCCGCGCTCGCTCTCCTGGCGCGGGGCGCTGCGGCGCTCCTCGTTGCGGGGGCGACGCTGGCGGTTATTGCGGTTGCCACGCTCTTCTTCACGCTGAGCAGGCTGGCGGCCTCCCTTGTCACCGCGCGCTTCTTCGGGGCGGGCAGGAGTCTTCTGTGCGCCGTCGGCGGGGGGCTCGTCGCCGCCCAGCAGCTTGGCCAGACCCTTGACCAGACGGCCCAGTACGCCGGCCTGGGGCTCGGCGACAGGCTGCTGTACCACCGGGGGGCGGTTAGCGGCCGGGGCCTTGGCCGCCTGGGCCTGAGGAGCGGGCGCCTGGGTGGCCGGAGCCTCTTCCTGCTGCAGCGAGGCGGGGGCGGGCTCGTGGTGGATCACCGTCTTCACCGCCGCCTCGGCGCGCTGTACCGGCTTGGCGAAGGTGGATTCGGGTTCGCGGCCGATCTCGCTGTCGGTGGAGAGCTCGAAGCTGGAGAGAGAGGCGGTACCGTCCTCGTCGACATGGTCGTCGCGCAGGCGCTGGACATCGTAGTGCGGGGTGTCCATCTCGGGGCTGGGCAGCAGCACGACGCGCACGCCCTGGCGGCGCTCGATATCGGCCAGCACCGTGCGCTTCTCGTTGAGCAGGTAGGTGGCCACCGGCACCGGAAGGATGGCGCGAATCTGGGCGCTGCGCTCCTTCATGGCCTCCTCCTCGATCAGGCGCATGATCGACAGCGAGAGGGAGCGAACATCGCGGATGGTGCCCTGGCCAACGCAGCGCGGGCAGACCACGCCGCTGGTTTCGCCCAGCGACGGGCGCAGGCGCTGGCGGGACATCTCCATCAGGCCGAAGCGCGAGATGCGGCCGATCTGGACCCGGGCACGGTCCAGCTTCAGGGCATCACGCATGCGGTTCTCGACCTCACGCTGGTTGCGCGCCGGGCTCATGTCGATGAAGTCGATGACGACCAGGCCGCCGATGTCGCGCAGGCGCAGCTGGCGGGCAGTCTCGTCGGCCGCCTCCAGGTTGGTCTGCAGGGCGGTCTCCTCGATATCGCTGCCGCGGGTGGCCCGAGCCGAGTTGATATCGATGGAGACCAGCGCCTCGGTATGATCGATGACGATGGAGCCGCCGGAGGGCAGCTTGACCTCCCGCTCATAGGCGGTCTCGATCTGGGACTCGATCTGGAAGCGCGAGAAGAGCGGCACCTCGTCGACGTAGAGCTTGATCTTCTGCTGGTAGGAGGGCATCACCTGGCGGATGAAGGCCAGCGCCTCCTGATGCACCGCCTCGCTGTCGATCAGCACCTCGCCGATGTCCTGGCGCAGGTAGTCGCGCATGGCGCGGATGATGACGTTGGATTCGCGGTAGATCAGGAAGGGGGCGGCGCGCTTGCCGGCTTCGGCGGTGATCGACTCCCAGACCTGGACCAGGTAGTCGAGATCCCACTGCAGCTCCTCGGGGGAGCGGCCGATGCCGGCGGTACGCACGATCAGGCCCATGCGGTCGGGAATGGTGAGCTGCCCCATGGCCTCCTTGAGCTGGCTGCGCTCCTCGCCCTCGATGCGTCGGGAGATGCCGCCGGCCTTGGGGTTGTTGGGCATCAGCACCAGGAAGCGGCCGGCCAGGCTGACAAAGGTGGTCAGCGCCGCGCCCTTGTTGCCGCGCTCCTCCTTGTCCACCTGGACGATCACCTCCTGGCCTTCCTTCAGCACTTCCTTGATGCTGGGGCGGCCGGAGGAGGGCTCCTTGACGAAGTACTCGCGGGAGATCTCCTTGAGGGGCAGAAAACCGTGGCGATCGGCGCCGAAGTCGACGAAGGCGGCCTCGAGGGAGGGCTCGATGCGGGTGATCTTGCCGCGGTAGATATTGGCTTTCTTCTGTTCCCGGGCACCGGATTCGATGTCCAGATCGTAGAGGCGTTGTCCATCGACCAGCGCGACGCGCAGCTCTTCGGGCTGGGTCGCATTGATGAGCATCCGTTTCATGTTGTCTCGCACTATGGGGCGCCGGCGAGTGCGGCGTGGCGAACCTCTGTGTGCTGCGTGCCTGTGCTCAGCGTATCGCAGGAATACGCAGATACCTTGGGCCGTGGCGAATCGATGGCGACGCGTCACGGCACGAGTTGTTGAGTACGGGGCGGAGGCAGGACATGTCTCGGTGGGGGTCACCCATCCGGCCCTGCGGTCACCGCCAACACCTGGCATTCATCGATTCGCCGCCGCCGATCTCCGGCACGCTGTTGAACGTGTCCCGTGGTCTGCCGAGGTTCCATGACGGGGGAAACATCGGGGGATTCGGGCGTGGCGCTATATTATTTCGCTGTCTTTCCGTTGCTGCGGGCGGCGGGACGTATCGACGTCGTCGCGGCCTGATCTATTCTCTCCGGCCTGCGTGTCTGTCGGGCAGGCGCCTGGCGGGCCCATTTCGGCCCATTGGAGCGAATTGGCAATATAACAGCAACCGGGCTGCACCAGCAATTGGCGCGCCGGCGGGCCCACTGCGATAGAATGCGGCTTTTGGCAGTTTCCGGCAGTGGAGTCTCGGCATGGCCGAAGGGCGTGACGTACAGTGGGTCGAGGTGACGGAAGGGCAGGATGGCCAGCGGGTCGATAATTTCCTGTTGACCCGCATCAAGGGGGCGCCGCGGGCGCTGATCTACCGCCTCGTGCGCAAGGGCGAGGTCAGGGTCAACAAGAAGCGGGTCAAGCCCGACACCCGCCTGACGATCGGGGATCTGGTGCGCATTCCGCCGCTCAAGCTGTCGCCCCGGGAAGCGGTGCGCGAGGTGAGCGACAACCTGCGCAACCTGCTGGCCGGCAGCGTGCTGGTGGAGGGGCGCGACTGGCTGGTGATCAACAAGCCGGCGGGTCTCGCCGTGCATGGCGGCAGCGGGGTCAAGATCGGTCTTATCGAGGCGCTGCGCCAGGTGCGCGAGGACCTCGACTTCCTGGAGCTGGTGCACCGGCTGGATCGCGACACCTCCGGCTGTCTGCTGCTGGCCAAGTCCCGGCCGGCGCTGCTGGCGCTGAACGCTGCGCTCAAGCAGCAGCAGATGGACAAGCGCTACCTGGCCCTGGTGGCCGGACGCTGGCCGGCTCGGCGCGACTATGTGGCGGCGCGGCTGGACCGCTATACCCTAACCAACGGCGAGCGTCGGGTGAGGGTCGATCCGGCGGGCAAGGTCTCTCGCACCCATTTCGCGGTGCGTGAGGCCTTCTCCAGGGCGACCCTGATGGAGGCCGAGCCGGTCACCGGGCGTACCCACCAGATCCGCGTGCATGCGACCCACGCCGGCCATCCGCTGCTGGGCGACGACAAGTATGCCAGTCGTGACAGTCAGCGGCTCAGCGCGTCCCTCGGGGTGACACGGCTGTTCCTGCATGCCGAATCGCTGAGCTTTCCCGAGCCCACCAGCGGTCGTCCGGTGCAGATCAAGGCGCCGCTGCCCGAGGAGCTCAAGGCGGTGCTGGCCCACGCCCGCCGCGAGGCCTGATGAATCCCGACCTGACCCGACGCACTGACCCATGGAGACAACAATGCGCTATCGACTGGTGATTTTCGACTGGGATGGCACCCTGATGGACTCGGTGGCGCGCATCGTCGACTGCATGCAGGCGGCGTCCCGGGACGCCGGCTGGGGTGAGCTCGAGGCGGAGCGCGTTCGCAATATCATCGGCCTGGGGCTGCCCGAGGCGATCGCCAGCCTCTGTCCGGGCATCGATTCGGTGCGTGCCGAGCTGCTGCGCAGCCGCTACGCCTGGCATTTCGTGGAGGGCAACGACACCCCCATGCGCTTCTTCGCCGGCGTGGAGGAGGGGCTTGCCGGCCTTCACGATCGCGGCGGGCAGCGCCTGGCGGTGGCCACCGGCAAGAGTCGCCGCGGCCTCGATCGCATCTTCCGCGAGAGCGACAGCGGGCGCTGGTTTCACGCCAGCCGTACCGCTGACGAGACGCGCTCCAAGCCTCACCCGCGGATGCTGGAGGAGCTGCTGGTCGAGCTGGGGGTGGCGCCGCAGGAAGCGGTGATGGTGGGCGATACCGAATATGACCTGGAGATGGCGCGAGCCATCGGCATGGACCGGGTGGCCGTGACCTGGGGCGTGCACGCCCCGGAGCGGCTTGCCGCCAGCCGGCCGGCGTTTACCGCCGAGGCGGTTCCCGAACTCTTCAACTGGCTGCAAGGGCGATAGAGAGATGAGCGACGACGATCGGAAGCGTGACGAGGCAGGCGATGAGGGGAGCGATCCCTGGACCCAGGGGCCTGAGCGTACCCCCGAGCAGGCTCGAGCCGAGCGCGATGCGCGTCAGGCGACCGCGGAGAAGGCGGCGCCGGCCGAGGATGCCGAGGCCCTGCGTGAGCGTCAGCGCCTTCAGCAGATGGAGATGATGGATCGCTGGATCGGCGGCGTGCTGACCGAGCAGCGCCGCTCGCGGCGCTGGAAGCTGTTTTTCCGTTTCCTGTTCGCGGCGCTGATCCTGGCGTCGCTGTCGGCGACCCTCTACGGCCTGCTGGCCGGCCCGCCCGGCCGCAGCGCGGCCGACGGCCCGCACCTGGGGGTGGTCAAGGTGCGGGGCGTGATCGACTCGGAGTCCCCGGCCAGCGCCGAGCGCATCGTCACCGGACTCAATCGCGCCTGGGAGGCCGAGGGGAGCGAGGCGGTGGTACTGCAGATCGACAGCCCCGGCGGCAGTCCAGTGCAGTCCCAGCGCATCTTTGACGAGATCATGCGGCTGCGCGCCGAGGGCGACAAGCCGATCATCGCGGTCATCGAGGATGTGGGCGCCAGCGGCGCCTACTATATTGCCGCGGCCGCCGACGAGATTCTGGTTGCGCCGGCCAGCCTGGTGGGCTCCATTGGGGTGGTCTCGGCCACCTTCGGCTTCGAGGAGGCGATCGAGCGCCTGGGCGTGGAGAGACGCGTCTTCGCCGCCGGTGACAACAAGGCCTTCCTCGACCCCTTCTCGGAGCTGGCCCCGGAGCAGCGCGAGTTCTGGCAGTCGGTGCTCGAGACCACCCATCGACAGTTCATCGAGGCGGTGCGCGAAGGGCGAGGCGACCGCCTGGGCGACGACGAGCGACTGTTCAGCGGCCTGGTGTGGAGCGGCGAGCAGGCCGTGGAGCTCGGTCTGGTGGACGGCATCGGCAGCCTGGATGCGCTGGCCCGGGAGCGGCTGCCCGAGCCCAGGGTGCGCGACTACACCCCGCGACTCGACCCCTTCGAACGATTCTCCCGCCAGTTCGGTCGCGTCGCCATGGAGCTGCTGGGCGTGCCCCGGGCCGATTCGCCGCTGCGCTACCAGCTCGCCCCTTAAAGGGAGCTGTGAGCTGTAAGCTTCAAGCTGTAAGAAAAAACCTCGTGCCGTGAGCTTGGGGCAAGATCCTGGCTCACGACTCACGACTCACGACTCACGACTCACGACTCACGACTCACGACTCACGACTCACGACTCACG
>PUOM01000192.1 GCA_003552795.1 Halomonas sp. | reverse complement strand
TGGGCGACGGCCGGGATCATGTGGTGATCGACCCCGGCCCCGCGGATCAGGCCCATCTGGAGCGGCTGCTGGCGCTGGCCGAGGGAAGGATCTCCCGGGTGCTGGTGACCCACACCCATGTCGACCACTCCCCGGGGGCCGCCTGGCTCAAGATGCGCACCGGCGCCCGGCTGGTGGGCCTGCCGCCGCCGGCGGGGGCCAGCCAGGACGACACCTTCGCACCCGACCACCGGCCGGGCCATGGCGAGCGAATCGACACGCCCGCCGGCACGCTGAAGGTGCTGCATACCCCGGGGCACGCCTCCAATCACCTCTGCTTCCTGCTGGAGTCCCAGCGGCTGCTGTTCGCCGGAGATCAGGTGATGCAGGGCTCCACGGTGGTGATCAACCCGCCGGATGGCGACATGGCCGCCTACCTCTCCGCCCTGCAGGTCCTGGGGGAGGAGCCCTTCGACACCATCGCCCCGGGCCACGGCTTTCTGATCGGCGAGGCTCATGCCGCCATCGACTTCCTGGTCACTCACCGCCTGGCCCGGGAGCACAAGGTGGCCCGGGCCCTGGCCCGCCACGGGCCGGCGAGCCTGGAGGCGCTGACCCGCCACGCCTATGACGACGTGCCCGAGGCGCGGCTCGGGGTGGCTGCTCGCTCGGCCCTGGCCCACCTGCTCAAGCTGGAGGGGGAGGGTCGCGCCGAGCAGCGCGACGGCGAGTGGGTCTCGCGGGAGGGCTGAGGTCGCCTTGCGCAGCCCGTTATCGGAAACGCCTAGGCCCAGCGCTCGTCGGCGGTGAAGGCAACGGTGAACCAGCGCCGCTCCGGCGGAATGGAGAGCCCGGCGCTGATCTGTTCGCGGATCTCGTCCATTACCGACACGCCCTGGTCGGCGCCGAACTCGGGGGTAGTCACGATGTGGATCTCGATAAAGTGGCCGCGGCCGGCCTTGGCCACGTGGCTGTAGTAGTTGAGCAGCCCCTCCCGGGCCATGACCGGTGCCATGGCGGCGTGCACTTCGCGATCGACCCCGCTCGGCGCGATCAGGAAGATCTCGCGCACCGCCCGGCGCACGATGCCCAGCGGCACCGGCATAAAGCAGACGGTCAGCACCATCAGCAGCGCGGAGTCGACGTAGCGGGTCAGGTGGGCCCAGGCGGTGTCCTGCAGCAGCAGGGCGATACCGAAGGCCACCAGCAGGGCGCTGGTGATCAGCGCGGCCATCAGCCAGCCCTGGATGTCGATGCGCACGAACTCGGAGTCGGCGCGGCGGTTGAGTCGCTTCTGGTAGATCACCATGCCGAAGCAGGTGATCCCCACCACCACCGCGTAAGCGATGGCGAGGTCGAAGTCGAGCTCGCGGCCCCCCTCCATCAGCCCCTGGGCGGCGTTGAGGAAAGCGTAGAAGCAGAGCAGCATCAGGATGGCGCCGTTGAGGGCCGCCACCAGCGGCTCCAGGTGCCAGTAGCCGTGCTGGAAGCGCTGGCTGGCCTCGCGGATGGCGAGCCGCGCCACCACCAGGGAGAGGGCCGACATGGCCGCATCGATGGTGGAGAAGACGCCGTCGAAGAGGATCGACTGGGAGCCGGCCAGCAGGCCGAAGGTGACCCCCAGGCTCGAGACGATGAGGGTGACGACGATGGAGACCTTGAGGGCGCGCTGTTCGAGGGTGGCTTGCATGATGACTCTGTGGCGATTCGAGAGGGAAAACCGCCCATTGTAGCCGAGCCGACAATGCCGGGCGAGGGGGCGCTGCGGCATCGCGGGCGCCGTTGACGCCGCCGTCATTGCCAAGGCGGCCGGGGCTACGCCAGACTGATCGGGCCATGCCGCGACCTCAGGAGAGCCTGTCATGAGTCAACCGATCATCGCCGATAACCAGCCGAAGCCGGTCACCCTCGAGAAGGGCAAGAAGTACGCCTTCTGCGCCTGCGGGCACTCCCAGGCGCAGCCCTTCTGCGACGGCTCCCACAAGGGGACCGGCTTTGCGCCCCAGGTGTTCTCCGTCGAGGAGGACGGCGAGGCCTATCTCTGCCAGTGCAAGCAGACCGGCAACGCGCCCTACTGCGACGGCACCCACAAGCAGTTCGGCCAGGACCAGGTGGGACAGGAGGCGCCCTAGGTCGACCCGCGACGCCGGGAACGACGCTTCCCGCCTCGCTGTCAATAGATGTAGTTGCGATCTCACCCTTGTGGCCCACCCACGGCTACTCTAGGGTGAGTACCCTCCAATAGTTGATGAACGCATCATCTGTCCAACAATTCCGGGGAGGGCGGGCACAGGAGCCCAAGCGTGACCGATGAACCCGCCCTGCTGGCAGCCCAGAATGCTGTCCACGACCTGATCGCCCGTCAGGCGCCGCTGGCGCAGACGCTCGAAGCCATCTCTCATTGTATCGGTATCGTGCACCCCGGCGCCGTGGTGGCCTTCATGTGTTTCGACCCGGCGCGCTGCTCCCTCAGTATGTTTCCAAGCGAACACTTCTCTGCGAGCTATTTCGATCGGCTCCAGGAGGTTCCTGTCGGCTCGCTGGGGGCCTGCTTCGGGGCGGCTGCCTATCTGCGCCGTCAGGTGATCACCGAGGACATCGAGACGGATCCGCGCTGGGAGGCTTTCCGCGCCGCGGCCCTTGGCGAGGGCTTTCGTGCCTGCTGGTCGAGCCCGGTCATCACCGCCGAGGGAGAACTGCTGGGGATCTTCGGCACCTATTTCCGCCAGCCCGCTGCGCCCAGCGAAACGGGAAAGCTACGGCTTCGTCAGGCCGCGGCCCTCATCGCCCTGGCGGCGGTCAGAGACCGCGATAGCCGCCGCCACCGCACCCTGGCAGAGTCGCATCGCTCGCTGTTCGTGAACCATCCCGACGGGGTCTACGAGTTCGATCTCGAGGGCCGCTTCCAACGCTGCAACGCCGCCCTGGAGCGCATCATCGGCTACCCGGAGCGGGAGTTGATCGGTCACCATTTCAACGAGTACGTCGAGCCCGACGCTCGAGCATTCATCCAGGCGGCCTTCGACGCCGCGAAAGCCGGTGACTCACGCCAGTACGAGGCGCGGGTGATCCATGCTGACGGCCATGCCCACCAGCTGGAGATCACCAATTTCCCGGTGACCAGCGAGGGCGAGATCGTCGGCGTCTACGGCATCTGTCGCGATATCACCCGCGAGCGCAACCAGGAAGCCCAGATCGCCTATCAGGCCAGCCACGACCTGCTGACCGGACTGCCCAATCGGGCAGCCCTGGATGACCGCCTGGAACAGGACCTTGAGTGGGCCCGGCAGAATCGGCGCCTGCTCGCGGTGCTGCACCTTGATCTGGACGGCTTCAAGGCGATCAATGACGGCCTTGGGTACCGGCTCGGTAACCTGCTGCTGGCGGCCGTCGCCGAGCGTCTGCATCCGCTGCTCGGCCCCCGGGATACCCTGGCTCGCTTCACCGGAGACGAGTTCGCCTTCCTGATGCCGGCTCTCGGCTGCCGTGAGGAGGTCGCCGCCGCCGCCGAGCGCATCCTCGCCACCTTCGAGCCCTCGTTCGAGATCGAGGGTCGCGCCCTGCACATCAGCACCAGCATCGGGGTCGCCTGCAGCGATGAGCCCGTTCAGCAGGTTCATGAGCTGCTGCAGCATGCCGATCTGGCCCTGGACGTGGCGAAACAGCAGGGGCGCAACACCTGGCAGTGGCATCGGTCGAAGGGCGCGCGGGTCGTCAGCGAGCACGTCCTGTTACGCCATGATCTCCACGCCGCGCTGCGCGACGGCCAGTTCGAGCTCTACTACCAGCCGGTGGTGGAAGCCGTCACTGGCCGCATTCGCAGCGTCGAGGCGCTGATCCGCTGGCACCATCCGGTACATGGGGTCGTCTCTCCCGGCGTCTTCATTCCCATCGCCGAACAGACCGGCCAGATCATCCCCCTGGGCCGCTGGGTGCTGTGCCAGGCCTGCCGGAGCCTCGCCGAAAGGGTCGCCAGGGGCGAGCACGTGTGCCCGGTGGCGGTCAACATCTCGTCGCTGCAGTTCCGCCGCGACGGCTTTCTCGAGGAGGTGCAGGGCATTCTCGACGAGACCGGGCTGCCGCCCGAGCTGCTCGAGCTGGAGATGACCGAGAGTATCCTGATGGGGGGCGCCGAACAGGCGATCGAGATGATCTGCACCCTGCGCGGGATGCGTATCTCGGTCGCCATCGACGACTTCGGGACCGGCTTCTCCAGCCTCAGCTATCTGCGCGACCTGCCCATCCACAAGATCAAGCTGGACCGCGCCTTCATCCAGGACATCCTCACCAGCCGCCGCAACGCCGCCATCGTGCAGGGCATTATCACCATGGCGCATCATATGGATCTGGTGGTGGTCGCCGAAGGTATCGAGACACCGGCGCAGCAGCAGGAGCTGGTCCGCCGCGGGTGCGATATGCTGCAGGGCTTCCACTTCTCCAGGCCCGTGCCGCTGACGGCGCTCATGGCGCTGCCCGACCTCCTGCCGGCGAGGCCGTGCCCCGATCCCACGGCGGCAGCGGACCACCAATGAAGCGCAACGCTCGCCTGGCCCTGGCCATCGCCGTCCCGGTCGTGCTGGTGACGCCCATCCTGTACTGGGTCTTTCGGGCGCACCTCGATGCCCGGCTCGAGGAGGCCGGGACGCCGAGCCTCTGGGCGCTGCTGTTCCAGGAGCCCGCTCCGCTGCTGATCATGACCCTGCTGTATGGCCTGTCCATCGCCTTCGGCGTGTTCTGGGCCCTGAGCAGTCATCGGCAGCGGGTCCTCAAGCAGGAGGCCCAGCAGTATGCAAGCGAGGTGCGCGACCTCTACGAGCATGCCCCCTGCGGCTATCATTCGCTGGATGCCGATGGCCGTATCGTCAGGATGAACCACACCGAGCTCGAATGGCTGGGCTACCGTGCCGAGGAGGTGATCGGCAAGCTGAACTATCGCGATGTCGTTACCCCCGAGACCCTCGAGGCCTTCGAAGCCGCCTTTCAGGCGGTGCAGGGGCCGGAACGGGAAGGCTCCGCCGAGTGCGAGCTGCTCACCCGGTGCGGCAAGACGCTGCCCGTGGTCATCCAGGCCACGGCCTGCACCAGCCGCCGCGGCTTCGAGCACTCGCGTGCCATGGTCTTCGACCTGCGCGAGCGCAAGCAGCTGGAGGAAACCCTGGCACGGCAGGCCATGACCGACCCGCTGACCGGGCTGGGCAACCGGCGCTATCTGGAGAATCAGGCCGTCATGGAGATCGCCCGGGCGAAGCGCAGCGGCAAGCCGTTGAGCCTGATCGCCATCGACCTGGACCATTTCAAGGGCATCAACGACAGCCATGGTCACGGTGCGGGAGATATCGTCCTGCAGGCCTTTGCCGCGAGGACCCGAGAGCTGCTGCGCGATGGGGACGTGCTGTGCCGGATGGGCGGCGAGGAGTTCGCCGTCCTGCTCCCCGATACCTCCGGTGATCAGGCCACGCAGGTGGCCGAACGGCTGCGCCAGGCGCTGGAAGCGTCACCCGTCCGGCTCGGCCAGGAGGGTGCCGAGGACGTCAGGGTCTGCTATACCGCGTCTCTGGGCGTGACGCCGGTCATGGCCGATGAGGCTTCCCTGTACCCCGCCTTCAAGCGTGCCGATCAGGGGCTCTACGCTGCCAAGGCGCAGGGGCGCAACCGGGTTCACCGGTGGGTCGCCGACTCCCGGGCCGGGTAGAGGCCATCCGGCGTCGGCGGCGATGGATACCGGTCGGCTGGCGGTGACGGCCTGCCTCCCCCAGACTGTCTTCTATGGTCGTCCCCCCTTGAAGCGAGGAGTTGTCCATGAGCCAGCCAGTCATCGCCGACAATAAACCCAGAAAGGTCACCCTCGAGAAGGGGCAGGAGTACGCCTTCTGCACCTGCGGTCGCTCCGGCGACCAGCCCTTCTGCGACGGTTCCCACCAGGGCACCGGCTTCACGCCTCAGATGTTTACTGCGGACAAGGACGGCGAGGCGTACCTCTGCCAGTGCAAGCAGACCGGCGACGCCCCCTTCTGCGACGGCACCCACAAGCAGTTCGCCAGCGACCAGGTGGGCCAGGAGGCGCCGGAACTC
>PUOM01000301.1 GCA_003552795.1 Halomonas sp. | reverse complement strand
CTCGTCGAGCTCGTCTTCGGGCAGCTCGGCGATATCACGGGACAGCTGCTTGAACTCCTCATGGAGCTCGATGCCTCGCCGGGCCCGCAGGTTGCGCTGGGCGGCGGTGCGGCTGCGCTGCTCGTGCTCGACCACTTCCATGCTCATGAAGATGTCGAGGAGTTCGCTCTTGAGGGAGGTTAACCGTTCGACATTGCGCATGATCGACTCTCCTTGGAGACTAGGCGACACTGCAACTCTTACTATATCTCACTTGACAGAATGATGACGTTCAGGGTTTTGCGCTACAACGCAGTGTAAACGCAGGCGCTCGGCAGGGGAAATGCCGGGGCGACGAGGCCGTGTGCGACATCTTGCGCTGCACAACGCCCGGCTCCTTGGGCATACTGTGTGGAACGCCTTATCCCCGTATCGTCGCTGCCCGGGGCGATACCCCCCATTCGAGGAGTTTCCAGTGAGCAGCGCCCTGTTCGATGAGATGAGACGCCGCATGGAGCACTTCCGCCGCTCCGAGCAGAAGGTGGCGCGCTTCGTGCTGCGCAACCCCGAGGAAGTGATCCACATGCGCATCGTCGATCTGGCCACCGAGGCCAAGGTCAGCGAGCCCACGGTGGTACGTTTCTGCCGCGCCCTGGGCTGCAACGGTTTCCAGGACTTCAAGCTCAAGCTGGCGCAGATGCTGGCGACCGGCAGCCAGTTCGCCCAGTTCTCCATGAACGATAGCGACTCGGTGGCGGAGTTCTCCCAGAGCATCTTCGACTCCACCGTGGGCACCCTGCTGTCGGTGCGTGACCGTCTCGACAACGAGGCGCTGAGCCAGGCGATCAACGCCCTGGCCATGGCCAACCGGGTGGAGTTCTACGGCTTCGGCGCCTCGGGTGCCGTTGCCTTCGATGCCCAGCACAAGTTCTTCCGCCTGCAGATCTCCACCGCCGCCTACGCCGACCCCCATATGCAGAACATGTCGGCGGTGACCCTCAAGGAGGGCGACGTGGTGGTGGCCATCTCCCAGACCGGCCGTACTCGTGCCCTGGTGGCCAGCGTGCGCCTGGCCAGGGAGTCCGGCGCCACGGTGATCGGGCTCTGCCCCAGCGGCTCGCCGCTGGCCGAGGAGGTCACCCTGCCGCTCTATATCGACGTCCATGAGGACACCGAGATCTACACCCCCATGAGCTCGCGCATCGCCCACCTGGTGCTGGTCGACGTGCTGGCGGTGGGCGTGGCCAAGACCCGGGGCCCGAAGCTGGCCGAGCAGCTCAAGTCGGTGAAGAAGAGCCTGATTCCGCTGCGCTACCCGGAAGAAGACGCCTGATATGCTAAGCTGTTCGCCCATTTTCCGAGCAGCGATGCCCTCCCCATGGATGACGTCACGGCGATCCTCGACCACCTGAACACCGCCCAGCGCGAGGCGGTCAGCGCCCCCCAGGGCAATATGCTGGTGCTGGCCGGGGCCGGTTCCGGCAAGACCCGGGTGCTGGTCCACCGCATCGCCTGGCTGATGCAGGCCGAGGGATTATCACCCTATGCCGTGCTCGCCGTGACCTTCACCAACAAGGCGGCCCGCGAGATGCGCACCCGTCTGGAGGCGCTGCTGGGCCTGTCGCTGCGCCATGTCTGGGTGGGCACCTTCCACTCCACGGCCCACCGCCTGCTGCGCACCCACTGGCAGGACGCCCGCCTGCCCCAGCATTTCCAGATCATCGATTCCGACGACCAGCTGCGTCTGATCAAGCGGCTGATCAAGGAGCACGAGATCGACGACGAGCGCTTCCCGCCGCGCCAGGTACAGTCCTTCATCTCCGGCTGCAAGGAGGAGGGGCTGCGTCCCCATCAGGTGGATGTCCACGGCGACGCCTACCTGGGGCAGATGGTCGAGCTCTACGAGCGCTACCAGCTCACCTGCGAGCGCGGCGGCCTGGTGGATTTCGGCGAGCTGCTGCTGCGCAGCCTGGAGCTTCTGCGCGACAACCCCGCCCTGCTGGCCCACTACCAGGAGCGCTTCTCCCATCTGCTGGTGGACGAGTTCCAGGACACCAACACCCTGCAGTACGCCTGGCTCAAGCTGCTCAGCGGCATGCGCACGCCGATGACCGTGGTGGGCGACGACGACCAGTCGATCTACGGCTGGCGAGGTGCCCGGGTGGAGAACATCCGCCGCTTCGAGCGGGAGTTCACGTCCACGAAGACGGTGCGTCTGGAGCAGAACTACCGCTCCACCAGCGCCATCCTCGAGGCCGCCAACGCTCTGATCAGCCACAACACCGAGCGCATGGGCAAGGAGCTGTGGACCGACGGCGCCCGGGGCGAGCCGATCTCGGTCTACGCGGGGTTCAACGATCTCGACGAGGCCCGCTTTATCGTCGATACCATCCGCGAGAGGGGCGAGGAGGGGTTCAATCGCCGCGAGATGGCCATCCTCTATCGCTCCAACGCCCAGTCCCGGGTAATCGAGGAGACCCTGATCCGCCAGGGGGTGCCCTACCGCATCTACGGCGGCCATCGCTTCTACGAGCGTCTGGAGATCAAGAACGCCCTGGCCTACCTGCGCCTGCTGCTCAACCGCGATGATGACGCCTCCCTGGAGCGGGTGATCAACGTGCCGGCCCGGGGCATCGGCACCCGCACCGTGGAGCTGCTGCGCAACCGGGCTCGGGAGAGCGGCGTCTCGCTGTGGCAGGCGCTCCACGACGGCGTGAGCGACGGCTCGCTCAAGGGGCGCGCCGGCAGCGTCGTACAGGCCTTCGCCGAGCTTATCGAGCGGCTCGACAACGATACCGCAGGGCTCGACCTCCATGAGATCATCGACCACGTCACCGAGGTCACCGGGCTGATCGAGCATCACCGCAGCGAGAAGGGCGAGAAGGGCCAGGCTCGGGTCGAGAACCTTGAAGAGCTGATCAACGCCGCCCGCGCCTTTACCCAGGGAGAGTCCTTCGATCCCCCCGAGGCCGGCGAGGGGGCTGCGGCGCTGGAGGCCTTCCTCTCCGAGGCGGCGCTCAACGCCGGCGAACACGAGGCGGACGAGTTCGAGGACGGCGTGCAGCTGATGACCCTGCACGCCGCCAAGGGGCTGGAGTTCCCGGTGGTGTTCATCGCCGGCGTGGAGGAGGGGCTCTTCCCCCACCGCATGTCGGCGGAGGAGCCGGGTCGCCTGGAGGAGGAGCGCCGGCTCTGCTACGTGGGCCTGACCCGCGCGATGAAGAAACTCTACCTGACCCACGCCGAGATCCGTCGCCTGCATGGCAAGGAGACCTTCCAGCGCGCCTCGCGCTTCCTGCGCGAGATCCCCGAGCAGTACCTGGAGGAGGTGCGCCTGCGCGGTCAGATCAAGCGTCCGGTCACTGCCCGTCCCGGGGGCCTTCGTCAGACCGAGGTGGAGGGCGGCGGCGACCTGCCGTCGCTGTCCCTGGGCCAGCGGGTTCACCATCCGGTGTTCGGCGAGGGGGTGATCCTCAACGCCGAGGGTGAGGGCGAGCGCGCCCGGGTCCATGTCAGCTTCGAAGGAGAGGGCGACAAGTGGCTGGTGCTGGGCTTCGCCAAGCTGACCCCGCTTTGATCGACGGCGCTGCCCGAGGGCGTTCGGCGGCTTTCCGTTGACGTTTCCGGCAGGCCACTGTCTTGTGGGGCAATTCGGCCTTGGCGCATACTGGCCGGCGGACACTGCCGCACGTCGTCACGCCGCGCGGCGCCCCACAACATAACAAGCCTTTCGGAGTCATGCCGCCATGCAACGCCGCAACTTTCTGAAGACCCTCGGTGCCGGTGCCGCCGGTGTCGCCGCCGCTCCCTTCGTCTCCACCGCCCAGGCCCAGGAGACGATCACCTGGGACATGGTCACCTCCTGGCCGAAGAATTTCCCGGCGCTGGGTACCGGCGCCAACGAATTCGCCCAGCGCGTGGAGGCGCTCTCCGGCGGGCGCATGCGCATCCGCGTGCACGGTGCCGGTGAGCTGGTGCCGGCCATGGAGGTGTTCGACGCCGTGGCCGCCGGCACCGCCGAGATGGGGCACTCCGCCGCCTACTACTGGCGCGGCAAGGTGGCCGCCTCCCAGTTCTTCACCGCGGTGCCCTTCGGCATGAACACCACCGAAACCAATGCCTGGCTCTATCACGGCGGCGGCCAGGAGCTGTGGGACGAGGTCTACGCCAAGCACAACCTCAAGCCCTTCGCAGTGGGCAACACCGGCGCCCAGATGGCCGGCTGGTTCAAGAAGGAGGTCAATTCCCTCTCGGACATGCAGGGCATCCGCCTGCGCCTGCCGGGCCTGGCCGGCGAGGCGATGAACCGGATCGGCGTCACCACCGTGAACATGCCGGCCTCCGAGATCTTCACCTCCCTGCAGACCGGCGTGCTGGATGCCGCCGACTGGGTCGGCCCCTACAACGACATGGCCCTGGGCCTGCACCAGGTGGCCGACTACTACTACACCTCGGTGTGGAACGAGCCCACTGCGGTGCTCGAGGGCACCGTCAACCTGGATGCCTGGAACGCCCTGCCGGACGATCTCAAGGCGGTGGTGCGCGAGGCGGCCAAAGCCGCCAATCTGGCGATGATCAGCGAGTTCGCCTATCGCAACGCCCAGGCTCTGGAGACCCTGGTCGACGAGCATGGCGTCGAGCTGCGCACCTTCCCGGAGGACGTCATGCAGGCGCTGTACGACTCCTCCATGGAGGTGGTCCAGGCGCAGGTCGACAGCGACCCGGAGTCGAAGAAGGTCTATGACTCCTATCTGGCCTTCCAGAAGCTGGTGCGGCCGTTCAGCGACATCGGCGAGTATTCCTATCTGAAGGGTCGCGAGACCGTCGGCGCCTGATACCGCTCTCTGGCTGACACGATACCGGGGGCGCCAACTGGCGCCCCCGGCGCATATGGGGAGCGGAGCGGCTACTCATGCACGGCGCGGATGCGGCCCTTGTCGTCAAGCGCCACCATCACGAAGCTGGCCTCGGTCACCTTGTGCAGTTCCCGGGGATCCCGCTCCTGGGGCTGGCGGATCCATACCTCCACGTCGATGCGGATCGAGCTGTGGCCGATCTCGCGCACGGTGGTGTAGATGTTGACCATCGAGCCCACCCGCACCGGACAGAGGAAATCCATGGCCTCGATGGCCACGGTGGCGGTGCGGCCATGGGCCTCGCGGCCGGCGGCCAGCTCGGCGGCCTGGTCCATGTGGGCCACCAGCCAGCCGCCGGCGATATCGCCGTGCAGATTGGTGTCCTGGCGGCTGGCCAGCAGTTTCAGGGTGAGGTCGCCCCGGGGAGCGGGAATGTCGTCGAGGTCCGTCATGAAAATGTCATCATCCTGGCTTGTTATTGTGACCGTAAGCGACAAGAGGCATACGGATGTCTGAATCGGGGGCCATGGTATATGCAGTCACCGCGGCTCACCAGCGCGGCACCCAGGCCTGCGGCCAGGGGCCGCGCCGTGCCGGCTGGCTGCACGCCTGGCGGCGGGTGGCGAGATGTTGGTTGACGCTGCTGGTGCTGGTCGTGGTGCCGGGAGCTGTCCAGGCGGATGCCGATGGGGTGGCCGGCACCCTGGGGGCGGTGGGCTCCGATACCCTGGCGGGGCTGATGCTGCGCTGGGGCGAGGCCCTTGCCGAGCAGCACCCTGGCGTGCGCCTGCAGCTGCAGGCCAGCGGTTCCGCCAGCGCGCCCACGGCGCTGATCGCCGGTACGACCCGTCTGGGACCCATGTCGCGCCCCATGAGCGATGCCGAGCGGGCGGCCTTCGTGGCGCGCCACGGCTACCCGCCGCTGGAGCTCGAGGTGGCTCGTGACGCCCTGGCGGTGGTGGTGCATCGCCACAATCCGCTGAAGAGCCTGACCCTGGCCGAGCTGGATGCGCTCTTCTCGGCGTCCCGGCAGTGTGGCGGAGCGACGCCCATCGAGCGCTGGTCACAGCTGGATGTCGATCTTCCCAGGGGGCGAATCTCGCTGCATGGTCGCAACGTGGCCTCGGGCACCCACGACCTCTTCCGGCTGCGCGGGCTGTGCGGCGGTCGCTTTCGGCTCGACGTCAACGAGCACCCCGGCTCGGCGGCGGTGGTGGCGGCGGTGGCGGCGGAGCCCACCGCCATCGGCTATGCCGGACTCAACCATCTGACGCCGGCGGTACGTGCGG
>PUOM01000088.1 GCA_003552795.1 Halomonas sp. | reverse complement strand
TTGACCTGCCGCAGCAGATCCCGGGCGCGCACGAAGCTCTCGTGGGCGGTGGGCGAGCCGTGGCCCTCCAGGGCGAAGGCGGCCTGGCCACGCACGGTAAGCAGGCTGATCTCGCGCTCCGCCTGATCCTCCACCTGACGCAGGCTGACCAGGCCGAGATCGGCCATCTTCAGCGCGGTGCGGTTGGCACTGACCTTGAGCGCCTCGCGGGCCGCCAGCTCGTAGTAGCGTGCGCCGCGGGCGTAATGGCCGCTGCGCCGCAGGTGGGTGGCAAAGTCGCCGGGGTGGCGGCTGATCCACATCGGGAAGCGCTCTTCGATCAGCGTAACGACCTGGCGATGGATCGCCGTGCGCACGTCCCGGGGGCAGGAGAGATAGGCGGCTTCCTGCAGCAGCTGATGGGTGAACTGGTATTCGCGGCCGTCCTCGTCGCCCTCCACCGGCTCGATGATCTCCAGGCGGCGCATCTGCTCCAGCGCCTGGCCGAGACGCGGCTTATCCCAGCCGCTGCACTCGACCAGGAAGTCGAAGCGGAAGCGCCGCCCCAGCACCGCGGCCGCATGGGCCACCTCTCGGTCGGTGTCGAGCTGGTCGATGCGGCTGGCCAGCAGGCCGAGCAGCCCGTGGGGCAGCTCGTCCAGATGGACGCTGCGCCCCTCGCGGCGATCCATGTCGACCCGCCGGCATATCTCCTGCAGATAGAGCGGCACGCCGTCGCAGCGCTCGATGATCTGGCCGCGCAGGCGCGGGCTCAGGTGGATGCGATAGCGCCGTGCCAGCTGGGAGAGCAGCCGCGAGGACTGCATGGGATCGAGCCGGCCCAGGGTGATCTGCTGGTCCCAGTGCAGCCGCGCCGGCAGCGCCTCGCGGCCGTGGTGGCTGGCGACCAGCATGAAGGCGCAGTTGATCGGCAGGCGCGCCTGCAGCCCGGCCATCAGCTTGAAACTCGGCTCGTCGAGCCACTGCAGGTCGTCGATCATCAGCACCAGGGTGCGTTCGGCGGCAAAGGCCATGATGAGACGCTGCAGCAGCCCCACCACCAGCTCCACCGCCTCGCCGCTCTGGGTGAGCACGGCCACCTCACGTGACTCGCGGGCGCCCAGGGCCTCCTCGAGCAGCTGCTGGCGGGCATCGTCGAGCTCGGGCAGCGCCAGGCTCTGGCGAAGCTCTGCCAGCGTCTCGGGCGTGATCGGCCCCTTCAGGCGCCAGCGCAGCAGCTGGCGGGCCACGCCGTAGGGCTCCTGCACCGAGAGCCGCGTGGTGGGCTGCCAGCAGATCGCGGCATCACGGCTCTGTTCGAGCTGGCGAAAGCCGACCATCAGCGCCGACTTGCCCATGCCGGAGGGACCGCGCACCAGCACGCTCTGGCGCAGGCCGATGCCGGCCCGCGCCAGGGCGTCGCGCAGGGTGCGCAGCTGTGTCTCGCGGCCCACCAGGCTGGGCGGCAGCGCCTCGCGGCCGCCTTCGTTGGCGCCCAGGACCAGGGCACGCAGGCGCACCCTGCCATCGCTGGCCACCAGCCGGGAGCTGAGCCGCGGCTGCAGATCCAGCGCCGGCGGCATGTGCTGGCTCGCCTCCTGGGAGATCACCAGCTCGCTGCCCTCGGCAGCGGCCATCAGCTCCAGGGAGCCCTGGGTGACCTGGCCCAGCGGATCGACCAGGCCACGCTCCGGCAGGTAGACCACCTGACCGCTGTTGAGGCCCGCGGCCAGCTCGACCCGGGGCGGCTCGCCCTCGCCGTCCCAGTGGCGACGACTCTCCTCGGGAAGCATCCGCCGGCAGTGTTCGTAGAGCGCCACCAGCTCGGCGAGCTGGTGGGCGGGCCCGTGGGTGCCGAAGCAGGCCAGGCCCAGACCACCGGTGGCGCCGGGCAGCCAGAAGCCGCCCAGATGGTGACACTGCTCCTCCAGCCAGCGCAGCAGCTCGACCTGCAGCATCAGGCAGGCGCGGCTGGCGGGACGGCTGGAGAGATCGCCCTTCAGGCGCAGGCGAATGGCCATGACCGAGAGCTGACGCTGCTCGATCTCCTCCTCGCGCAGCGGCGCGCTGTCGGCCGCCAGGGTGCGGGAGAAGCCCAGACCGCCGTTGGCGGCCACGTCGGCGTGAGAGTCGGACCAGTAGCGAGCCAGCTGCAGGAAAGCGGGCTCCGGCTGCTGACCGGAGAGCGCCAGCAGCTGCAGGTAGGCGTTGTACTGCTCGTGGGCAGCGGCCAGCTGGCCCTGCTCGGCGAGCTGTCGAACCAGCGTCTCGTGGAAGGGACCATAGCCGGAGAAGCGATTGACCAGATCCACCAGCAGGCGGTCGGGGACGCTGTCGTGCTGCTCCAGTACCGCCTCGGCGAAGCGGATCACCCGCTGACGCCAGTCGTTGCGCACCTGCACCAGCCAGCGCTGGAAATCGCCGCAGTTGTTGAGCTGCAGCTCCTCGGCGAGATCGCCCTGATAGTGCTCGAGCATCGCGGCCAGGGTCGGCAGGTCGCGCTCGCCCTCCAGCAGGCGCTGCACCTCGTGGAGGTCGAACTGCCAGCGCGGCGGCAGGCGAAAGGCGATGGTCTGCCGCGACACCACCAGCACCTCGTCGGCGTGCTCGCCCAGCGACTGGCGCAGGCAGTGCAGCGCATGGCGCAGGTTGGTGCGCCCGGAGGAGAGCCCCTGGTCGGGCCACAGCAGCTCCGCCAGGGTCGCGCGACTCACCGGCTGACTGTGCAGCAGCAGGTAGACCAGCAGCGCCTTGACCTTGTCGTAGCTGAACTGCGTCAGCACATCCTCGCCGAGGGTAAGCGAGAAGTGGCCGAAGAGCGCCAGCCGATCCGTAGGTGGGGTATCGGGAAGGTCGGGAGCATCTCGCATGGTGTCTTTCCTGCGTCGCATGGGGCCAGTCTTACGCCGGCACGCCACTGTGAAAACGGAACGCCGTGTCGGGCGTCTGCACCAGCTCGGCTTCGCGATCGGCGAAGAAGGCAATCCGGGACTCGATGGGCGATGCGGCCAGGTGGCGGGCCAGCATCAGGTAGTCCTCGTAGTGGCGCCCTTCCGACTTAACCAGAGTGCGATAGAACTTGGCAAGTTCGGGGTCCAGGTGAGGGATGAGCCGGGCGAAACGCTCACAGCTGCGTGCCTCGATGAAGGCGCCAATGATCAGCACGTCCACCAGCCGCGCCGGCTCCTCGGGGCGCACGTGGCGACGCAGCCCCTCCGCATAGCGCGAGGCGCTTATGTGGCGGTAGGGGATGCCCCGCGCCGCCATCAGCGTCACCACCTGTTCGAAGTGGAGCAGCTCCTCACGAGCCAGCTGGCTCATCTTGGTGAGCAGCAGCGGCTGGTCCACGTAGCGATAGAGCAGGCTCATCGCCGTGGAGGCCGCCTTCTTCTCGCACTGGGCGTGGTCGATCAGCAGCAGCTCGGGGTTCTCCAGCGCCCAGGCCACCCAGGCATCCGGGGTGCGGCAGCGCAGGAAATCAAGCAGCTCGGTGGAGAGCAGATCGTCGGCGCTGGCGCTGACGGGCTCGGGCAGGGTCACGGTCATCACGGGCTCTCGGCGGATGGGGCGGACAGGGGGTCGGATACGGCGGGAGCGGCCGTGGCGGCAAGACGGCGGGCCTCGGCGGCATCGCGCAGCTCGGCGGCCAGGCGGACATGGAGCTCGGCGACGGCCAGGCCCTCCCCCTGCCCCGTGGGCACCAGGCCATAGCGGGCCAGGTCCTGGATCTGCTCGCGGCCGACACGCAGCAGCTCCACCGCCCGGGACAGGCCCGGCTGCTCGGACCGAAAGCGGATGCGGTGGCGCTTGAGCTGCGCCTCCAGGGCAGCGGCATCGACCAGGCGCAGGTAGCGACCGGCCACCGCCTCGCGCAGGGCGTCGAGCTCCCGGATCCGCGCGGCGCGATCGTCGCTCGCCAGGGCAAACCAGTCGCGAATCTCCGCCTCGCTGCGCTGGCAGCCGCGGCAGCTGGGGTCACCCAGGGTGGTGGAGCAGAGCCCCACGCAGGGCGAAGCGATCGCGCTCATAACCGTCCCTCCTTGAATTCAACGCTCATGTTAACGCGATATGAGCGTCTGAAACAGCCGTGCCGCGGCTAGCCCCCGGTGGTCGCCTGGGCACCGGCCGGGCCGGGGGTCGACACCTCGCCCAGCAGACGGCGGATCTGCCACCAGGCGATCCCCCCCATCAGCAGGTTGGCGGCCAGCATGCCGGCGAACACGCCGGTGGTGCCGGCCAGCTGTCCGCCTAGCCAGGCCAGAGGCACGGTCAGCGCGAACAGCCGCACCACGGAGAGACGCATGGCTCGGGCCGGGCGGTGCAGGGCGTTGCATGACGACACCGCCAGGATCACCACGCCCTGGGCGCCCAGCCCCAGCGGCACCAGCCACAGGAAGGCGCGCAGCACCTCCCCCACCGCCTGACGCTCGGCGTAGCCGGCCACCAGCCAGGGCGCTAGCCCCTGCAGCACCGCCCATACCAGCAGCTGCCAGGCGACCACGAAGGCGAAGCAGCCGAGGATCGCCCGGCGCACCCGGTCGAACTGGCCGGCGCCGGCGTTCTGACTGACCAGCGGCGAGAGCGTCATGGAGAGCCCCAGCACGGCGATCTGGGCGATGGCGTCGATGCGGCTGCCGACGCCGAAACCGGCCACGGCGTCATGGCCATGCCCGGCGACGATGCGGGTCAGCAGGCCCATGGCGACGGGCGTGAAGACGCTGGTCAGCGCCGCCGGGCCGGCGATGCGGCCCAGCTCGCGCCAGGAGGTCAGCAGGCCGCCCAGGGTGAGCCCGGCCAGGTCGATCAGCCCGCGCACCTCGCGCTGGAAGGCCAGGGCTACGGCCATCAGCCCCCAGCTGAGCACCGTGGCCAGCGCCGCCCCGGAGACCCCCATGGCCGGGAAGGGCCCCACGCCGAAGATCAGCCACCAGTCGAGCAGCACGTTGACCAGAGCTGCCAGCGCCATCATCACCCCCTGGGTGACGGTATTGCCGTGGGCGCGCAGGATGCTGTTGAGCACCCGGGGCACGATCACCGCCGCCGCGCCCAGGTACCAGATGCCCATGTAGTCGCGGATATGCGGCATCAGCGCATCGTCGGCGCCCAGCAGGCGAAACAGTGGCTCCAGGGTGGCGAGGCCCAGCAGGGTCATGGTCAGCCCCACGGCCAGCGCCAGCAGGGCGGCGTCGGTGGCCCGACGCCTCACCGTTTCAACGTCGCCCTGCCCCAGCCGCCGGGCCACCACCGCCGAGGTGCCGATGCCCATGCCGATGGCCAGGCTGATCACCGTGAACACCACCGGGAAGGTGAAGGAGACCGCCGCCAGCGGCTCGGTGCCGAGGCGCGCGATGAACCAGGTATCCACCAGGTTGAAGCTCATCATGGCGAGCATGCCGCCGATCACCGGCAGGGTCTTGCGCAGCAGGGTCAGGGCGATCGGCCCCTCGAGCAGCTCGCGGCGCATGGGGCGGCGTGGGGCGGAACCGGAGGCGGGGGCAGAAGGCGAAGACATGCGCACTCTCGTCGACGAACAGGCCGCGGATTGTGCCCGTTTTCGGCGAGGAGTTGAAATGGCGCCCGGCACCGGCGGTGTTGTGGCTACAGCCTCAGTGGTTACCCTGCCTCCAAGGCTTGGAGCTACTGGTGGGAGATGGGCTCCGCCCGGCGAATGGCGCCGCAGGCGCCCGGCGGAGTTGCCAGCCATTGTTGTGGCCTCCGCCCATTCGCCCCGCGGAGCGTGGCTCCCACCAGTAGCGACAGCCTCGGTGGCAGCGAGATGACTTTGTGTGGCCTGGGGCAACTGGTGGGAGATGGGCTTCGCCCGGCGAATGGCGTCGCAGGCGCCCGGCGGAGTTGCCAGCCATTGTTGTGGCCTCCGCCAATTCGCCCCGCAGAGCGTGGCTCCCACCAGTAGCGACAGCCTCTGTGGTAGCGAGATGACTTCTGTGGCCTGGGGCAACCGGTGGGAGATGGGCTTCGCCCGGCGAATGGCGCCGCAGGCGCCCGGCGGAGTTGCCAGCCGCTGCTGTGGCCTCCGCCCATTCGCCCCGCAGAGCGTGGCTCCCACCAGCAGCGACAGCCTCGGTGGTAGCGAGATGACTTTGTGTGGCCTGGGGCAACCGGTGGGAGCTGGGCTCCGCCCGGCGAATGGCGCCGCAGGCGCCCGG
>PUOM01000247.1 GCA_003552795.1 Halomonas sp. | reverse complement strand
CCGAGCAGCAGGAAGGCTCCTTGTGGCCCCACTGGCAGGCGTGGATGACCGACAACGGCTATGCCGATCCCGAGAAGCGGGTGCCGGCCCGCCAGCCCGGTGATGGTGAGCTCGAGATCCTCGAGCCGGCCCCCGGCCGCTACGTCAAGATGACCATTCCCGAGGTGCTGGGCGAAGGCCCGACTTCGTCGGGGGATTAAAGCGGTAAGCCGTAAGCTATAAGCTGTAAGAAGAAGCGCCCAGCCGAGTCATCGGCTGGGCGCTTCTTGTTGGGGCCCCAGCGTCTCGCGAGCCGTCTGGTCTACGGCTTGATTAGAAAAGCTCAGGGCCTACGCTGCGGCGGCCGGGGTGTTAGCGTGCGTAAGATAAATGTAAACTAAGGTTTCAGAGCAGGGGCGCCTAGCTCCCTGGACAAAAAACGAGTGTGACGGTATCGCCATGCAGACGCTCACGATGATCCTGGTCGAAGACGACCCCGGCGATGCCGGCCTGATCCGCTATGCGCTGAAATACAGCGGCATAGATCATGCGCTTTCCTGGTTCACCTCGCTGGGCGCTCTAGCCGAGCACCTGGAAGAGAATGATGCCCCCGATGTCATTCTGCTCGACCTGAACCTGCCCGACTCGACGGGCATGGCGACGGTGGAGGGCTGCAAGGCGCTGGTGGGCGATATCCCTATCGTCGTACTGACCGGCCACGACGATATGGAGTTCTCGCTTCAGGCGCTTGAGGCCGGCGCGCAGGACTATCTGATCAAGGGCAAGCTGGAAGCCGACAGCCTTCTGCGCAGCGTACGCTACGCCATTAGCCGGGCACGGCTGGAGCAGCGGCTGCGGCTTTCGGAGGCGCGCATGGCGGCGGCCATCGAGGGGGCCAATCTGGGACTCTGGGAATGGTTGCTGCCGGAGCGGCAGTTCGTGTCGCTCAACGAACAGTTCATTGCCATGCTGGGGTTCTCGGCCGACGAGATCGCGCTGCCCCAGCCCGTGGGCGCCTGGTTGGAACGTCTGCATCCCGACGATCTTGCCCGCTTCGATGCGGCTCTGGCGGCACATCTGAAGCAGCATGCTCCCAACGTGCAGTGCGAGGTGCGAATGCGGCATCGGCAGGGCCACTGGGTCTGGGTCATGGTCTCCGGTCATGTGGCGAGCCGCACCCCTGGCGGCAGCCCGCAGCGCCTGGTCGGCGTGCAGCAGGACATCAGCGAGCGCCGGGCCATGGCGGAGCGTCTGGAGGCGCTGGCCATGACCGACACCCTGACCGGCCTGCCCAACCGCCGCCATTTCATGCGGGCCACGGACTACCAGTACGGGCGCGTCAAGCGCCACCCGGAGCGGCCGGTCTGCGTGCTGATGCTGGATATCGACCACTTCAAGCGCGTCAACGACGCCTACGGTCATGCCGGCGGCGATGTGGTGCTAAGCGCCTTTGCTGAGGCGATTACCGGCCAGCTGCGGGAAACCGACATCGCGGGCCGCCTGGGGGGCGAGGAGTTCGCCGTCGTGCTGCCGGATACGGACGCCGCCGGTGGCCGTCACGTCGCGGAGAAGCTGCGCCAGGCGGTCGAGGCGATGCGCGTGGCGCTCGAGGACGGCACCGTGGTGCAGATCACCACCAGCCTGGGGCTGACGCTGATGCAAGTCGATGACACGCGCCCGGACGGTGCCCTGGCGCGGGCCGATGCTGCGCTCTATCGCGCCAAGCGCGAGGGGCGCAACCGGGTAGTCGCCTGCGCGCAGCTAGCAGAAGAGCAGCCGATGCAGCCTAAGGTAGACGTCTGATGCGTCAGTGTGTCCTCAGGCTGTGTCTGCCGCTGCTGCTGGCCCTGGGGGCCTTGCCCCCTGCCATTGCCGACGATGATGCAGTGACGCTCGGTGTCTTTGCCTACCGCGAGGCGGACGAGGTGGCGTCGCGCTTTGCCCCGCTGACCGAGGTGATGTCGGCGGCGCTGGAGGGGCGCGAGGTGCGCCTCGAGGTGCTGGACCTCGAATCTCTGGACGCGGCGGTCGATGAGGCCCGGCTCGACTTCGTGCTGACCAATCCGCGCCATGCGCTATGCCTGCGTGCTGGACGCAAAGTGAACGGCAACCTGGCGACCCTGATCAGGCACGAGCAGGGGGAAGCGCTGGCGTATCTTGCCGGCGTCATCCTCGCGCGCCGAGACGCTGAGCTTCATGACCTCGAAGCGCTCAAGGGACAGGCGATCGCGATTCCCGGGCAGCGCTTTCTGGGCGGCTTCATGGCCCAGGCCTATGAGCTGCATCAGCGGGAGATCGACCCCTATCGCTTCGCCGACTACCGCGAACTGGGCTCCCACGACGCGGTGATGCGGGCGCTGCTCGACGGAGACGTGGCCGCGGGCTTCGTGCGCAGCGGCATTCTCGAGGACTGGCGGGGTCGTGGCCACGACGTCTCGGCTCTCGAGGTGGTCGCGGCCGGGCGCTACGACGGTTTCCCCCTGGCGCACTCCACCGGGCTCTATCCGGAGTGGCCGCTCACCGCCCTGGTGCACGTGCCGGAAGACGATGAGCGACGCGTGGCCAGCGCCCTGCTCGGCTGGGAGGGGGAGACCGGCGGCGGTAATGGCCTGCGCTTTGCCCCGCCCAGGGACTACCTGGCGGTGGAGCAGGCGGCTCGCGCGCTGCGCATTGCCCCCTTCGCCGACGAACCGCGCACCCTGCTGGCCGAGCTGCGCGAGCGCTACGGCCTGCTACTCTGGGCGGTGCCGGTTCTGGCAGGGGGGCTGCTGGCGGCGATGAGCGGGTTGGTTCTCCTGTACCGCCGCCGAGCGCTGCTGAATCGGCATCTGATGCAGGAGCGCCAGGCCCTCGAGCAGATTCTCTGGGGCACCACGGCGGGTACCTGGCAGTGGAATGTCCAGACCGGGGAGGCCCGCTTCAACGCGCGCTGGGCCGAGATGATCGGCTATCGTCTGGAGGAGATCTCGCCCACCACCATCGAGACCTGGATGGCCTTCTGCCACCCCGATGATCTGGTGCGCTCCAACGAGCAGCTGGAGGCGCACTTTGCGGGCCAGCGTGACAGCTACGATATCGAGGTGCGCATGCGTCACCGCGACGGGCACTGGATCTGGGTGCACGATCGCGGTCGCGTTATTTCCTGGGATGACGCAGGCGCGCCGCTGTGGATGGCCGGTACGCATACCGAGATCACCCAGCGCAAGGAGGCGGAGAACGCCTTTACGCGCTTTTTCCAGGTCTCCCCCAGCCTGATGGCGATCACCGACCTGAAGGGTCGCGTGCTCAACGTCAGCAGCGCCTGGGAGAGGGTGCTGGGTATACCCTGCTGCGAGCTTGAGGGCGCCTATCTTCTGGATCTGATACACCCCGACGACCGCGACGCCACGCGTGACGCCATGGGTGCGCTCGGCGCGGGGGACAAGGTAACGAGCTTTATCAACCGCTACCGCCACCGCGACGGCAGCTATTGTGACATCGAGTGGTACGCCATGTGCCAGGATGGATGCATCTATGGCGCCGCCCACGACGTGACCGCGCGCCTGGCGCTGGCCCGCGAGCGCCACCAAGAGCGCGCGTTTCTGCAGCTGGTCATCGACAGCCTGCCAACCCCTGTGTTCGTCAAGGACTGGTACGGCCGCCATCAGCTGGTCAACGAGCAAGTCGCGCAGCTTTTCGGTACCACCAAGGAGGCCATGCTGGAGCGTAGCGACCATGAGATGCTGGGCAAGTCCGAGCAGGCTGAAGCCTATGTACGTGACGACCGTGCTGTCATGCGCAGCGGCCAGACCATGCGGGTACTTGAAGATGCATTCACCGACGCCAGCGGCGTACAGCGCTACTTCCAGACAACCAAGGTGCCCCTGCGGCTGGAGCAACCCGCCGAGGAGCGTCTGGTGCTCGGTATCGCCCTGGAGATCACCCAGCGCAAGCGGATGGAGGAACAGATCGCGCAGCAGGAGCGCCTCTACCGCGGCCTGGTGGAGTCGCAGCAAGACCTGATCGTGCGCGTCGACCTCGAGAACCGCTTTCTCTACGTCAACGACGCCTACTGCCGGCTCTTCGGCAAGTCGCGCGATGCGCTGCTCGGCCACAGTTTCGCGCCGCTGGTGCATGAGGAGGATCGGCCGGCTACCCTGGCAGCCATCGAGACGCTGCTCGCGCCGCCCCACCCTCGCATCACCGTGGTGCAGCGCGCCATGACCGCGCACGGCTGGCGCTGGATCGCCTGGGAGGACAGCCCCATCTTCGATGATGACGGCAAGCTGCAGGAGATCCAGGGCGTGGGGCGCGACGTCACGCCGCTCAAGGAGGCCGAGCTAGAGGCGGCAGAGACGTCGGCACAGCTCCGCAAGCACGCGGCGCTGCTGCCCGGCGCGCTGTACCAGTACTGGCAGCATCCGGATGGCCGTCGCGCCTTCCCCTACGCCAGCGACGGCATCAAGGCCATCTACGGCGTGGTGCCCGAGGCAGTCCGTGAGGATGCCGCCCCTGTCTTTGCCGTGCTGGAGCCCGCTGACATGCCTCGGGTAGCCGAGAACATCGCCCGCTCCGAGCGCGAGCTGACGCTCTGGCGCGACGCCTATCGCGTCCACCATCCCGACAACGGCATGCTCTGGATCGAGGGTATCGCCATGCCCGAGCGGCTGGAGGATGGCAGTACCATATGGCATGGCTACCTGCGCGACGTGACCGGCGAACATGCCACTCAGCAGCAGCTCATGGCGTCGCGTGAAGCCCTGGAGCGCTCCAACCGGGAACTGGAGCAGTTCGCCTACGCCGCCTCCCACGACCTTCGCCAGCCGCTGCGCATGGTGACCAGCTATGCGCAGCTGCTGGAGCGCCACCTGGCGGGCCAGCTCGACGACGACGGCAGGACCATGCTGCACTACATGCGCGATGGCGCCCAGCGCATGGACGGCATGCTGCTGTCGCTGCTCGACTACTCCCGGGTCGGTCGCAAGGGGCAGCCCATGCAGCCGATGGCGCTGCGTGACGCCCTCGACGAGGCGCTGCACTTTCTCGCGCCCGAGATTCGTGAGGCCGAGGCGCAGGTCACAGTGAGCGGCGAGTGGCCGCAGGTGGTCGCCAGCTCCGACGAGATGATGCGACTGTTCCAGAACCTGCTGAGCAACGCCATCAAGTACCGCGCCCCCGACCAGGCGCCCGAGATCACCTTGGCCGTCGAGGCGCTGCCCGAGGCGGCGGGCTGGCAGGTCAGCATCCGCGACAACGGTATCGGCATCGCCGCCGACCAGCAGGGGCGGCTGTTCCAGGTCTTTCAGCGCCTGCACACCCGGGAGCAGTACGCGGGCACGGGCGTCGGCTTGGCCATCTGCCGCAAGATCGTCGAGCGCCACGGCGGCGAGATTTGTCTCGAATCGCCCGGCGAGGGGCAGGGCAGCACGGTGATTTTCACGCTGCCCGCGCGCGACGAGGTATCGAGCGCGGAGGGCAGCGACCATGGCTAGGCGCGGCGCGCTCCGCCGGCTGGCCGGCGTGGCGGCGCTGGCCGCGACGCTGCTGAGCCCGGTGGCCCAGGCAGAGCCCCCCCATACAGAGCCCAGCTTCCGCGACTTCTTCGCTTCGCACCCCACGCCCATGTGGATGATCGAGGTGGCAAGCGGCGATATCGTGCGCGCCAACTCGGCCGCGCAATACTTCTACGGCTATGACGACCTGACCGCGTTCAATATCCGCGATATCAACCTGCTCACGTCCGCGCAGATCGATGATGAGATAGAGCGGGCCGCCACCGCCGAGCGCAACCATCTCTTCATGCGCCACCGCCTGGCCGACGGCAGCGTCAAGGTGATGGGCATCTATACCCAGCGCATGGACTATCACGGCCGAGAGGTGCTGGTCTCCTCGCTCTACGACACCAGCGAGTTCGAGAGCAGCGCCGAGCGCCACTATATCGCCCGTGTCGAAGAGCAGGTCGACCTGCAGACGGCGCAGCTGCGCGACGCCAAGCGCCAACAGGCATGGCTGGCCTGGGGGGCGGCCCTGGCGCAGGGGGTGGCCATCGTCATTCTGCTGAGCGTGCTGGCTCGCCTGCGCCGGGCCCAGGCGGAAAACCGGCGCCTGATCGCGGAGCTTTCCTTTCGCAACCGCGAGCTCGAGCGGCTGAGCCACGCCATGGCCCACCACTTTCAGGAGCCCAGCCGGCGACT
>PUOM01000271.1 GCA_003552795.1 Halomonas sp. | reverse complement strand
AGCAGCACCCGCTTGCCGGCATGCACCGCGGCAAGCGTGGGCAGCAGCCCTGCGGCGCCGACGATGGCCGACATCACCACGTCGACATCGCTCGCTTCCGCCACCGCCACCAGGGCCGCGCGGCCGCTCTGGACCTCGGTCGCCACACCGGCCTCGGCCAGGCGCCCGCGCAGCCAGGCGGCATCGCGCTCGTCGCCCAGCACCGCCACGTCGGGCCGGTGGATGAGGCAGAGCGACAGCAGGGGCTCCCGGGAGCGGTGGGCGGTCAGCGCATGGACCCGATAGCGCTCGGGGTGGCGAGCGATCACGTCCAGGGTGCTGGTGCCGATGGAGCCGGTGGCCCCCAGCACGGTGACCGCCTCTCGGCGCCCGGCGTCGCGCTCTGCTGCGGCCACCCTAGAGCACCCCGAGCAGCAGCAGGGCGAACAGCGGCAGCGCTGCCGTGAGGCTGTCGATACGATCGAGCACGCCGCCGTGGCCGGGCAGCAGCTGGCTGGAGTCCTTGATGCCGCGATAGCGCTTGAGCATGCTCTCCAGCAGATCCCCCAGCACCGAGACCAGGGTCACCATCAGGGTCGCCAGCAAAAGGGCCAGCCCGCCGCCGAAACCGAGACCCTGCCAGGCGGCAAACAGCAGCGCCAGCAGGGCGGTAGCGGCGAGGCCGCCGGCCACGCCTTCCCAGCTCTTGCCGGGGCTCACCCTGGGCGCCAGCTTGCGGCGGCCGAAGGCGCGTCCGGCGAAGTAGGCGCCGATATCGGCACACCACACCAGCAGCAGCACGAAGAGCAGCCAGACGGCGCCGGTGTCGCGCAGGACCACGAGCCCCACCCAGGCGGGCAGCAGCACCCAGAGCCCCATGGCCAGACGCCGGGCGGGCGACTGCCACTGCTCGCCGCGCTCGGGGTAGTGAACCACCCAGTAGAGGTTGACCAGCCAGCCGACGACGCCCAGCCACAGCGGCCAGACGGCCAGGGCCGCGCCGCTGAGCCACAGCATCAGCATGATCAGGGCCAGCACGCCCACCAGCAGCAGGCGGTGGTCGCGTCGGCGGATGCCGGACAGGTTGGTCCATTCCCAGCCGGCGAGCAGCACGATACCCGCCGTGAACAGGGCGAAGAAACCGCCGGAAAGGCCAAACAGGCCGGCCAGCATCAGCGGCGCCAGCCAGGCCGCGGTAATGATGCGCTGTCTAAGCACCGTGTTGCGCCTCGATCTGTTCGTCGGTCATGCCGAAGCGTCGCTGGCGGCGCTGGAAGTCATCCAGTGCCAGGTCGAAGGCGTCGGCGTCGAAATCGGGCCACAGGCGTGGCGTGAAGTGAAGCTCGGCGTAGGCGAGCTCCCAGAGCAGAAAGTTGGAGATGCGTTGTTCGCCGCTGGTGCGGATACAGAGGTCGACCGGCGGCACGCCGGCCAGGCTCAGCTGCCCGGCGAAGGTGGCCTCGTCGATGGCCTGGGGATCGAGCTCGCCGGCGGCCACGCGCTCACCCAGGCGGCGCGCCGCCCGGGTCAGGTCCCAGTGACCACCGTAATTGGCGGCGATCACTAGGTGCAGGCGCGTATTGTCGCGGGTCTTGGCCTCGGCCCGGGCAATGTGCTTCTGGATCGAGTCCGAGAAGGCCGAAAGATCGCCGATCACCGAGAGCCGGATACCGTTCTGATGGAGCTTGCTGACCTCGCGCTTGAGCGCCAGCAGGAACAGCTCCATCAGGGCGCTGACCTCGGCCCGGGGACGCTTCCAGTTCTCGCTGGAGAAGGCAAACAGAGTCAGGTTGCCGACCCGCCGTTCGGCGGCGCGACGGATGGTGGCGCGCACCGCCTCCACGCCGGCATGATGCCCCCGCACGCCGGAGAGCCCTCGAGCCCGCGCCCAGCGGTTGTTGCCGTCCATGATGATCGCCACGTGGCGTGGCAGTGCGCCCCCCGGGGTGGCAGGCGTACCATCCGTGGCGCTGGGGTCTGGGGAGAGCGGTGGCGTCATGGGGTCTCGCATCGGGGAGTGGATCGCGAAGGCAGGAGGCCGCCCTCCTGGCGGCCCCGGGCTTGCTCAGATCTGCATCAGATCGTGTTCCTTCAGCTCCAGCGTCTTGTCGATCTCGGCGATATACTTGTTGGTCAGCTTCTGGATCGCATCCTCGGCCTGGTGCTGCTCATCTTCGGAGATCTCCTTCTCCTTGAGCAGCGCCTTGATATCGCCGTTGGCATCGCGACGCACGTTGCGCACCGCCACCCGAGCGTGCTCGGCCTCGGAGCGAGCCTGCTTGATGTAGCCCTTGCGGGTCTCCTCGGTGAGCATCGGCATCGGCACACGGATGTTGTTGCCCGCGGTCGAGGGGTTCAGACCGAGATCCGCGGTCATGATGGCCTTCTCGACCTTGGGCACCATGCTCTGTTCCCAGGGCACCACGGAGAGGGTACGCGCGTCCTCGATGTTGATGTTGGCGACCTGGTTCAGCGGCACCTGGCTGCCGTAGTACTCGACGCTCACCGCATCCAGGATGCTGGAGTGGGCACGCCCGGTGCGGATCTTGTTCAAGTTGCCATGCAGAGCGTCGACGCTCTTCTTCATGCGGGATTCCGCATCCTTCTTGATGTCATTGATCACGGTGTCAACCTCTGTCTATCAGCGTGCCTTCCTCGCCGCCCACCACCAGGTTGAGCAGGGCACCCGGCTTGTTCATGTTGAAGACGCGGACCGGCATGTCATGGTCACGCACCAGGCAGATGGCGGTCAAATCCATGATGCCAAGCTTCTGATCCAGGGCATCGTCGTAGCTGAGCTGATCGTACTTGATCGCATCGGCGTGCTTGGCCGGATCCTTGTCGTAGACCCCGTCCACCTTGGTGGCCTTGACCACCACGTCGGCGTCGATCTCGATGCCGCGCAGGCAGGCCGCGGAGTCGGTCGTAAAGAAGGGGTTGCCGGTACCGGCAGAAAACAGTACCACATCCCCGGAGGTGAGATAGCGGATGGCGGTACGGCGGTCATAGTGCTCCACCACGCCGCTCATGGGGATGGCGGACATCACCCGGGAGCGGATATTGGAACGCTCCAGGGCGTCGCGCATGGCCAGGGCGTTCATCACCGTGGCCAGCATGCCCATATGATCGCCGGTCACCCGGTCCATGCCCGCCTCATTGAGAGCGGCGCCGCGGAACAGGTTACCGCCGCCGACCACGATGCCCACCTGCACCCCGATCCCCACCAGCTGGCCGATCTCCAGGGCCATGCGGTCCAGCACCTTGGGGTCGATGCCGAAGTCATGCTCGCCCATCAGCGCCTCGCCGGAGAGCTTGAGCAGGATTCGCTTGTACTTCGACTTGGCGGAGCGGGCCTTTGGCGACGTCTCGACGTGATCGGATGTGGGCATGACATCTCTCCTGGGCATGTCGGGTGGCCGATGGACCGGCCGGATACGCGATGGCGTGCGCTCGCGCACACGCCATCATCCTGCGGGAACGTCTGACCTCAGCTGCGCTTGGCCTGTTCCATTACTTCCTTGGCGAAATCGACCTCTTCCTTCTCGATGCCCTCGCCCACCTCGAAACGAGTGAAGCCGATGACTTCGCTGCCGGCCGCCTTGGCGAACTCGGCGACGCTCTGATCGGGGTTCTTGACGAAGGGCTGCTCGGTCAGGCTGACCTCGGCCAGGTACTTCTTCAGACGGCCCTGCACCATCTTCTCGGCGATCTCGGCGGGCTTGCCGGCCATGTCGGGCTGGGCAAGGATGATCTGCTTTTCCTTGTCCAGATCCTCCTGAGGCATGTCCTCGGGACGCGCCACGACCGGGTTGATGGCGGCGACGTGCATGGCGACATCCTTGGCCACCTCGGCGTTGCCACCCTTGAGCACGGTCAGCACGCCGATGCGACCGCCGTGGACGTACTCGCCCACCACGCCACCGTCAGCGGCCTCGACCACCACACAGCGACGCACGCCGATGTTTTCGCCGATCTTCTGCACCAGCTGCTCGCGAGCGGCCTCCAGGTCGCCTGACATGACCGCGGCCACATCTTCGCTCCTGGCGGTGAAGAAGGCCTCGACGATCTTCTCTGCGAAGGCCTTGAAGTTGTCGTCGCGGGCAACGAAGTCGGTCTCGGAGTTGATCTCGACCATCACGCCGTAGCTGCCGTCTTCGGCCACGCGGGTCACCACGGCACCCTCGGCGGCGGTACGCTCGGCCTTCTTGGCGGCCTTGAGACCGGAGCTCTTGCGCAGGTTCTCGATGGCGACCTCGATGTCACCGCCGGCCTCGGTGAGGGCCTTCTTGCACTCCATCATGCCGAGCCCGGTACGCTCGCGCAGTTCCTTGACCTGGGAGGCGCTGATAGCTGCCATGGGGTTCACCTCTGAATCTGTATGTCAACGGATAGCGGACCCGTCCCGGGACGGATCCGGCGAATGCTGAGAAAAAAGGGGGCCTCGGCCCCCTTTTCGTCTGCTCGGCCAGCGTCGCGAGGCTGCCGCAGCGACGGCTGCCGCAGCGACGGCTGGCGACCAGACGAGCCGCGATCACTCGGCGGCGCTGTCGCCTTCCTGAACGGCCTCGTCGGTAACTTCGACGAACTCGTCAGGACGACCTTCCTTTGCACGGGCACAGGCGTCGGCGATGGCCTTGACGTAGATCTGGATGGCGCGGATGGAGTCATCGTTGCCGGGGATCACATAGTCGACGCCGTCCGGATCGGAGTTGGTATCGACCACGCCAATGACCGGAATGCCCAGCTTGTTCGCCTCGTTGATGGCGATGCGCTCGTGATCGACGTCGACCACGAACATGGCGTCGGGCAGGCCACCCATCTCCTTGATGCCGCCCACGGAGCGCTCGAGCTTGTCCTGCTCGCGGGTCGCCATCAGGACCTCTTTCTTGGTCAGCTTCTCGAAGGTGCCATCCTCGTGCATCGCTTCGAGTTCGCGCAGACGCTTGATCGAAACGCGGATGGTCTTGTAGTTGGTCAGCATGCCGCCCAGCCAGCGGTGGTTGACATAGGGCTGACCGGCGCGCTTGGCCTCTTCCTTGATGATCTTGCTGGCGCTGCGCTTGGTACCGACGAACATGACCTTGTTGTTGGACGCGGCCATCTTCTCGACCACATCGATGGCCTCGTTCAGGGCCGGCAGGGTATGCTCGAGGTTGATGATGTGAATCTTGTTGCGAGCACCAAAGATAAACTTGCTCATCTTCGGGTTCCAGTACTTGGTCTGGTGACCGAAGTGAGCGCCTGCTTTCAGCAGGTCACGCATATTGACATGTGCCATGGATGACTCCTGGAAAATCGGGTTAGGCCTCCACGCACCCCATGGATCCGACCGCCGCTACTCTCTCATGGAGCCGCGACAGCACCCGGGACCATGTGCCGGTGCATGTGTGTTTTCAAGGCGTTACATTGCTTGACGCCACCTATGTCGCCACCTTCAAGCGCGGCCGTCACGGCGAGGCTTCCGACGTGCGCGGGCGGCAAGGACGGGCGATTGCAGGAAAGCGCGCAGCTTTATACCATGGATCGTCCACAAGTTGAAGTCGCCCGGGCGACACCACCCCCCACCCTCGAGATTCCATGAACGTACCCATCAAGACGCCCGACGAGATCGAGAAGATGCGCGAGGCGGGCCGCCAGGCCGCCAGCGTGCTGGAGATGATCACCCCCTTCGTCAGGGCCGGCATCACCACCGGCGAGATCGACCGGCGCTGCCATGCCTATATCGTCGACGAGCTCGGCTCCACGCCCGCCCCCCTGGACTACCACGGCTTCCCCAAGTCGGTGTGCACCTCCATCAACCACGTGGTGTGCCACGGCATCCCGGATGACGCCAAGAAGCTGAAGAAGGGCGACATCATGAATCTGGACATCACCGTGAGGACCGCCGACGGCTACCACGGCGACTCCAGCGTGATGTTCGTGATCGGCGAGACCATCCAGGGCGAGCGTCTGTGCCGCGTCACCCAGGAGTGCCTCTACAAGAGCATCGCCCTGGTGCGCCCTGGCGTGCGCCTCTCGGCGCTGGCCCGCGCCATCCAGAGCCACGCCGAGGCCAGCGGCTACTCGGTGGTGCGCGATTTCTGCGGTCACGGCATCGGCGCCGGTTTCCACGAGGAGCCTCAGGTGCTGCACTACGACGGCTACGCTCCCGAGGCCGACATCGAACTGGCTGCCGGCATGT
>PUOM01000032.1 GCA_003552795.1 Halomonas sp. | reverse complement strand
ACCGTGACCACCAGCAGTCCCGGCGCAATGATATGGCGCAGCGACTGGAACTTTTCCCTGGCCGTGTAGCGTTCCTCCGGCGGCGTGGCAGGCCCGAGCGACGGATTGAGCCGGCAGCGGATGAGAATGTAGACCATGTAGATGCCGGCCAGCATCAGACCCGGCATCAGGCCGGCGGCGAACAGCTTGCCCACCGATTCTCGTGCCAGGAAGGCGTAGACGATCATCAGCACGCTGGGCGGGATCAGAAAGCCCAGGGCGCCGCCGGCCATGATGGTGCCGGTGACCAGCCGCTTGTGATAGCCGCGCTTGAGCATGGCGGGCAGGGCGATGATGCCGAGGCTGACGGTGGCGGCGCCGGAGACACCGGCCATGGCCGCGATCAGCGCACAGATCAGCACCGTGCCCACCCCCAGGCCGCCGGGCACGCTGCCCATCAGCTTGTGGATCATGCCGAAGAGGTCATCGGTTATCCCCGACCTCTCGAGCACCAGGCCCATGAAGATGAACAGCGGCAGGGAGACCAGCAGGAAGTTGTCCATGGCGCTGTAGGCAGACGCCAGCAGCAGGTCCAGGCCGCCCGGGCCGAACATCAGGTAGGCGCTGCCCATGCCCGATATCATCAGCGCCAGGGCCAGGGGGGCCCCCATCGCCATGAGCACCAGCATGGAGAGAAACATGATGGCGGTTATTGTCAGGGGCTCGAGTTCAGCCATAGTGACGCCCTTCTATTGGCACGCTCAGGCGGCGTGCCAGTCGTGAGGTGGTTCGTGAAGAAGGATTCATGAGTCGCTGGCCTCCTGGTCGTCGCGCGGGTCGACGTAGGTGACGCCGGCCAGGCGCAGGGCGGCACGCACCAGCTCGGCCAGACACTGCAGCATCAGCAGGGCCACGGCCAGGGGGATGGTGGCCTTGATCGGCCAGAGCGGTGGGCGCCAGACGCTGCGGTTGGAGAACTCGCCGATACGCCAGGCGTGGTGGGCGAAGTCCACCGCCATCCGCAGTACCACCGCCAGCACGACCAGCGCGAGGATGAAGATCACCACGTCGCAGAAGGCCTGGACGCGTCCCGGCATCAGGCGATAGATGACGTCACTGCGTACGTGGCCCTGGTGACGAAGGGTGTAGCTGCCCGCCAGGATACTCAGTGCACCGAAGAACATGGTCGACAGCTCATGTCCCCAGATGGTGGGGGAGTTGAGGATATAGCGAGCCACGACCTCGAAACACAGTACACCGATGATCCCCAGCGTCAGCCAGGAGATGGCCCTCCCGACCCAGTCGGAAAGGCCATCCTGCACCCTGAGATAGAGGGTGACTTTACTCACTCAGCCGTCCTTGCTCGATGGCGTTGTTGATCAGGATCTCCACGGCGCGGGCGTTGCGCTCGGACTTTTCGGCTTCCTCTTCCCAGATGGGCAGCGAGGCCTCGGCCAGGCGCATGGAGTCCTCCTCCGGCAGCACGGCGAACTCGAACAGCTCGCCGTCGTCGATGATGCGCTGGTTGCCCTCCTCCAGCCACTCGTGGACGTCCAGCAGGTACTGATCGAGCGCCTCGGTCAGGATGGTCTGCTGCTCCTCGCTCATGCGCTCCCAGGTGCGCGGATTGATCAGGGCGTTCTCGGTCCAGCCCGGGTTGAGCAGGTTGATGTCGGTGTAGTGCTCGGCGACCTCGTGGAGCTTGAGCTGCTCGTACTCCACCGGACCGCCGTAGACGGCGCCGTCGATCACGCCGGTGGAGAGGCCGACGTAGAGCTCCTCGCCCGGCAGGAAGACGGTCGGGATATCAAACTGCTCGAGCACCGTGGCGATGGAGCTGGTGGCGCGGATACGCATCGACTGCAGGTCTTCCAGGCTGGTGACCGGCTCCCGGGTCAGCAGGCCATAGTCGCTGCCGAAGCCGCGGCCGATCAGCTTCACGCCCTGCTCCTCGTAGGCCTCGGCGACGAGCTCCTCCAGCCCCTGCTCCTCGAAGATGTCGCGGGCCTCCTCGACGTTGACCCAGGCGCCGGGCAGGCCGCCCTCGATGATGCCGATGCCGACGCTGCCCGGCCAGTAGCTGCCGACGCCGTGGGCGATGTCGATGGTGCCCCGGGCCACGGCATCCACGAACTGATCGCTGTCGACCAGCTCGCCGCCGCGGAAGAACTGGATGCGGATGGAGCCGTCGCTCGCCTCCTGGACACGGTCGCGCAGGTCGGCGGCAATGGCGTCCATCTCGGTGCCGTAGAAGGTGTGCATGCGCAGACGCACGTTGTCGGCATACGCCAGCTGGCTGGCGAGGAGAGAGGCGGCGACCGAGGTGGCCAGGGTGCTTTTGAGGAGGGTGGGAAGTTTCATGAAGGCCTCTTCGTGATCGGATGTTCGGATTGTTCGTTGTCGGGATATTGGCCTGTACCTGATGCCAATTACGCATGGGCGTTTCGAGTTAAGCATAAGGCAAAATCGCTTACCATAGAAATTTTTCAGCTATTTCTATATTTAGCGGCGGAATTTTTACCCTGCTAACGCTCTCGTCGAAGGCCGCTGAAGGCCGCTGCTGAGCCATTCTGCGTGAATTCCAGGCACCCGGGAACGCTAGCAGCAACGGCAAGAGGTAACTATGGACCAATGCCTTTCTGAAATGGACCAATTGCCCGCTGGGGGCCTCCCCGGCGGGTTGACGTGCGCCTGGCGGGATGTTGCGGGCGGCAGGACCGGGAATGGGACTTTGGTCGTGCTGCCCCGAAGCGGGCGTCTTGCTCCAGCGATGACGCCTGGCGGGGCGGGAGCTCAGGGGGCCAGGCAGCGCGTCAGCACCTGGCGAAGCCGAACCGCCTCGGCGGCCAGCGAGCTGCCGGAGAGCATGCCGATGCCCAGGATCAGACCGCTGCGCGGATCCTCCGGAGCGCAGGCCGGGCTCAGCGGCCGGGTGATGAGGTGGGACTGCAGCAGACGGCTCGCGATGCGGCGGTCATCCACGCCGGGCGCGAACTGTACGCAGAGGCTGATGGAGTGGCTGGGAGGCGAGACGTTGACCACGCCGGGGACCTGGATCAGCTGGTCGTGCATGACCTGCTGGCGGGCCAGGTAGTCGCGCTGGATGCGCCGATACCAGGCGTCAAGCTCCCCCTCGGCGATGAACTGCGCCAGGGCGGCCTGGTCCAGCAGGCGCCCCTCGCGGAACACCTCGCTCCTCAGCTGGTTGAGCGGCGCCACCAGCGCCCGGGGCGCGACCAGGTAGCCCAGACGCAGGCCGGGAAACATCAGCTTGGAGAAGGAGCCCACCAGCAGGTGTCGGGCCGAGCGGCCGTCGTACATCAGGTTGGCGCCATCCTCGCCGGTGAACTCGTAGTCGTCCTCCAGCACGAAGTCGGGGCGCAGCCGGTGACAGAGGGCCTCGCGATGCGCCCGCGAGGTGGGCACGCTCAGCGGATAGTGGTGCGATCCCGTGAAGTAGGCGAGCCGCACGCCTTCCGAGAAGGGCGCTGTGTCGTGCCCCGTTTCCGGCGACCAGGCCAGCCGCTCCACCCTGGCGCCCAGCACGCTGAAGATGTTGCGTGCCCCCCAGTAGCAGGGCGACTCCATCAGCACGCGATCGCCCGCATCGGTGAGGGCCAGGGCGCACAGCTCGATGCCGTTGTGGGTGCCATCGGTGATGATGATCTGCTCGGTGTCGCACTCCAGGCGGCGCCAGCGCCACAGGAAGTCACGGATGGCGCGCTTGAGCGGGCCGTAGCCGCCGCCCGAGTAGGAGAGCAGCAGGGCATTGCGCGGCACGGTGACGCTGGCATAGAGCTCTCGCCACTTGGCCATGGGGAACTGGGTGATGTCGGGAATGCCGGGCATGAAGGCGCCGCTCTGGATGGCGCTGGCGCTGGGGACGTCAAGGATGCCGGCGGCCCGGGAGGAGAGGCGCGGGCTGCTCTCCACGGGCATCGGGTGGGGAGCGCTCGGGCGTCGTGTCCAGGTGCCCTGTCCCTGACCGGTGACGATGATGCCCTCGTCGGACAGCTGCCGCATGGCCTGGGCGAGGGTGTCGCGGGCCACGCCGAGCTCGCCGCACAGGATGCGGTGGGAAGGCAGCCGGCTGTCCTCCGGCCAGTCGTGGAGAATCGACAGCCGCAGCGCCTGTTCGATGCGTGCGGTCTTGCTCAGGCGCTGCGGCTGATGGGCGAAGCGTTCGAGCAGGGGAGTCAGGGGGACGGTTCGAGTCACGGTGGCAGCCCGGGTCCTGGAAAGAGGTCGACCCTCAGTATGCGTGGCGGGTGCCAGATTGGTCCAGTGTTGCCGTTTATTGGTCCATAGGTCGGCTTCTCGGCAGCTGATAGCGTGCGCAATGCCTCGGACGGGCCCGCCTTGCGCGACGCCTGCCCCCGCTCGTTCTTTCTTCATTCAGCCAGGAATCGATCATGAGTGACATCCTCTCCAATGCCGAACTCAACGCGCTGAAGAAGCGCTTCGTGGCCAACGGCGCGGCGACGCCCACCGAGCAGTTCGTGGCCCGCGCCGAGAACGCCGAGCTGTGGGACGAGGATGGCCGCCGCTGGATCGATTTTGCCGGCGGCATCGGCGTGCTCAACCTGGGGCATCGCCATCCGCGCATCGTCGAGGCCGTGCAGGACCAGCTCGGCCGCGTGATGCACACCTGCTCGGCGGTGATCTCCTATGCCCCCTATATCCGGCTCTGCCAGCGGCTCTGCGAGAAGGCCCCGGTCAAGGGCCCGGAGCGCAAGGCGATGCTGGTCAACACCGGCGCCGAGGCGCTGGAGAACGCGGTCAAGATCGCCCGCGCCGCCACCGGTCGCTCCGGGGTCATCACCTTCGACGGCGCCTTCCACGGCCGCACCATGATGACCCTGGCCATGACCGGCAAGGTGCTGCCCTACAAGAATGACTTCGGCCCCATGCCGGGGGACGTCTACCGCGCGCCCTATCCCAACCCGCTCCATGGCATCAGCGACGAGATGGCGCTCGAGGGCATCGAGAAGCTCTTCAAGACCGACATTCCAGCCCACCGGGTGGCGGCCATCGTCATCGAGCCGGTGCAGGGGGAGGGCGGCTTCTACATCGCCTCGCCCGAGTACCTCAAGGCGCTGCGCGCGCTCTGCGACCGCCACGGCATCCTGCTGATCGTCGACGAGGTGCAGTCGGGCTTCGCGCGCACCGGCAAGCTCTTCGCGCTGGAGCACAGCGGCATCGAGGCCGACATGCTGACCACCGCCAAGTCCCTGGCCAACGGCATGCCGCTGTCGGCGGTGGTGGGCACCGCCGAGGTGATGGACGCCTCCGGGCCCGGCTCCCTGGGCGGCACCTACAGCGGCAACCCGCTCTCCTGCGCGGCGGCCCTGGCGGTGTTCGACGCCATCGAGGAGGAGAACATTCTCGAGCGCAGCGAGCAGATGGGGCGCCTGCTGGCCGAGCGCTTTGCCGTCTGGGAACAGCGCTTCACCCCGGTAGGGAATGCCCGCAACCTGGGCGCCATGGCGGCCTTCGAGCTGCTCGACGCCGACGGCATGCCGGATCCGGCCATGGCCCAGGCGCTCTGCGCCAAGGCCCGCGAGCAGGGGCTGATCCTGCTCTCCTGCGGCTTCTACGGCAACACCGTTCGCATCCTGGTGCCGATCACCGCCGAATCCGCCGTGGTCGAGGAGGGGCTGGCCATCATCGAGCGCTCCCTCGAGGCGATCACCGCCTGAAGCGGTCCGTGTCTGGCAGCCCGCTGCTGAAGGCGCTGTGGGCGAACGGTGCGCCGAAAGCAGGGCAACGAAAAAGGGTCCCGCCTAGGCGGGACCCTTTTGGCTGGGCAGCGCAGCCGATATTGCCATGCTGCCTGCCGGGACGATGCGGCGGTCTAGCCCGTGGAGGCGAGCGCCGCCTGCTGCTGCTCCTGTCGCCAGGTCAGCACGTTGTGGCTGATGGCTGCCAGCATCAGGGCCACGCCCACCAGCTCGACGGTGAAGCTCGGCCAGAAGACCGCCACGATGCCCCCGGTGATCGCCAGGCGCGGCAGCCAGGCCATGCGCGTGAAGAGGTAGCCCTCCAGCGCCGCCGCGAAGGCGCCGAGGGCGAGGATCGCGATCACCCCGTTCCAGGCCACCACCGCCCAGGGGCCGCCCATGATGATCTCCGGGTTGAAGACCATGAACATCGGGATCAGGTAGAGCCCCTTGGCGAACTTCCACGCCTGCACCCCGGTTT
>PUOM01000168.1 GCA_003552795.1 Halomonas sp. | reverse complement strand
CTGAGAGCGGCTCGGCACCCGCGCGCGCAGCTCCAGACCGTCGGCCGGGAACAGCGAGAGCAGCGGCGCCCGGGCCGCCACCTGGTCCCCCGGCGCCACCTGCACGCCGCTGACCACCCCGTCGAAGGGCGCCAGCACCCGGCCGCGATCGAGGTCGCGCTGAGCCTCCTCCTGAGCGGAGCGCGCGCGGGAGAGTCGCGCCTCCAGGCTGGCCAGTCGCGAAGGGTGCTCGGCCAAGGCGCTTTCGCGGGTGGTCACGCTGAGTCGGGCCTGGGCCACGGCGTCCCGGGCAGCGTCGAGGTCCGCCTGGGACGCCAGGTTGCGCTCCACCAGGGAGCGGTTGCGCTCCACCTGGCGCTCGGCGCTCTCCAGCAGCTCCTGCTCGCGCGCCAGGGCGCGGCGGTCGTTGTCGTGGCGCAGGCGCTCGTTCTCCACCTCGGCCTCGAGGTCGGCCACCTCGGCCTCGGCCTGGCGCAGCGGCGGCAGCAGATCGGCGTCGTCCAGGGCCACCAGCAGCGTGCCCGCGCTGACCCGCTGGCCGTCGCGCACCGGGCGTTCGGCCACCCGGGCGGCGATGGGCGCCACCAGACTGACCCGCTCCGGCGCCACCAGCTCGCCGAACAGCGGCAGCACCGGCACATGCTCGGCGTGGGCCACGGTCAGGGCCTCGACGCGCCAGCTGCGCTCCTCGGGCACCGCCGGCGGCGGCTCGGGCCGGGTCAGACGCAGGGCCATGAAACCGGCGATGCCGAGGGCGAGGATCAAGAGGGGAAGCAGGCGCTTGAGCATGGGGACGTCCGTGCCGGATGAAGAAGAAGCGCGGCTACTATACGCCGCCCGGGCCCCACAGCGAACGGACGCGGCCAACGGTGCGGCAAGGTAACGCAGCGCCCCCCGCTCGCCCGGTGCGGTTCCACTCCCCGCCGACTTTCCCTATAATGCCCAGCGCTCGGCCCCCATAGCTCAGCTGGATAGAGCGTCCCCCTCCTAAGGGGAAGGTCTCAGGTTCGAATCCTGATGGGGGTGCCAAGATTTGACGCAGAGAACGGCCACCCGGCCTATGCCGGGTGGCCGCTTTCGTTGCGCGTCGGGAAAGTTCCCTTCCCTCGCTTGTGCTTTCGTCTAAGAAAGCCGCCCTAGTGTTGTCATCAGCGGTCAGGCTGGCTAACTTCGTACAACCTTGCATCAAGCGTCCTACATCCTTCGGTGGATGCAGCTGACGTAAGCGTAAGGGCACAAAACAACAGCTCATACATTACAGCCAATAAAGAGCGCCCGCCTGCGAGGGGCGCCACTACGCATAACAAGGAACAGCACGTGACAATTCAAAAAACCGCATCGCTCTTTACCGCCTCCGCCCTGGCCCTCGCCGTTGCCGGCGCCGCCCAGGCCTATACCATCGAGGCAGGGGACACCACCGCCAACGTTTACGGCTACGCCAAGCTCGACATGATCTATGACGTCGACGCGGACCTGGGCAACGCCGTCGGCCATGGCAACATCCGGCTCGATGGCCAGCCGGGCTCCGACGGCCATACCACAATTCATGCCTACCAGAGCCGCCTGGGTTTCACCACCGCCACGCCGGCCGGCGGCAGCGAGCTGAAGACCATGATCGAGGGCGACTTCTTCGGCGCCAACAACAACTTTCGCCTGCGCCACGCCTACGGCGAGTGGAGCGGCATCCTCGCCGGCCAGACCTGGACCAACTTCGGCGGTTTTCTGGGCATGACCCCGACCATCGACTTCACCGGCCAGGTCGGCCAGGCCAATATCGGCCGCCAGGCCCAGCTGCGCTATACCGTCGACGGCTTCTCCGTCGCCCTGGAAGAGCCGACCGCCATTGGCGGCGCCGTCGCCGCCGGTGAAGATGGCGAGAGCAAGAACAGCCTGCCGCACCTGACCCTGCGCTATCAGGGCGGTGTCGGCGACTTCAACTACGCGGCCTCCGGCGTGGTCCGTGAAGTCGAGTACTACAACAGCGCACAGGACAGCGACAAGAGCTCCACCGGCTGGGGTCTGAACCTCGAAGCCAGTGCGGCCGTCGCCGAGGGCGTGACCCTGCGCGGCTCCGTCACCCACGGCGATGGCCTGGGCAGCTACATGTACGGCAGCCCCTCGGGCCCGGGCTACGTCAACGCCGACGGCGGCGTCAGCAAGGTCAGGGGCACCGGCGGCACCGCCGGCATCAGCGTTGCCGCGGGCGATGGCAACGTCAACCTCGGCTATGGTATCGCCACCGTGGACCTCGACGATGCGGTGGATGAGGGCGCCTTCGCCGCCACGGCCAACGAGAAGTTTGAAAGCATCTACCTGAACTATATCTGGTCGCCGATCAACAACGTGTCCTACGGTATTGAAGCGGGCTACCACAGCCGCAAGCAGGTCGATGGCGACACCGGCGACGCCGTTCGCCTCCAGGGCATGGTGATGTACAACTTCTAAGCTGCTACCCCACCAGGCCAGCGGCGGCGCGGGAAGCGCCGCCCAGGCCGCCACGGTTCCCAGTACAAGCAGATGTTCGATCCCTTCGCCCCGGCCTTGCGCCGGGGCGCTTTTGTTATCCGGGTGCCCTCTGCCACCTCCCGGCCATCGAGCCGCCCACCGCTCTCTGCGCGTCGATCCCACGGATGCATCAGCGGAGGGTTCAACTGGCCCGCCCTTTCGTGTAGTTTTCCGGGCCTTGCCGAACGCCACGGAATGTCTGATGCCCTCCTGTACCGCAGGCTATACCTCAGGCGGCATTGCCCGGATCAGGATCCTCCCGGCGGCGCTGCCGGAATACACCCGCTTTACCCGGCTTCGCCGCCTTGTGCCGGCCCGCCGGGTGGACGCGGTTCTCGGCTGGGGGCGCAAGCCCACCGCCCGGCGCGCCCGGGCCTACGCCGAGCGACACGGCCTGCCCTATATCGCCCTGGAGGATGGCTTCCTGCGCTCGCTGGAGCTGGGGGTCGCGGGGTTTCAGCCCCACAGCCTGGTCGTCGACACCCGCGGCATCTACTACGACGCCACCCGCCCCTCCGATCTGGAGCAGCTGATCGCCGCGGGCGACGCCTCCCCCGCCGAGCTTGCGCGCGCCCGCCACTGCATGGCGCTGCTGCGCCGCCACCGCCTCGCCAAGTACAACCACGCCCCGGATACCCTGCCCGCCGCGCTGGCCGCCGACCGGCCGCGGGTGCTGGTGGTGGACCAGACCCGGGGCGACGCCTCCATCGGCTACGGCGGCGCCAGCGAGGCGAGCTTCCAGGTCATGCTCGACCAGGCGCTGGCGACGCACCCCGCGGCCGAGGTGCTGGTCAAGGTGCATCCGGACGTGATCGCCGGCAAGAAGCAGGGCCACCTGCTGGACGCCGCCCGGCGGCACCCGCGCTGCCGGCTGGTGGGCGAGGACCTCAACCCCTGGGCGCTGCTGGATATCGTCGACCATGTGCACGTGGTCACCAGCCAGCTGGGCTTCGAGGCGCTGATGGCCGGCAAGCCCGTGACCTGCCACGGCCTGCCCTTCTATGCCGGCTGGGGGCTCACCGACGACCGCCTGCACTGCCCGCGCCGCGGCGTCGAGCGCCGCCTGGAGCAGCTGTTCGTCGCGGCCTATCTGCGCTACTGCCGCTACGCCAACCCCTACACCGGTGAAGCCGCCAGCCTGGAGGAGACCATCACCCTGATCGCCGACCAGAAGCGCCAGCGCGACCGCCTCGCCGGCCGCTGGAGCGCCGGCGGCTTCTCCGGCTGGAAGCGCGGCTTTCTCGGCGACTTCCTGGGGCCCGCCGCCCGGCTGCGCCACTATCGCGACACCGCGGCGGCGCTGGACGCCGCCCCCGCCGGCAGCCGCCTGCTGGCCTGGGCCAGCGGCGTGGATGACGCCCTGGCCGGCCGCTGTCGGCAGCGGCAGCTGACCCTGGCCCGCATCGAGGATGGTTTCATTCGCTCCGTGGGCCTCGGCGTCGACCTGGCTCGGCCGCTCTCCCTGGTGATCGACCACCTCGGCATCTACTACGACGCCACGGCGCCCAGCGAGCTGGAGCGGCTGCTCGAGGAGGAGGAGTTCCCGGAGGAGCTGCTGGCCCGCGCCGCGGCGCTGCGCGAGCGGCTGGTCCGACTCAAGCTGTCGAAATACAACGTGGCGGGCAGCGCCCTGCCGCCCCTGCCCCGGGGCCGGCGCCGCCTGCTGGTGCCCGGCCAGGTGGAGACCGACGCCTCCATCGCCCGGGGCTCCCCCGAGATCCGCACCAATCGCGCGCTGCTCGAGGCGGTGAGGGCCCGCCACCCGGACGCGCTGCTGCTCTTCAAGCCGCACCCGGACGTGGTGAGCGGCGCCCGCCTGGGGGCACTCGATGCGGCTTCCAAACAGCTGTATGATATCGACGTCGGCGACATTCAGGTCGCCGACCTGCTGGATGCCGTGGATGAGGTCCACACCATGAGCTCGCTGACCGGCTTCGAGGCGCTGCTCAGGGGCAAGGAAGTGGCCACCTACGGCATGCCCTTCTATGCCGGCTGGGGGCTGACCGACGATCGCCTGCGCTGCGCCCGACGCACGCGCCGGCTCTCGCTGGATGCGCTGGTCGCCGCCACGCTGCTGCTCTACCCCACCTATGTGGACCCGCACAGCGGCCAGCTGTGCCATGCCGAAACGGCCGTTAGCCTGCTGGAGCAGCAGCGCTCGCGGCACGGCGCCCTGACGTGGAAGACGCGCCTCTACCGTCGCTATCGCAACACCTTCGTTGGCAAACATTGATGCATGGGACAAGGACTGACGTGACACGCCAGGGACGCTCCTTTCTGTTTCTGCAGGGGGTCTGCTCCCCCTTCTACCCGCGGCTCGGCCAGCATCTGGCCGCCGAGGGGCACCGCGTGGTCAAGGTGCACTTCAACGGCGGCGACACCCTCTACTGGCGGCGCGGCAGCGGCCCGGTGCGCACCTTTCGCGCTCCCCTAGACGCGCTGCCGGCCTTTATCGAGTCGCTGTGGGAGCGCTACGCCATTACCGACCAGGTCGTCTTCGGCGACCGTCGCCCGGTGCATCGCGCGGCCATCGAGGGCGCCCCTGCCCGGGGCATTCGCAGCCATGTGTTCGAGGAGGGCTACTTCCGCCCCTTCTGGATCACCCTGGAGCGCGAGGGCGTCAACGGCCACTCCCTGCTGCCCCGCGACCCGGCGTGGTTTCGGGAGGCCGGTCGGCAGCTGCCCGAACCGCCCGCCCCGCAGCGCTTCCGGTCCAACTTCCGGGTGCGCGCCGTCCACGACGTGCTCTACCACCTGGCCGGGCTGGCCAACCCCCTGGCCTTTCCGCACTACCGCAACCACGCGCCGATCACCGCCCCGGTGGAGTACGCCGGCTACCTCAAGCGCTTCTCCCAGCTGCGCCTCTGGAAGCCCCGCGACCGCAAGCGCATCCACGGGCTGGTCACCGGCAAGCGGCCGTTCTTTCTGCTGCCCCTGCAGCTCAATACCGACGCCCAGATTCGCGACCACTCGCCCTTTGCCAACATGCAGGAGGTGATGGAGCGGGTGATGGGCTCCTTCGCCGCGTGCGCCCCGCCCGATGCGCTGCTCTGCATCAAGAACCATCCGCTGGATATGGGGCTGGTGAATTACCCCCGAGTCATCGACAGGCTGGCGCGCCGCTACGCCCTGGAGGGGCGCATCGTCTACCTGGAGTCCGGCAACCTCAATACGCTGCTCAAGCGCGCCGCCGGCACCGTCACCGTCAACAGCACCGTGGGCATGGTCTCCCTCGAGCACCGCTGCCCCACCCTCGCCCTCAGCGAGGCGATCTACAATATGGCCGGCCTCACCGCCCAGGGAAGCCTCGACGAGTTCTGGGAGAGCCCGCCGCCCCCGGATGACGCCCTCTTCCGTTGCTTTCACGACACCGTCATGCACACCACCCAGATCAACGGCGGCTTCTACTGCCGCCGCGGCATCGAGCTGGCGGTGGAGAATGCCGGCCAACGGCTGACCGTCCGGCAGTCACCCCTGGAGGCCCTGCTGTGAAGACGCCGCGCAGCGTGCTGATCACCGGCGCCAGCGGCGCCATCGGCGGCGCCCTGGCGCTGGCCTATGCCGCTCCCGGCACGCGGCTGCTGCTGCACGGCCGGCGCCTGGCGGCGCTGGAGCGGCTGGCCGAGCGTTGCCGCGCCCGGGGCGCCGAGGTCGAGTGTCACGACGTGCCGCTCACCGACGACGCTCGCCTCGCGGCCTGGCTCGAGGAG